>JAHLWT010000074.1 GCA_019057775.1 Promethearchaeota archaeon
ATGATATCCACGGTGACCACCACCATAACGGTAGCAACGTTATCCGCAGGAGCCACTCTGGGCGCGATGTCCACCGTCCTCCTGATCTTTCTGCTGGCCTTGAAGGAGCTGGTATCAGCTGACTCGAGGAAGGCCCTCGTGGCCTTCGGGAGAGCCCTCACCATAGGGATACTGCCGCTGCTCATCTCGTTCACGTTCATCGTCTCATTCAAGGCCCTAGAAGTCCTCTAACTAATCGCGAGCGCACGTGAATTCAAATAGGTAATTTTTCGGAAATGAACTCACGGTCTTCTAAAATTAGTATCGGGATTATTGGAGGATCTGGTTACGTTGGTTCAAACCTGGCAAGATATTTCAAAAGTTCAAATAAAGTCAAGGTCTTAGATATTGCTCCTCTCCCAGAAGAACTTATTGGAGAAGTTTCCTATCAAAAATGCGATATTAGGAACTATAATGATGTATTCAAATGCCTTAGAGATATTGATTTTGTCATTCATACGGGTATCATTCAAATTCCCAAAATAAATGATGAGAAAAAACTTGGTTATGAAGTGAATATCCTAGGCACCCAGAATATATGTAAGGCCGTAGATGAGATATCGCGCATAAAAGGAATTATATTAGCCGGATCGTGGCATGTCTACGGAGAAGGAAAATATACAGATATCATAGATGAGGAGTTTGGCTATAGACCAGACCGAGTTGAGAATAGAGCCCGGCTTTATGTCCTCTGCAAGATGGTTCAGGAGGGCATTTTCAGATATTATAACAAAATGTCGGAAAAGGATTTTGGAATTATTCGTATGGGAACTGTTCTGGGTAAGAGAATGCCTGAAAAGACGGCTGCAAACATATTTATTACCAGAGGTCTAAGAGGTGAATCTATAACTCCATATAAACATAGCATGTACAGACCAATGTTATATGTTGATATCAATGATATCTGCAAGGCATTTGATTTATTCATGAATAAAATCATTAGAAATAAAGTTGACGGAGAGGACAATTCTATAGTTAATGTCTGTTGGCCGAATCCAATAACAATAGTGGAACTGGCTGAAATTATTAGGTCGTCAATAATTAGAAAAAGTAAAGATAAGATAAGACCTGAAATTGAAATAGTCGATAAGGATACTCCAATGTTATACACTCCAGATGATAAGGCTTCACTTAAATTGAATATTAAAAAGACGGAAGATTTCCTAGGCCTAAAAATCCTTATTGATCCTAGTAAAACCATTGATAGAATCATAGAAGAAAGAATTTAGCTATGACTTTAATGATTGATCTCAAAATAATCTCTATAATTCCTGCATTTAATGAACATGCTACAGTATTTGATGTGGTTCATGGTGCAAGAAAATATTCAAACCGAGTTTTAGTGATCGATGACGGTAGTACAGATAAAACGGTTGAGAGAGCAAAGGATGCTGGAGCTATTATCCTAAATCATCAACATAACGAAGGACAAGGGAGAGCAATTATAACTGGTTTCAAATATGCCCTTGAAAATAAAGCTGATATAGTAATAATTTTAGACGCTGATGGACAACATGATCCAAAGGATATACCTAAACTACTTGAACCGATAATTTCAGGGAAAGCAGAGCTTGTATCAGGATCGCGTTTCCTAGGTTCATGCGAGGGTATCCCCAAAATAAAGTTAATGGGTATAAAATTTTTCTCTGCAATTGTTCGATTGATGGGATACAAAATAACAGATTTGACATGTGGATTTAGAGCATTAACAGTTGGTGCAATTAATAAATTGGAGCTTAAAGAAGCTCAGTACTGTGGTGCTGAGATAATAATGCAAGCCCTTAAGAAAGGAATTAATGTTGTTGAAGTGCCTGTGGACATAAAAGGACGCATAAAGGGTAATTCTAGAAAAAACATGTTTAGACACTTCTTTAAAATAAGTATCATAATCTTAAGAACAATCATAGAGGCATAATTTTGAAAATAGTTCAAGTAGTACACTCATTTCCTCCACGTTACGATGGCGTGGGAAATTACTGCTATCAACTTTCTAAGCATTTAGCTGAAAGAGGTCATCAGGTCGATGTTGTTACATCTAGACTTTATAGTAACCTTCCGGTTAAAGAGGTTATAGATGGATTCACGGTTCATAGATGTCCTTATTTTGGAACCATTTCAACTAATCGAATAACCTTCATACTTAATAAACTCCTAAATATAGAGGCAGATGTAATTCACGCTCATTCCTATATATTCTTAACAAGCAATCAAGCAGCATTAGCTAAAAAAATCAATCAACTACCCTTATTATTACATTTACATGGAGGAATTGAAGCTGTTCCACCTAAGGGAAATATTTTAACTCGTTTAGAATATACAGTAATGAAAAACATATATGACAAAACAATAGGTAAATTGATGTTTAATTCAGCTAATCTAATTGCCTCTGTATCAAAACGTGATATCAAGCTTTCCCAAGATATTTTTCAAATAGATGATGATCTTTTTGAGTGGTTACCTAATGCGGTTGATCTAAATAAATTTAATATTACTAAAAAAAATAATCTACCAAATAATATTTCTTACGTATTATTTATTGGAAGCCTTATACCTAGGAAGGGAATAGGAGACCTTTTAAAAATTGCTAAGCTCGTAATAGAAGAAAACCCTCAAGTAGTATTCATAGTTATTGGAGATGGTCCTCTTAGAAAACATCTTGAAGCATCTATTCCTTCATTTAATGGAAGATTAAAAGTTCTTGGTAGAGTTAATTCTGAGATATTACTTGAATGGCTATCGAAAGCATCTGTTCTCCTTCTGCCTTCATATTCGGAGGGGCTACCTACTGTTTGTATTGAAGCCCTAGCTAGTGAGGTTCCTGTTGTAGCCTCTGACGTTGGGGGAACATCAGAAATTGTTATAGATAAAGAAACTGGTTTTCTCGTTCCACCTGGAAACAGTAAAATTTTTGTTAATAGAATTATGAATCTTCTAGATGATGAAAATACTAGAAGAAAAATGGGAAGAAATGGACGAAGATTAATAAAAAGATACTATACTTGGGATAATGTAGTAGAGAAAACAGAAAAAATATATGAGAAAATAGGATAATTATCGCTCGTGCTTGAATTTTTATAATGAATATCCTTTTAGTATCTTCGGAATATCCACCATATGGTTCTGGTATAGCAAATGTAGTTTATGCTCTTCGAGGCCAGTTGTTAAAAAAAGGTATTAACGTTGATGTTTTAAGTCGAGGAGGTGCTGACATTAACATAACTAACAGTTTTACTATTCTTCCTGGATTAGCTGGTCTAATTCCTTTCTGGCAAAAAGTAGCAAATTACGTATCAAAAGTATTTAATGACTATGATGTTGTATGGCTTCATTCACCCTTATTAATAAACATAAAGAAACTTCTATGCGCTAAAAAAATATTTATCTCATTTCACACAACATACTACGGATTCTACAGAGCATACAAAAAGCACGGTATAAGCAATCTCTTACCATATTATTATTTAGGAACTAAAATCGAACAACACTTCTTAAAGCAACTTTCACATAACAAAAACGCGATAATAACTGCAATTTCTTCGTCTGTTGTTGATGAACTTAATAGCAATGGATTGATTGTCCACCCTCACATCATTCCTAATGGATTTGATATTGACTATCATGGAACATTTGATAAAGATCATGCACGGGAAATCCTTCAGCAAAAATATTCGCTACAAATTTCTGAAAAAGAAAAATTATTCCTTTATATTGGCCGTATTACAGAAGTAAAACAAACTTTACTTTTAATAGATTTGTTTAAGATTATTAGCTATATTAAACCAGATATTCAACTAATTATTGCAGGTACAGGAAATCTTTTTGAAAAATTAATAAAAAAAGCTAGGAATCAGAGCAATGTAAATCTTTTAGGATATGTTCCCCATAAAAAGATTCCACTTCTTCTATTTGCAGCTGACGCGTTTATTTCGCTTTCATGCTATGAGGGGCTTCCATTAACCGTGCTAGAGGCCTCATCATTCAATCTTTCATTAATTTTATCCGATATCCCCGCTCACAGATGGATGATAAAATCTGGAATAGTTGATGGATTGCTCATAGATTCTTATAATCCAAGTGCAAAAAAAATTATTAACTTTCTTAGTGCTGGCATCAATAAGAAAAAATTAAAACGCGCAGATAGCTGGGAAAAGGTTGCAGATCAATATATACAAATTTTTAATATTGTTTAGGAAGAACAATGGAAATAAATAGTCCTTTCCAAATGAACGATTGGAGATTCAGCAAGTTTCTCAAGGTAATCTTAGCCATTCAATTTACGATATTGAGTACAATGGCCTTAGATTCTGTAGGCTTTCAAATTCCGATCATAAGACAATTTATTGGATTTGTCTACCTAACTTTTGTTCCCGGAATTCTTATTCTGAGAGTTCTTAAACTACACAAACTCGGAAATATTGAAACAATATTATATACAGTTGGATTGAGTATCTCAACTTTAATGTTCACTGGATTATTTATGAACGTGGTCTATCCTTTTTTCGGCATTTCTAAACCGCTTTCTAGTTTGTCTTTCATCATAACAATTAGTATATTTGTGTTTGTATTGTGTGTTCTAAGCTATGTAAGAGATAAGGACTTCTCTAATCCGATTTTTATTAATTTTGAAAATATATTATGTTCACCGGTACTATTTTTATTATTAATTCCCTTTTTGAGCGTATTTGGGACTTACTTATTTAATTTTTATAATATTAACGTTCTTCAAATGTTTTTAATCATAATAGTTGCAATGGTAGTTATTTTAATTGGGTTGGATGTCTTTATTTCAAAGAATTTATATTCTTTGGCTGTTTTTGTAATTTCTATATCTCTTTTATATCATACTTCGTTGATATCTATGCATTTGTGGGGCAGTGATATTCATATTGAATATTATTTTTCTAATTTGGTAAAGACAAATTCGTTCTGGGATTCGGGGATTCCTAGCAATATTAATGCTATGTTGAGTATTACAATGCTAGGACCTATTTTCTCAAATATATGTAATCTGAGCCTTATATGGGTCTTCAAAATAATCTACCCATTATTATTTTCATTAGTACCCCTTGGCTTATATCGAATCCTTCAAATAGAAACAGATGATAAGACAGCTTTCCTCTCCTCCTTCTTTTTTATGGCTGCTCCTGTATTTTTCGTATCGATGATTCAGTTGGCAAGGCAACAGATAGCTGAGTTATTTCTAGTTTTATTAATTTTACTTATGGTAGACAAGAGAATCAATGAATCTAAACGATCAATCCTATACATCATCTTCGGTTTTTCTCTAGCGGTCTCCCACTATGGACTATCTTACATCTATATGTTCTCTCTTATCTCAGTATATCCAATATTGTTTTTAATTGAGAACCAAACGATACAAGAAATAAAAGCCACTATTTATTGTAGATTTAGTAAATCTATGAATAATGGTCTAAAAAAGAGAAACATTAGTTCAGGATTTGTTTTATTATTTATTATATTTACAATAGCTTGGTACATATATGTTTCTAGCTCATATGCATTCTATTCAATTGTACACATAGTTAATCAAATCGCAAGTAACTTATTCACCGATTTTTTAAATCCAGAGACGGCCCAAGGTTTAAAAATTATTCTAATGAAAAGCGCCTCACCGCTACGAACAGTCAATAAAATATTTCATCTTTTATCTCTTTTTTTCATAGTAGTTGGCATTCTTAAATCATCCCTTAATATAATTAATGTGAAGTTTGGAGACGAATATAAGGCATTTGCCTTAGTCAATTTCTCTTTGTGCCTCGCTGGAATAGCTATCCCTTATTACGCAAGTAACCTAAGCGCTTCAAGGTTGTATCATATTACGATGTTTTTCCTAGCGCCATTTTGTGCAATAGGCGGAATAACAACATTCAATGGAATAAAGGGAGTTTTGGGAATGAGACTGGGTGAGGAGAGTATTAAAGGCTCATGGACATTGTTGTCTGTATTCTTCGCTATCTTCTTATTGTTTACTTCTGGGTTTATATTTGAAATCGCAAAAGACAATCCAACATCATTCGCATTAGATAAAACTATGGATTTCTCAAGATTCAATGATAAAGAAGTTCATGCCGCTAAGTGGATAGTCGATATAACCGATTCTTATCCTATATATGGTGATCAAGTTGGATGGCTAGTGCTATCTGAATTTGAATTTGGAAGGGTTAAAACTTTTTCCGCTGAAACAAAAGAGATACCTCCTGAATCATATGTATACCTTAGAAGTTTAAATCTGAAATATTTTATGGCTGAATTAAATGGAACAACGGTTGAACTCACAAATTCAATATTCTATAATAACATAATAATAAATAAGAATAGGATTTACGACAACGGTGGTTCAGAAATTCACCATTAAAATACGCGTGATAGACAAAATTCTTTCCTTCATTTTAGCCGCCTCTATTATTGCTTCGTCTACTATATTGATATATATTTTAGTAACACCAAAGATAGGTGAAACTTTCACTGAGTTCTACATTCTCAGCTCGAATGGTACAGCATCCAACTATCCTACAGATCTGAAAATTGGAGATGAAGGAGAAGTGATAATTGGCATTGTGAACCACGAATATAAAAACGTTACATATCGTTTAGAAGTTATTTTTAATGGATCATTGATATATGAAGAACAGGTCTTCTTGATCGAGAACGAAAAATGGGAAAGTCCATTCACATTCAAAGCAGCAAAGAAAGGAGTAAAACAGAAACTTGATTTTCTACTATATAAGTATCAACGGATAGAGACCTATAGATCACTTTATTTATGGGTCAGCTTTACATGAATAAATCATATACTATGTGCCTGCATTCAAAAATATCGATAGTTGTACCTACCTATTATAGATGTGTTGAATTATCTGAGCTTTTTGATAGTATTTTAAGTCAGACTATTACTCCTGTTGAAGTTATTGTTATCGACGATCATACTCCAAATGATACTATTAAAATTGTTTGTGAAAAATATGAGTTAAAATTTGAAAAGATAAATACTGATATTAAATATCTTAGAAATCCTAGGCATCAATCTGCTGCGGTTGCGAGAAATGTTGGTGTTGAAAATGCTATTGGTGATATTATTTTATTTTTGGATAGTGATATGATTCTTTATGAGGAATTTATTGAAAAAATCTTTGAGGTATTTAAAGATAATTCCCATGCACTTGGTGTTCAAGGCTGGATAATCAATAAGATAGAATATAATAAAATCATAAATTTTATTCATCTGTTACTTGCTAAAATATTTTATAAAGGTCACTATTCTAAAAATAGTTGTAAATTCACAGAGTATCCTATTACGCTTTCAAAGATTATAAATTGTGAGTGGATGTGTGGTGGTAATATGGCTTTAAAAAGGAATGTTTTTAATGAATTTAAATTTGATGAGAATCTTACAAAGTTTTCTGCTAATGAAGATATATTATTATCTCATTCTATTTTTCAAAAATATCCTAATAGTTTGTTTATAACACCTTTCGCCAGAATCATTCATACAAAAAGTGAAACTGGTCGCATGGAAGATGAAGAATTAGAAGAACATATAAATTGGTGTAGAAAATATTGTTTAAATAAATTATTTGGATTTAAAGGATTATTAATATATTACTGGCAGAATATAGGAAAATCAATAGTAAGAATATGTAAGAGATTTTTATAGAGTGCTAATCAGGGATAACAAATAACGTCTCATAGTTCAGTAATTGACGCGCGCACGAAAGTTACTATTATAATTCTGAACTGGAATGGAAAGGAAGATACAATTGAATGCCTTGAATCAGTCAGGAATCTAACCTATCCAAACTATGAAACATTAATTGTAGATAATGGTTCAACCGATGGATCGCAAGAGGTATTTAGATTAAAATATCCTAATATTACTCTTATTGAGAACCCGAAGAATCTCGGCTTTGCCGAGGGAAATAACGTTGGTATGAGGTACGCTCTGAAACGGGGAACTGATTATATTTTACTATTAAACAATGACACTACGGTGGATAAACGTTTTCTGGATGAAATGATAAAGTGGGCAGATATGGATAAGAAAGTAGGAGTTTTGGGACCAAAAATCTATTTCTATCATGAACCCAATAAGATCAATTCAGTAGGTGCAAAAATTAATCTTTGGACTAGTAGATCTTCAAGTATTGGGTATAATCAAATAGATAGAGGCCAGTTTGAAGATATAAAAATAGTAGATTACGTATCAGGCGCCGCGATTCTAGTAAAAAGGGAAGTAATTGAAAAAATAGGTTTGTTAGATAAAAGATATTTCTGCTACTATGAGGAAACAGATTGGTGTTTCAGAGCTAAAAAGATAGGATACAGCGTCATCGTTGTGCCTAAAGCGAAGATTTGGCATAAAATAGGATCTACTTCAAGAAAAATTGAAGGCTTTACTTTATATTACATGACTAGAAATCTTTTCTTATTCATGAAAAAACATGCGACTAAAATGCAATTCCTATCATTCTTGATATACTTTTTTTCATTTAATACCATATTAACAACTGCATCGATAATATTTAAACAGAAAAACAGAAAGCTACTAAAAACCTTTTATAAAGGAATATATGACGGAGTTAGCCTTGTCTCTTTAAATTCTCAAGGATTCAAAGGTAATGTTAATTAAATATACGATTTTCACTCATATTCCCTATTCATACCGGTATGGCGAATATTTTACCGATGTACTCTGGTATTGGGATCTTAAAGCAATTATACAGGCTTTAAATAATATTGCTAAGGTTTCCGTGGTTGCACCATTGAGCCCACTTCACATGATAAGAAATCCTACTTCTTTTAAGAATGAAGAGCTCTCAATACTTGGCTTTCAACCATTGCCCTCTTTTTCTAATTATCATGAGTTCTTATCAGTTATTCCTCAAATTTTAAGTAGACTCAACAAATATGTTTCAGGTAGTGACGTGGTACACTGCGGAGCGACTCTTTATCCGTTTATAGGTATAATCGCTTTAATCTTTAGCTTCTTTAAAAACAAAAAAAGTATCTTCGTTATAGATGCGGATGCAATTAGAGATTTAGAAATTAAACTGATTATAGAACAAAAGACAACTAAGAGAATGATGTTAATATTATTGAAGATGTCTGCCTCTTTATTACTGAATTTCTGCATACTTATTTCCAATATCACTCTTGTTGTCGGAAATGCTATTTACAAAAGGTATGGACATTGGAAAAAAATTAGGAAGATTTATGCTTCTTGGATAAAGGAAGTCGATATAATATCTATTCTAGAGCTAAGAGAAAGACGTATAGAGAGATCGAAAAAGGATACATTTAAAATAATATACGCATCTTCTTTGAGCTTTAAAAAAGGTATTTTGACTGCTATTAGAGCTATGGAAATGATTAAGAAAAAAAGAATACCTGTTACATTAACTATACTAGGTAGCGGTCCCCTCGAAAAGAATATATTACAAATAATTAAAAAAAATAATCTATATAACTGTGTGAAACTTGCTGGCTACATTCCATATGGTCCACTTTTTTATAATACTTTACGTGAATATGATGTTATTTTAATACCCAATTTAAGTGGGGAACAACCTCGTATTCTATTTGATGCATTAGCAAATGGAGTAGCAATTATTGCATCAAATATTGATGCATTTAACGATATCTTGTCGAACGAGAACAATGGAATGTTATTTACTATGGATAATTCAACCGAATTAGCATTATTAATTGAGAAACTATTTAATGATAGACAATTATTAAATAAACTAATTGAAAACGGCGTTGAAACAGCAAGAAAGTTTACACAAGAAAATACCTACGAATATCGAATGAAAATTATCGAAGGTACTTTAAGTACATGCGCACGCCTATGATAGTCTTTATTCACTCGTATACCCAGCCAAAATATTTAAACGGTGATTTGCTCCATTAAATGGTGGCTCCCTAGCGCGTGCTACAAAGTAATAGGAACCAAATCAATTAGGCTACAAGCAAGTCTATATATGAAGGAGAAACTGAGATGAAGATGGTTTCCAAAAAGCACGAAATTCTCCTCTTAGATATTTTAAAAGAGATTTTTGACGAAAAAAAAGAAAATGAAACTTTCATCCCAGGAGAGACAGTTATTCATTATGCTTGGGCAATCTTCGATCACAAAGAAATCTTTGAAGCGCTGAAATCTTTACTTTCAGGTTGGTTCGGCTTGGGAGAAAACGCAAGAGAATTCGGGAAACAATTTTCAGAGTTTCTTGGAACGGAATACTGTGTGATAACAAATAGCGGTTCTTCTGCTAATCTTCTTGCGGTAGAATCTCTCAAGATTTCAAAGGGAAGTGAGGTTATCACTCCCGCGGTGACCTTTCCCACTACCCTTAATCCATTGATTAATTGCGGTCTCAAACCTGTATTTATAGATGTTAACGCAAAAACCTACAATATTGAAGCATCTGAGCTGAGAAATGCCATATCAAAAAAGACAAAACTTGTTATGATCCCTCACACACTCGGCAATCCCAACGAAATGGATGTCATAATGGAGCTTGCAGAGGAAAAAAACCTATTCGTGATAGAGGATGCATGCGACGCATTGGGCTCAAAGTATGATGGAAAATACGTTTCCACCTTTGGGGATCTTGGAACTTTTAGCTTCTACCCCGCTCACCATATAACAATGGGAGAGGGAGGAGCGGTTGTGACAAACAGTGAGCCCCTGTCTTTAACCATCAGGTCATTAAGAGATTGGGGAAGAGCTTGCGTCTGTCCAGTTTGTAAAATCGTACTTGATCCCAACGCATATTGTCCACTAAGGTTCTCAGGAACACTGATTCCTGATTACGATAGACGTTATACCTACATAAACATAGGATATAATCTCAAGCCTCTGGATTTGCAGGCGGCCATCGGTTTACAACAATTGAAGCGACTTCCAGACTTTATTAATAGAAGAGAGAGTAATTTCGCAAAGTTATACGATGAATTAAGGCAATTCGATAATTACTTCATTCTCCCAAAATCTCTGCCAAAAGCCGAACCATGCTGGTTCGCATTTCCATTAACAATAAAAGAAAGCGCTCCATTCAAACGCGCTGATATCGTATCCTTCCTCGAAAAGAAGAAAATTTCAACAAGGCCCTTGTTTGCTGGTAACATTTTGAAACAACCCGCTTACTCAGATATAGAATATAGAATCGTAGGAGACCTGAAGAACAGCGACACAATCATGGAAGGGACCTTTTTTATAGGCATTCACCCCGGATTAGGAGATGAAGAACTGGGCTACATGGCTGATTGCTTTAGAGATTTTATGAACAACTTTAGAATACATTGAATAGAGAAGGTTGAAAATTGACGACACTAGTGACCGGAGATACCGGCTTTATCGGAAGCAATATGAAAGACTTTTTAGAAAAATCTGGAATTTGTGTGATCGGGTACTCTAGAAGCAACGGATACGACATTTTCAATAAGGATCAATTATCAAACGTAGCGAAGGAAGCAGACACAGTATATCATTTCGCGGCAGAAGCTAAACCAGGAGAGAGCGTGCTCAAGCCAAAAGCAACCATAGAAGAGAACATAATTGGCACGTTAAACGTGCTTGAGGTATGCCGGAGATACGACCTTAAGCTCGTATATCCCAGTAGCTGCGAGATCTACGGAGACTCTCTCACACCTATCGATGAAACTGATGAGTTGAAACCCTCAAACCCATACTCGGCCTCAAAAGCCGCTCTAGATAGGATCTGTTTCACATATTACAAATCCTACGGTTTAGACATAAAGATCGTAAGACTCTTCAACCCCTATGGACCAAGACAGCAGTTAAACAAGGTCATACCCACCTTCTACTTCCAAGCCATTGAAAATAAGCCGTTAACTGTGTTCGGGGATGGCACAGATACAAGGGACTATGTTTACATTGATGATATAATCCAAGGCCTATGGAAATCCGTAAATCTCCCCAAAGGAGAGGCAATTAACCTAGCAACATGTGTCCCCACAACGAACCTTCAACTCGCAAAACTCATAGTCGAGGAAACCAATAGCGAATCAAAGATACATTTTAAAGAATATCCAAAAGTATTCGGTGGAATAAAAAATCAAGTAGGGTCATATAAGAAAGCAAAAGAACTAATAGATTGGAATCCGAAAATCCCATTGAAAAGCGGAGTCAAGAAAACCATTATATGGTTAGAAACGTTAGAAGGAGGTCATTAGGGTGAAATTGCTAATAACAGGAGGAGTCGGATTCATCGGAAGCAACTTCATAAAATACACTCTCTCTACTCATCCAAACTACGAAATATTGAACATAGATAAGATCGGAATAGGGGCAAATCTTACGAACTTAAAAAACCTAGAAGCAGAAGATAGATACACCTTCATTAAAGGCGATATTTCTGACCCAAACATCGTGAATAAAGTGATAGCAGAAGTCGATGCTATAGTGAACTTTGCAGCCGAAACTCATGTAGACAGAAGCATATCAGACCCTAGGCCATTCCTAGAAAGCAACATAATGGGAACCTATTCACTGCTGGAAGCTGAGAGAGAGCTGGAACGATCAATAAAACATGTCCAAGTTTCCACAGACGAGGTTTATGGAACAATAGACGATGGGTCTTTCACCGAAAAAGACATTCTAGAACCATCAAATCCCTACTCAGCAACCAAAGCTGCGGCAGATATGCTATGTAAAGCTTACAACACAACCTATGGATTAGACATAACGATAACCAGATGCACCAACAACTTTGGCCCCCACCAGTTACCCGAGAAATTGATCCCCAAAACCATCATAAGAGCAATAAAAAATATGAATATACCAGTATACGGCACAGGTACAAACGTGAGAGATTGGATTTATGTATTAGATCATTGCGAAGCAATACATTATGTCTTGGAAAGGGGAAGATCAGGAGATATCTATAACATCTCTTCGGGCTCAGAGCAATCTGTAATAAATATCGTAACAAAAATTCTTGATTACCTAGATAAACCAGAAAAGACGATAGAATACGTCGAGGATCGCCCTGGACACGATAAGAGATATAGCCTCGATTCATCTAAAATAAGAGTGAAACTAGGATGGGAACCAAAATATGAATTCGTAACTGCCTTAGAAAGAACGGTAGACTGGTATATTGAAA
The DNA here is from genome assembly GCA_019057775.1 of Promethearchaeota archaeon. The sequence goes on from JAHLWT010000074.1 coordinate 13,185, forward strand.
ATCAGTGGTGGTGGAAGCCCATCGCTGACGAGAAAATGCTTCATCCCACGCCTTGGAAACTCGATTAATATTTCAAGTTTTTCCGGAATCGTAGATAATCTAAAAAGATGAAAGGTTGAGAATAGAATCATGAAAGGTCTTCTACTCGCAGGGGGACACGGGACGAGGCTTAGACCTCTAACTTTTACCGGTAACAAGCACATGCTCCCTCTAGCCAATAAACCAATGCACCAGTATGGACTAGAGCACTTGAGGAATGCAGGAATCAAAGATATTGGGA
>JAHLWT010000075.1 GCA_019057775.1 Promethearchaeota archaeon
CAATTAGGTCAATTAATGTTTTTATATTTCCCCGAAGGGTTTCAATTTTCAATTGTCAATCGACAATAATCAATTGAATTAGAGTCTATATACACAATTAATGAGAATCATTTGTAACAACCCGAAAAGGAATTATCAAATTTTAACTTTGTGTAATTATTTATCAGGGTTTATATATTCCCTGTTGAAATTAGTTTTTTGTGTTTTCTAATTAAGTTATTTCAATGATCTTACAAGATATAACAAAGCCTTGTTAAAATCAAATATTTATTATCTTTCAAATTCAGACTTCTTAATTTTATTTCAGAAGGAATTGTTATTATTTGATTTTAGGCATTATTAGATCATTTTAGACATTTTAGGCATTACATTATGTCAGGTGTTTCCACCTGACATTGAATACGGGAATAATTAAAATCTTGCCATATCATTAACTGTCGGATGGAAACATCCGACAGCATCGTAAATGTTCAATTTTAAGCATCAATTTAATAATTGTCTGTCCATAAAGTAATTGTTTTAAGCAACATGAGATAAAATATAAAAATGAATACCTTGCCTCCCCTCTAAAAAGAGGGGATAGAGGGGTGTGTAATAATTACTGATTTATTCATTTTTTTTTTATCAACATTATAGACAGACTCTAATTAGAATTTAAGAACTCTCAAATTACGAATGATACTTTTTATTTTATCAGGGATAATTATTTTGATTTTTTTCTTAATCTATTTTTTTCAGGAGAAATTGATATTTTATCCGGAAAAGACACCAACCGATTATCAATATCAGTTTGATAATGATTTTATTGAGACAAATTATAAGATTGATAAAAAAACTACTTTAAACGCAATACTTTTCAGGGCTGAGAGTTCAAAGGGACTTGTATTTTATCTTCATGGAAATGCGGGAAACTTAATTGGTTGGGGGCAAATAGCTCCACAATTTATTGATAATCATTATGACCTGTTAATAATCGATTACAGAGAATATGGAAAAAGTACCGGTAAACTAAGTGAGAAGTCCTTGTTTTCTGATGGGCAATTCATTTATGATCAAATCAAAAAAGACTATGAAGAAGATAATATTGTTATTTATGGCAGATCAATTGGAACCGGGATTGCCACCCATCTTGCTTCAAATAATAAACCAAAACAGTTGATTTTGGAATCACCTTTTTACAATATGATCGATTTGGCAAAAAGTTTTTATCCCTGGTTGCCTAAATTTCTTATCAGATATCCTCTCAGGACAGATAGATATATAAAAAATGTCGAGTGCCCGATAGCGCTATTTCACGGAACCAATGATGAGATGATTTATTATAAATCAAGTTTGAAACTTAAAGAATTTCTTAAAGATACTGATAGGTTATTTTTTATTAAAGGTGGCCATCATAATGATTTATCCTCATTTGAAAGCTATCATTATCATTTAGGTGAAATCTTGAAGTAAAGATTGGAAAAGGGCTTTTTTCATGCGGTCCCAGCCCCGCGAGAGCGGTTCAAAATATGAGATATTCATGATATAATTTTTTTTCGGTTATTACTGATTAAAATTAATATTTTTAACTGAAATATAGTAAATTGAATATAGCTTCACTAATTTACCAAGAAATTAATGTAAATGAAAAGAAATAATTTTGTAAAAACAGGAATGCTAATTCTCTCAATATCAGCACTTCCGATTCAGTCGCTTCTTGCTCAGGAAGATAAAAACGAGTATAAAGAAAGTTGTACATGTATAATGGTCGGTAAAGATGCCAGTACCGATGGTTCTGTAATTACAAGTCATACTTGTGATGCATATTACCGGACATGGCTGGAATTTGTTCCTGCTAAAGAGAATGAACCGGGCACAAAACATCCAATATATTGGGGTACTATGCATACCCATACTGCATGGAGCAGGGAAAAGCTTGAGCTTAAGGGGGAAATACCCGAAGCAGATAAGACATTTGCTTACCTGAACACTGCCTATCCCTGTTTAAATGAAAAACAACTGGCTATTGGCGAAACAACATTCGGTGGTCGCAAAGAATTACGAAATAAAGAAGGACTGTTCTTAATTGAAGAGTTGGAAAGAATTGCCTTGCAACGTTGCACTACGGCAAGACATGCAATTAAACTTATAGGTGAATTAATTAAAAAGTATGGTTACGCTGATGGTGGAGAGTGTATAACAATTGCCGATCCGCATGAAGTGTGGCAAATGGAGATCCTTGGTGAAGGGCCCGATAAAATTGGAGGAGTTTGGGCTGCGCAACGCATTCCGGATGATCATGTTGGCATTGCAGCTAATATATGCAGAATCGGGGAAATTGATCTTAAGGATCCCGACTATTTTATGGCTTCAGAAAATGTGTTTAAAGTAGCTAAAAAAATGAAATACTGGGATGGTAAAAAACCATTTAAATTTTGGGAATCATATAGCGAAAAAAAACCTTTTTCTATACGGGAATATTTCGTTCTCAGCAGCTTAGCGCCTTCTTTACACCTGGATTTTGAAGCTGAAGAATTACCATTTTCTGTGAAACCGGAGAAGAAAGTTGATATTCGTGAAATATTAAAATTCTTTCGTACAACGTACGAAGGTACAGAATGGGAGATGACAAAAAATCTCAAAATAACGGTTGATCGTAAAGATGAAAATGATAGTGTACTTGTAGATACAATTATCAGCCCAAGCGCTCATCCTTGGCTGGCAAGGGATAAACGCAAGATGTTGAACTCAATAAAACCTGATGTTGTAATCAGGTACCGGCCTATAGCTGTTCAGTATTGTGCCTACTCCTGGATTGTACAGTTAAGAGATTGGCTACCCGATGAAATTGGAGGCAGACTATGGTTTGGTTTTGATGTTCCCCGGGAAAGTCCCAGGATCCCAATCTATGCTGGCAATTTGAATCTGCCGAAAAGTTTCTATATCTGCGGACAAGACCACTTTAGCCGTGAATCGGCCGTATGGGCTTTTCGAAGAGCAAACCGTTTGGCAATGGTAAAGTGGGGCGAAGGAAAGAAAATTATCGAACCTGTTGTGAAAGAATTTGAAGATAAAGCTTTTAATGAAATTGATTTTGTTGAGAAAAGAGCCCTGGAACTTTTAAAGAAGGATGAGGAGAATGCAAAAAACGGGATCGAAACTCAGTTATGCCGTGAATTCCTTACCAGATATTCAAATGACTTTGCCAGGGCAGCTATTGACAGGTGGTGGGAATTAGGTGATGAACTATGGGTGAAATTCAGGTGGAGTTTCTAACTTACCTGACATTTGTATAATATACTTATATTGAATATTTTTATAGAAATATTAAATCATACTTCAACTTTTATTTAGCTAGTATAACCAACCGGAAAGGAGTAAAACATGTTAAAAGTAGCTATAACCCATAGCTTAGAGCTCGATTCTCAGGATGCAATAAAAGAAGTACTTGAACAATGCCACGAACAACTGGGGGAACTGAAACCCCAGGCAGGAATACTTTTCACAGGTATTGATCACAACCATTCTTTAATTCTAAACAGGATTAATGATGTATATCCGGGAATAGAGCTTATCGGGTGTACGACTGGCGGTGAAATATCCTCCGTCCATGGATTTGCGGATGATTCCATCGTCCTGACACTGTTCTGTTCGGATGAATTGTATTTCAAAGCCGGGATAGCAGACGGGGTTTCCAAAAATCCTGTTGGTTCTCTCAAAAAAGCCGCTGAGAAAGCAAAATCAAGCCTGGATCAGGAACCTGCATTGTGTATTGTAATTCCAAACTGCCTGGTCGTAAGCAGTGAAGGTATAAATTCCGTAAACATAGACGAGGTCGTTGTAGGTTTGAAACAGTATCTTGGAGAGACTTTTCCGATTTTCGGTGGAGCCTCCGGACATCCGAGAATGCAAGAGACTTATCAATTTTATAATAATAAGGTGTTTAAAGATGTTGCCCCATTTCTTTTAATATCCGGACCCTTGTTGTTTTCCTTTGGGGTAGAAAGTGGATGGATGCCGATAGGGTCAAAAACAAAAGTAACCCATGCAGAAAACAACGTCATTTTTAAAATTGGGGATCAGTCTGCATTGGAGTTCTATAAACACTATCTCGGAGAACTCGATTTTGAGGGAGTGATTGAGTACCCGTTAGCCATTTTCAAAGACGATGAAGACAGCTTCTATTTGCGAGCTCCTATAGTTTTTAATGCGGAAAATGGAAGCCTGTCTGTCTTTGGTTCAATCCCCAAGGACGTTACGGTTCAGTTAACACATACAACAAGGGACAAAGTCATCGAAGCAGTGAAAGAGTCGGTTAAATCGGCGGTAGCTGAATATCCCGGTCCGAATCCCTCTGTTGCCCTTTGTTTCACCTGCATTGCACGTAAAATTGTATTGGGATCGAGGGTCGAAGAAGAGTACCAGGTATTGAAAACCAATTTTCCTGACCTTCCGGTGGCGGGTTTTTATACCGCTGGAGAAATAGGGCCATTGGGCAGAGGGAAACCTGCCAGATTTCACAATGAAACATTTTTAACCTTGTTACTAGGATTAGAATAATGTCAAATGACGATCAAGCAGGAAAATGTAAAAGAAAAATAATATTAAAAACCAGGTTTAACTAACCAGAAAGGAGTAAAACATGTTAAAAACAGCAATTGCCCATAGCTTAGAGCTTGATTCCCAGGATGCAGTAAAAGAAGTACTTGAACAATGTCATGAACAACTGGGTGATCTGATGCCACAGGCAGGAATACTATTCACAGGTATTGACCATGATTTTGAATTAATTCTTAATAAGATTAATGAAGAATATCCGGGAGTAGAGCTTATCGGTTGTACCACTGATGGTGAGCTATCCTCAGTTCATGGATATACAGATGATTCTATCACCCTGATGCTTTTATGTTCAGATAAATTATATTTTAAAACAGGAGTAGCTGATGGGATTTCAAAGGAAACGGCAGTTATTATAAAAAAAGCAGTAGATTCGGTAAAATTGAAACTTGACCAGGATCCAAAATTATGTATTACAACTCCAAGTGGATTGACTGCAAGTGGTGACTATATTGTAGAAGGTTTACGGCTGAGTCTGGGAGAAAACTTTCCGATATTTGGCGGTACCGCTGCTGATCAATTTAGGATGAAGTGTACATACCAGTTTTACAAAAACAAAGTATTTACGGATGCCACTCCATTTCTTTTAATCGGTGGGCCCTTATTATATTCCTTTGGTATAGAAACAGGATGGATCCCTATCGGGAAGAAGGCAGTAGTAACAAGATCAGATAACAATGTGGTTTATAAAATTGAAAAGGATAATGCTTTAAAGTTTTATAAACACCATCTTGGAGAAAGTATAGGTTTAGATGATGATGATACCATAGCCGATTATCCGCTGGCTGTTTTCGAAGACGATAAAGAAAGCTTTTATTTGCGATCTCCAATTATTGTTGATAGAGAAACCGGAAGCATGACGTTTGTAGGAAATGTCCCACAGGGCTCAACAATTCAAATAACCCATTCAACAAGAGATAAAATCGTGGATGCGGCAAAAACTTCCGTTGATTCGTCAGTGACCGGTTATCCCGGCACAAAACCCTCAGTGGCACTGTGTTTTTCCTGCGCATCACGTAAACAGGTTCTGGGAACGAGGGTGGAGGAAGAGTACGATGCCTTTAAGAAAAATTTTCCCGACTTGCCTGTAGTGGGCTTTTATACTTATGGGGAAATAGGCCCTCTTAAAAAGGATAAACCGGCCAGATTTCATAATAACACATTTTTCAACTTAATACTAGGATTAGAATAATGTCAAATGATGATCAAGTTCAAAAATTAGAGAAAGATAACCATATACTGGAGCATAAATTAGGGCGGATGGAGAGAAACTTAAAGAATTTGGAAGCCAGGTGGGACAGGAATTCAAACCTATTCCAGACCCTTCATAAAGAAATTGAAAAAGCAAACCATGATCTGCAAGAGGCACGTGAAGCGGCTGAAGCTGCCAACCAGGCGAAGAGCCTCTTCCTGGCAAACATGAGCCATGAGATACGTACTCCGATGAATGCAATACTCGGATTCACGGAAATATTAAGCAATTCAATACAGGATGCACAGCAACTGGAATCCCTTTCCGCTATTCAAACCAGCGGCAAATCGTTACTGGGTTTGATCAATGATATTCTTGACCTGACCAAAGTGGAGATTGGCAAGCTGGAACTCGAATACGTGCCGGTGGACGTACATTCTCTTTTCCTTGAGATGAAACATATTTTCACTCCGAAGTTAAAAGACAAAGGTATCGAGCTGAAAATCGAAATTGATAAAGGCCTTCCTGACATACTGATTCTCGATGAGGTACGAATGCGCCAGGTTCTCCTGAACCTGGTGGGTAATGCAGTAAAATTTACGGAAGATGGATATGTGATACTTTCAATTCATATTCAAAACCCGGATGAAGACTTGAGTAAGCTGGATCTGGGTTTTTCTGTTGAAGATACGGGCATCGGGATTCCTGAAGACCAGATTGGGTTAATTTTTAACGCATTTGAACAGCAGAAAGGCCAGGTTTATACAAAGTATGGTGGCACCGGGCTTGGTCTTGCCATTACAGAAAAGCTCATTAAAATGATGAAAGGGGAAATTTCAGTCACAAGTGAAGTTGGGAAAGGGAGTGTATTCACTGTTGTTCTTAAAAATATAGATGTGTCCTCTGTAACCAGATCAGAACTGGTGAGCGAAAGTGAAATTGATGTGGATACGGTAACATTCAAGCATGCATCGATTTTAATTGTCGATGATGTGGAACTTAATCGTAATCTCGTCAACGGATATTTAGAAAATTTTGATTTTACTATATATGAAGCAGTGAATGGAGAAGAGGCGCTGGACTATGTAAAAAAGCATAAACCAAACCTGGTGCTTATGGATATGAAGATGCCGGTTATGGATGGATTTGAAGCGACAAAAATGGTAAAAGAAGATCCTGAAACAAAAAATATCCCGGTGATAGCCCTGACTGCTGCTGCTATGAAACAGTCAGAAGATGAGATAAAGGAATTATGTGATGGATGCCTTCGAAAACCTGTCAGCAGAGCGGGTTTAGTTACTGAATTAATGAAATTTCTGGATCATAGTGTTTCTGAAGTGAAAACCGGTGGCGGAATGCCTGGTCAACCTGAACTCACTGATGAAGTTTCGATTGAAACACTTTCCTATAGATCAATCGAAAATCTATCAGAACTGATTGATAAACTGGAATCGGAAATCTTACCAATCTGGGAAGAGCTGAAAGATAGTTCTGTAATAACTGATATTAGCGATTTTGCACGGCGAACAGGGGAAGTAGCTGAAAGTTATAATTATTTACCCCTGGTATCATGGGTTAGCAACCTTGAAAAGCAGATTAACACATTTGACCTGGATATAATTCATGGAGTACTCGATAAATTTCCTGAGATGATCAGCAATATGAAAAAGCAGTCAACATAAGTAAATTTAGTCTCAATTATATATTTCCTTTTATGAGTACGATGGAGCAAAACAATCAAAATAGTATGGTATTGATTGTTGATGATACACCTAAAAACATTCAGGTTATCGGGTCAATCCTTATGCAGCAGAAATACCGGATTTCTGTTGCAAAAAATGGAAGGGAGGCTTTAAAGGTGGTTAAGGATGTTAAGCCTGATATTATTTTGCTGGATGTCATGATGCCCGAGCTGGATGGTTTTGAAACTTGTAAGCAGCTGAAAGAGTCACCAGAAACAAGGGATATTCCAGTGATTTTTCTTACTGCAAAAATAGAAACAGAAGATATCGTAAAGGCTTTTGAACTGGGCGCTGTTGACTACGTTATTAAACCATTCAATGCAAAAGAATTGCTGATCAGGGTCAATACTCATCTGGATTTGAAATTTGCTCATGAAAAAATCAAAAAAAGCGAACAAGAGTTACGAAATGTGAATGCAGAGATTAAAGCGCAACACGATAAACTTGCCCGAACCCTTGAGAATCTGAAAAGGACACAGGCTCAACTGATCCAATCCGAAAAGATGGCATCAGTGGGACAGCTTGTCGCAGGGATTGCCCATGAGATCAATAATCCTGTTACTTTTATCAGTGCCGGTGTTGATTCACTATATACCAATTTAGAAGAAGTCAGGCAGATTTTGGACATCTATCACAGGATTACACCAAACAATGCCAAAGAGAAACTGAAAGAAATTGAAGAACTAAAAGAACAAATTGACTATAAGCAAGCAATAAGGGAGATCGATAAACTAATTGAAAGTATTAAAACCGGGACAGAGCGGACCACCCAGATTATTAAAGGACTTCGTACATTCTCACGTCTGGACGAAGATGTACTCAAGGTCGCCGATATCCATGAAGGACTGGATTCCACCCTGATCCTGCTTCGTAACAAATACAAGAACCGGATAGAAATTGCAAAAGATTATGGTGACATCCCTCAGCTTGAATGTTTCCCCGGACAATTGAACCAGGTGTTTATGAATATTCTTTCGAATGCCATCGATGCCATTGAATACAAAGGAATAATTACGATCAGCACTTCAAAATCTAACGGATCCATCCAAATCAACATCAAAGACACCGGGAGAGGAATACAGGAAAATATCAAGGCAAAGATCTTTGACCCCTTCTTCACTACCAAGGAGGTCGGCGAGGGAACCGGATTGGGATTATCGATCAGTCATGGTATAATCGAAAAACATAATGGAAGTATTAAGGTAAAAAGTGAGGCAGGAAAGGGCAGCGAATTTATTATTTTGTTGCCGGTTAGGCAGGGATCCTCGAAATGGTAACCAAATATAAATGCGCACATCTATTAGTAAAAGTTTAATTAAGAACTAAAATACATACAATAAAACTTAATAATAATTTTTGGAGGAAATATTATGAAAACACAAAACTTATCCCGGATAAAATCCACTAATCTGGTAATTGCTATTCTTCTTGTATTCTTTTTATTTAATAATTGTCAACAGCAAACTTCTGTGAAAGAAGCAGATGAAGAACAAAAAGCAAAAGAAGAATTAATGATTGAACTAACTCAAAGCTGTATTGATATCTGGATATCAGGTAATTTATCATTAATAGATGAACTTTATTCACCAGAACTAATTAGACACGAGGCTGGTCAGGATGATATCGTTGGTTTAGAAGAATATAAGGAACAAATAAATTATTATCGAACAGCGTTTCCTGATATGTATGTGAGTTTTGATGTAAAATTTATAAAGGATGATGAAATTATGTACATATTAACATTTACAGGGACTCAAACTGGGTCATTAGGAGAGCTTCCACCAACTGGGAAAAAGGTAACTTTTTCCGTAGCTGAAATTGACCGTATTGTGGATGGAAAGATTGTAGAGGAATGGTTGTATATCAATTTTTTAGATGTATTTACTCAGCTAGGTTTTACTCTTACACCACCTGAGGATCCGGGTAAATAGAAACTATATCTACTAAAAGTGTTGTTTCATTATATTAGACAAACAATTATAAACTAAAAAACTATCAAATCATGAAAACACAAAACTTATTCGGGACCAAATCCACTTACGTGGTAGCTGTTATTCTTCTGGTATTCTTTTTATTTAATAATTGTCAACAGCAAACTTCTGTGAAAGAAGCAGATGAAGAACAAAAAGCAAAAGAAGAATTAATGATTGAACTAACTTATACTTGTTGTAATATCTGGATGTCAGGTAATCTTTCATTAGTCGATGAAGTTTATTTACCAGAACTAATAAGACATGTAGCTGGTTTTGATGATGTTGTTGGTTTAGAAGCATATAAGGAGGAGATCATAAAAAATAACACTGCTTTTCCTGATATGAACATTAGTATTGATGAAATATTTGTAAAGGATGATAAAGTTATCTTCAGATTTACTATTACAGCCACACATACTGGTCCTCTTTTATTGCCATCAGGTGATGAAATTTCTCCAACTGGGAAAAAGGTAACTTTTTCCGTAGCTGAAATTGACCGTATTGTTGATGGAAAGATTATTGAAGAATGGGCTTACATTGATTATCTAAGTTTATTAACTCAGCTAGGTTGTACTCTTATTCCACCTGAAAGACTGGATAAATAGTAACTGATGATCTTCAATGAGTTTTTGTAATTATTTGTTTAATATTTCATAAAAATATCTTTTGGTTACTATAGATTATTATTTAGCACAAATTGAAAAACACAGACTCGAATTGAAGCTGGAGATGGTTTGTTAATATTTATAAATTTGAAAAGAACTCTCAAAATATTATTAATAGTTATTGCATTATTCCTTATAAAATGTGATTATAAAGTTGACAAAAATCACGATTTAATTAAAGAGGAAAAAGGAACTGTATATGAACAACAAATGGCCCCCAAAATTGTACAGGCAAATCCTGATTCTGTATCAGCACTATTTAATGAAGAAATTATACCCGCAAAGAAACCTCAAGTGTTTCAACAAAAAGGAATTGTAAAAATCGAATCAGGCACTCCCGGAATAATTAAAGTCAACCGGCATAATATTGAAGTTAGAGAACCCGGGAAGGATAGTATACAATTGCCAAAGGATGTTGCATTTGTTGAACAAAAGAAGTTTTATCCTCAACCTGAGCCTATACCTGCAATGCTAGTTAGTCGGCCTGAAAACACTCCATATAACATGGTGTTTCTTGATGTTGAGCAAGGTATTAATACCTCCAACATAACATCCATACTCGAGGATAAAAGAGGGAATGTCTGGTTTGCTTCTTATGGAGCCGGAGTGAGTAAATATGATGGAACCTCTTTCTTACACTATAACACAGCCAAAGGATTAAGTCATTTGCTGGTTACCTGCATATTTGAGGATAGTAAAGGAAACATCTGGTTTGGAACAAATGGTGGTGGAGCGTGCAAATTTGATGGTAAAACATTTACTCAAATTACTGAAAAGGAAGGTTTAATAAACAACCAGGTCTGGTCAATAATAGAAGATAAAAAAGGGAATCTCTGGTTTGCCACAAGAAGAGGCATATGTAAATATGATGGAAATTCTTTCATGTATTATACTGAAAAAGAGGGATTAAGCAGCACATGGATATATTCGATAAAAGAGGACAAGAACGGTAATCTCTGGTTCGGGACAGATAATGGTATTATTATCAAATATGATGGAAATTCATTTACAAACTATTCAGGAATTGAGGGAATTGAAAATCATGCTATCAATTCCATAGCGGAAGATAATAATGGAAATCTCTGGTTTGGTACTTTTGGTGGAGGTGTATTCAAATTTGACGAGAAATCCTTTTCGCAATACACTGAAAAAGAAGGATTAAGCAGTAATAATGTGTGGGATATACTGGTAGATAAAAGCGGAAATCTTTGGATTGGTACTGAAGATGCCGGAGCATGCAAGTTTGATGGAAAACATTTTACTCATTTTACCAAAAACCAGGGTTTACTCAATAATCTGGTAAGGTCAATAATGGAAGATAGTAGTGGCAACATCTGGTTAGGTACCTATGATGGAGCTACTATTTATAATCCGAAATCATTTGTGCATTATACGATAAACGGAGGATTAATAGGCGATTCAATAACTTCAATCATTGAAGATAAAAGTGTAAATATGTGGTTTGGTTCAAATGGTAGTGGGGTATGTAAATACGATGGAAACTCGTATACCTATTATACTAAAGATGATGGCTTAAGCAGCAATAACATACAATCAATACTGGAAGATAAAGACGGAAATTTATGGTTTGGTACGAATAATTCAGGAGTAAATAAATTTAATGGTAAAACCTTTGTTCGTTATACAGAAAAGGACGGATTAAGCAGTAATTTTATTAATTCTTTATTACTGGATAAAAATGGAGACATTTGGCTGGGAACTTATGGAAACGGCCTTTGCAAATATGATGGAAAAACATTTATTTACTATACAAGAAGTGGGGGATTAAGTAACAATTACGTATGGTCGGTAATTGAAGATGATAGTTCAAATATCTGGATCAGCACACGATATAATGGTGTAAATAAATATGATGGTGAAACATTTACCCATTATGCAAAGAATGAAGGCCTGACAAACTATTCAATTTATTCCATGTTACAGGATAAAACAGGTAATATTTGGTTTGGAACGATGAACATGGGAATTGTTAAATATGATAGTAAAGATTTCACTCATTATTTAGAAGAAGATGGCTTAGCCAGCAATACAGTTTTTTCAATTGTTGAAGACAAAAGTGGGAATCTTTGGCTTGGTACTGATAAAGGATTGAGTTGTTTTGAATTTATACCGGATCCTGAAAACAAAGATTATAAAAGTATTAATATTACAAACTTTGATAAGGAAGATGGCTTAAATGATCTGGATTTCATGAAAAATTCTGCGCTTTTAGATAGTAAAAACCGTTTGTGGTGGGGTACGGCAAAGGGTGTTACCCTGCTCGATATGAATGAATTTGTACTTTCCAAAGAACCACCCATTATCCAATTGAATACAATTGATATAGAACAATCATTCATTGATTATCCAAAACTTTCAGATGCAATAAAGACCAAGGGAAATAGGCTTGCAGGTGTAAAAAAGAATATTAATTTGAAAAAAGTCAGGTTTAACGGAGTTGCTGCTTTTTATAATTATCCTATAAATTTAAAATTACCACATTATATCAATAATCTCACTTTTCATTTTTCAGCTATTAATTGGGCGGCACCTCAAAAAATACAATATCAATATTTTGTTGAAGGATTAGATAAAGAATGGAGGCAATTAACAAAAGAAAACAGTGCAGATTACAGAAATATTCCTTTTGGCTCTTATACTTTTAAAGTTAAAGCAACAGGAATAGCAAATACATGGAGTAAAACGCTTGAATATCCATTTACCATCCGTCCACCATTGTGGTTAGCCTGGTGGGCTTACGCCATATATGTTTTTGCCACTGTTCTAATCATTATACTTATCTTCAGATGGAGAACTTCACAATTGAAACAACGACAAAGAGAATTGGAACAAAAAGTAAAAGAACGAACAACAGAAATTCAGGATAAAAATGAAGAATTAAAACAGCAAAAAGAAGAACTTAAAACCATAAATGAGATACTGGAAGATCAGAAAGAGGAACTTCAAAGAACGTTAGAAAACCTCAAAACCACTCAATCCCAATTGGTCCAATCCGAAAAAATGGCATCAGTGGGACAACTTGTTGCAGGGATTGCCCATGAGATTAATAATCCTGTTACTTTTATCAGTGCCGGTGTTGATTCGCTAAATACCAATTTAGAAGAAGTCAGACAAGTTTTGGACATCTATCACAGGATTACACCAAACAATGCTAAAGAGAAACTAAAAGAAATTGAAGAACTAAAAGAACAAATTGACTATAAGCAAGCAATAAGGGAGA
>JAHLWT010000076.1 GCA_019057775.1 Promethearchaeota archaeon
CAAGCGTTTTGGAAGAATTAAAAAGTTAGCTATTATTCAAAGATCATACTCTAATATCGGAAAGAAATATATTAGTGAAATGTTTTTAAATACTTAAGAACAAAGTATAAGAGATAACCGAATTACATTACTAGTTAATCCTTTATGAGCGAAGAAGAAAAGTTTAAAGACATAGTTCAAGAAATTAATGAAATTTATGTATTCTTGACTCAGCGAGAACCGACTCCAGATGAGGAAATTGAAGCTCGAGAAAATTTGATTGAGAAAATTAAAACAATCATAACTTTGAATGCCTCTCAAGTAGGTGCGAATATGCGTCTTTTTGAGACTGCCTTATCTGAATTGGAAAATTGGGATACTCTGGACTTATGGTTCATAGAATCTGGTTTACCTGAAGTAATCCAAAAAATCATTAATCTAGATGATAGTTTACCTGAATTTCAAATAATTGAAGAATCTAAAGAAGAACCAATACTTCAATCTGAAAAAGATTCAGAAACTAATCGTTTTGATATAAATGAGATAGTAAGTAAAGTTTCTGAGCAATTTAAAGGAGAAATTGATGGTCTTAAAGAAAAAATTGGTCATTTAGAACACGAATTAGAAAGAAAAGAAGAAACTCTTAAGAAATCCCCTTCTAAAAAAGTTGTAAAAACAATTAGGCCAAAAAAAAATGTAAAATTACCCCCACCTAAAATTAAAATTCCTGTAATTAAACCTCCTGAAAAGCCTCCTCAAATTAATATTGTAAGTAAACAAGAACCAGAGAAACCTAAAATTAAATCTGATATAAGCGCTATTGAACGAGTACAGGCAAAAATTGAGGAAGAATTACAAAAATTAACAACTACACCGATCTTTGAAGAAGAGTCAACTAAAAGCCAAGAAATACCCAAGAAACCAGAATCAATTGTAGATATTCTTGAAGAATCTACCCCTTTACCGCCTGCTCCAGAACCAAAATTTAAAGTAGAAAAACCTAAAGAACCTGAATCGATCCTTGATATTCTAGAAGAAACATCTCCTCTCCCTCCTGCACCTGAATTTAACGCAAAACCAGAAGAATCAAAAGAACTAGATCTAATTTCCGATTTACTTGAAGAGATAGGACCTCTTCCTACTAGTTCCAGCCCAGATTTTCTATCTGAAATACCTAAAGGGTTGGAATCAGATATTGACATCCTAGATGAGCTAGGACCTTTACCGCCACCACCCAAATCAGACGTTCTCTCTGATCTACCTAAGAACCTGCCAAAACTTGAAATTCCTGAGAAAATATCTTCAGATTCTGAGAAAATTGGAAGTGAGGAGCAAGAACTTAAGTTTCCTGAACCGAGTGTTCTACCTGAAAAACCCGAAGTTTTAAAAAGAACAAGTCTAATTTCGGAAGTTCTTCTCACAGAATCAGAAGCCGACCAACAAAAAACTATTATACCATTCATTCCCAAAAACCCAAAAATCACATCTGTGAGTGTGGAAGAGATCGAGACTGAGTCAATGAAATCTAGCGGAACAGATTTATTTAATGTATTTTCTTCAGTTGGAGATAACAAAAAAAAAAAAAAGCCTACGAAAAATCTCGAACTTCTTAGCACTATTCCTACTAAAGAGAAGAAAAAGAAGGAAGTTAAAAAGAAAAAGAAAGATGAAGATTTGGAACCTAATGGAAAACCTACCCAATTTATAGGTTTTAGTTCTACCAAGGAAGAACCACCTAGTAATGATGAATTAGAGCCTTTTTCGATAGAAGAATTACCTACGGATAAAGATTCATTGTACCAAGAATTAATTGCTCTTGAAGGGAAAAGGTATTCCATAGAAAAAAACTATAAAGAAATAGAGAAAAAATTTAGTAATGGATCTATTGATGAGATTGATTTCAAAAAGCAAAATGATGAGCTTAAAATTAAATTAGACGAAATAACATCGAGAATTAATAAAATACGTAGAGTTATTTCAAGTATATAACTTATTTTTTAACATTTACGAATTAATTGTAAAAACTGGTGGCATTGAGTTTTTATGCCGAGTTTTTTCTATCATATCTTTCACCACTTTTATATCATCACTATTTAAATCCGCCAATGATAATCCATTATCAATTCTGTATAGAATTTCATCTAAGATATCATATTTTATTCCGATTTCATCTTCGTCTGTTTGTCCTTCCCATAATCCGAATGTATTTAATACAAGATTCCAAGATAGAGGATGTACCGTTTGGAGTAATGGCATTATTAAATGAGAAAGAAATTGTAATTATAAGCCATATCTGGACTAAGAACACCATGACTCAACCCCAACTATATCGATTTAAGATGCGAGTTTCTCAACGATATAAAGATATTGAACGGTACACCGTGTTAGAAACAGAGTTAGAAAATATTGCAGTTCAGTTATTTCATGATCGTGTTCTTCCTATTAGATTATTATTATGATTCCTTTTTGTGGTAGATTCTCTTTAATGTACTTTTAAAATTAGTCTTAAATGCTTCCTTAAATAATAAATCTGTTAGTATAACATGAACTTTATTACACTCTCTAATATTATTATCCAATTCTAGGGTCTGGGCCAGTACCAAGTTCCCAACAAGTTAAATTATAACAATTTCCATTATTTAATTCTTTGGTTCCGTTGCTTAACAAGCCGCTATGGAATGTAGTGAGGGTATTATCATCTAGTTTTTCTAACCAATAATGATTTTGAACTGTATCACTTATCCATAAGACTTTTACAACATAATCTTCAGCCTTCCATTTTTTATGTATTTCATAAATAAATTCCAGATGTTTGTCATATTGTTCTCTTTCAAATACATCATATTGTACTTCAAGTGTAAACTCTGTAATCTCAACAATCATATCTGGATTTTCCTTCTCTTCTACTTGAAATGCTAAAACTAGTTTGCCATAACTTCTTGGGGTTATTCTATATAAAAATGTAGAGATTAAGGGGATATTTATACTTATACCTAAAATCATTATTACTATAGTAATAATTAAAAGTCTTTTTCTTATGGATTGCATTGAATTCAAATCTCTTTGTGTTTTTGTTTTAAAATAAAATATTATTCATATATAAATCTAACTATAGTTAAAGAAAAACTTAAGATTGGATACAAAATTCAGTGATGATGAATTGATCTGATCACAATTTGCTTCATAATCATAGAGAATAATAATGCTCCAAACGGAATGAATTTGCACACCTTGATCTCCGATGGAAAATTATTTAGAGATGGAGAAAGATTTATATGGAGCTTTTCCCTTAATTTAAATATGTGACTAAGTAAAATAAGAGAAATGTTAGCTCCCATTAAGATAGAACAATGCACTCTAAATAAATTTTTTCCTAATTTACCTGAACCCAGGACTTTTTTCAAATATTTACAATATCTCTTTACTCATGTGAAATTGTTGCAAATAACCCTGCATCTCCAAATTTGACGTCTTTCGATCTTGCTTTGATTTGTATCTCTATAAATGTATTATCTGGTCTTCGGATAACGGCATCAATACCAACATCATCAACTAAAGGAACATAAACATCTAATCCTTCTTTTAACATTTTACCAATAATTCAATATTCCATACGCATCCCAAATCCTGCAGAATGCCTATACGTAATTTAATCACCAACTCATTTTGTTAATAGTTATGATCAAAAATCAATTCTTACTCAATGGATTATTTCAAATGCTACTAAAATCGCTGAATATTCTATTAGAGACCATTATGTTAACCTATTAAAACCGATTTTCAATAATAAACACGTTTAGTAATTGGTTTTTTTTATATTTCAAAATTTATACTAGTATATCACTTCAAAATTAAAAATTGGACTCCATAAATAATTTATATTTAATAAATTTGTAATTATAGATGATGAGATTAATGAAATATAAACGAGATCCATATACTAAGGGGTGGTTGATTATTACTGCAATAGTAATAATTGGATTATTTTTTCTTTTAGGTATAAATATTTTCACAACAATTACCGATTATGAGGGGAATGATAACATCGGGGGTTTAATACAATTTCAATTTAGTTGGTTGAGCATTCTATGGTTTGCTATAGGTTGTATAATTTTAATTAGGCATTTATTAGTAACTACAAATAGAAGTAAATTAAGAAAAATTGTTATATCTGAATTTGAGATGAATCCAAATATTTCTGTAGAGGAAATTAGAGTTAAAACAGGCATTTCAATGAAAGAAGTTAGTTTAATCATTTTAAATTTAAAAACTAGGGGGAAGTTACGGGGAAATTTTTTATCTGATACTGGAGAAGCAAAATCTATGCAAGTTATTACACAAGAACAGCAATTTATTCAAGAAACTAAGGGATATTGTCCTTATTGCGGAACTCCTGTAAGTTCAAAAGAAGCTTTATTTTGTAATTATTGTGGGACCAAATTATAATTTTTTTAATAACTTTAATGTTAATGGTAATTAAAAAAAAAAAATTAAAAGAATTTTCGGAAGAATTTAATAAATTAATTCTTGCTTGGAAAGACCGTTATATTGAATATCAAAATTCTTCATAAAAGACATTTTTACTTAATCATTTAAAAGTATTTCGTACATTGGAGGCATTTTACACTTATGCTCTGCTAATCTCATCATTTTCTTAATTTTCCTAACATTCTCCTGATTTAAATCACTTAAGTCAAGACCATAATCCATTCTATATAGAATTTCATCTAATTTATCATAAGTTAGACCTATCTCCCCCTCGTCAGTTTGACCTTTCCAAAGCCCAGCGCTTGGAATTCTTTTTATGATTTTTTCAGGAATTTTTAGAATTTCTGCTATTTCTCTGACTTCACATTTATAAAGTGCACCAATTGGTTCAAAGTCTACTCCACTCTAGTGTAGGAATTCGTTTATAATACCTAAATCACCATATTTAGTAAAATACCCAATTGCATGCTCTGTTCTGTTTCCTGTTCCTCCCACTAAATATCCCAATGATTGGGCTATATAGTATAAAGTTGTCATTCTTAATCGAGGTTTTATATTTGCCAATGTCATTTTATTTGCTTTAATTTCAGGTAATGAGACTTTCAATAATTCTCTATACGTCGAAGTCAAGTCAACAATACGAAAAGAAATTCCTAATGATACAGCAACTAATTTGGCATCTTCTAAATCTTGGTAAACTGATTCACAAGGTAATCCAACACCAATCACGTTTTTTTTCCCAACTCCTTCAACACAAAATCCCGCTGTGACCGCTGAATCAATTCCACCACTAAGCCCTACGACAACACCTTTCAATTTAGCAGAATTTACATAATTTTTTATCCAGTTTTGAATATTAAGTACAATCTTTTTGTAATCTAATTTTCGCATATTAAATTTCAATTATCCTTTTTTTTAAAACTCTTTTAAAAATAAAATTAAAAGAGAAGATTAAAATAGGAAATTTAAAATTATAAAAATAAAAATATCTTCTTATTGTAATTCATAAGAAAAAATTAATTAATATTGAAAAAAGTGATATAGTATGAGTGAGGAATTTAAAGCAACTGTAGATTCATCGTACGATAATGGGACTCCCTTATGGATTTATACCTCTGATTATGTGTATGGGATGGTACCAACTGCTGGTGACAAGTGGATTGAAGTGTCTTACACATTTGAAGATCCGGATGATCCCTTAATGAAGGGAGAAAAGGGAGCTGATATTGCCTATCAATTAATGATGGAAGAAATATCTAAAGGTCTCACTTTTTATGTGGATGATTTAAAAGTACCAGCATTAAAGCAATTCACAGAGGCATCAGGTAAATCAGGTTCTGAATTAATTAAAGCAGTGATAGAAGAATTAATTAATAACACAGCTAACTATACAGCGAATACTGATTTTATAGTTAAAAGTAAAGACGAACTGGGCAAATTAAAAGAAAAAGTCTAATTCATTTTTAATATCTATTCAAAATTAGCTCTTTTGAAAAATATTTTTTATATATACAGGTTTTTTCTCTGATGATATTTACGAGTAAATTCATCATCGACTTTTTTACGAAGTTGGAAACCTAGATTAGGATCTCTCTCTTTTACTATTTTTTTTAGATAATCTCCATGTTGCTGTGAATATTTTTCTATCCCTGCTGCGATAATATTTTGATCGTTCTTTAACGGAACAACCATCCCAAAAAAACGGATCATATCATCTGGAGATAACTGTTTTCCTATTTTTTCATCAATATCTCTATCTAAATTTCTCACTACTGAACCCATAGTTAATGACGAATAAGGATTAATCTGCTTTGACTTAAGCCAATAAGAGTTTGGTTTTTTAGTTATAAAAGTATCGGAATTGCCATCTTTATCTTTTGATCCGATTATTCTCCAATCCTTTGGATCACTATCATATTCCTTCTTCATTTTCTTTATGATAGAACTAACTGGAGCAACTCCGTAATAATCTTTTTCTTTTTTCTTATCTGTCATATTCCCTAATATAATAAATAAATAAAAATATAAAAATTTAGAGAAAATTTTGTATAAGAAGTAATCTATTAAAGGTTATGATTTGTTTTAGTATTAAAAACAAAATAAAACAGCCAAAAATAATCAAACATAATTAATATGAATGGATCAGATGAATTCAATGAACTTGAGAGTTATTTTGATTTGTTTGAGAACGCAATTGAATCACAAGATACACCGAATTTATTAAAATATTTAAAAAAGCTACCATCATTGGAAGAGCTATTTCTAAAAAGTTATCAGAAACGTAAAAAGGAGGGTGTCTATTACACTGCCGATAAACTCTCTAGTTTTATTGTCTCAGAAGCAATTCTTTTATTATTAGAAAGTAGAACGAGTTTAAATAATATTAAAGATCTTCAAGAAATCTATAAATTAAATGGCAATCAAAGAACTGAAATTTTAGATATTTTGTTAAATATTTCTATTTATGATCCTGCATGTGGATCTGGAATCTTTCTTTTAAACGCAGTGAAAATTCTTTATAATCTCGTTAAAGTTTTAAATCCTAATTCTGACATCCCTGAGACTAAAGCTCAAATTTTAAAGAATATTTACGGGCAGGATATAAATGAT
This sequence comes from Promethearchaeota archaeon, assembly GCA_019057775.1. The sequence goes on from JAHLWT010000076.1 coordinate 7,078, forward strand.
TATACAATTAAGTTTTCTATTTTAAAATTATTTAATTGGAATTTTGAAGAAAGTAAAACAAATTATACTCAAGTAATTTCAAAACTAAAAACAAATTTGACCGTTGGAAATAGCTTAAAATCCCCGATACGCTTAAAATTTGATTTAGTAATCGGAAATCCTCCATATGGAAATATATTATCTAAAGAAGAAAAGTTAATTTTTAAAAAAGAAAAGATATATAATGATATTTATTGTGGTTTTCTTATTAAAGCCCTTGATTGGAGTAATGGAGTTATTGGCTTATTAGTTCCAAAAAGTTTCTTGATTAGACAAAGTTATATTGAATTTAGGAATGAATTCCTATTGAATGCAAATATTTTAAAGATATTTGACATTGGCTCAAAAATGTTTAAGAATGCTACAAATGAAGTTCAGGTGATAATCTATGAAAGGAAAGTTGAATCCTTCAATAAAGACCTACAAATATACGATTATCCAAATCTTAAAATGATAACATATAAAAACCAAAATGTTGATTCATTAAGGGTGTGTTATAATTTAGAATGTCCTATAGGTTTGAATTCAAAGAAATTGTACGTATATACATTTAAGAATAAATGCCCATATTGTGCATCAGAAACAATAAAATTGAACAGGATTAGAATCAAAGCGAATAAGCAAATAATTAGATTAATTGAGAAAATCGAAAAAAAGGGAGATTTAAATTATTTAAATCCTAAAGATTTTCCTAAAATGATTCGTGGAGAAGAAGACAAGGGATTAATCGAACTGAAGCGAATATTACAAAATAATCAGCAAGGTTCTTGTACTTTTATCAGTGCCAGAAATGATTTCAGATATTATGCTTTCAAGAAAGGAAAATCCTTAAATATAGAGGAAATAGATGAAAAAGTCTTAAAGGGTCGAAATTATGAGTTTTATATTGGACCGAAGTTGTTAATCAAACATAATAATATTTTCCCTGAAGCAATTTATACAGAAGAAAATGTCTGTTTTACGTCTTCTATTTATTCCTTGCTTCACAATGATGTTAATGAATTGAAATATTTGTGTGCTGTTTTGAACTCAAAATTAATTAAATTTTATTGTACGTATGCAATAAACAATCAAAAAGATACGACAATTAATCTTAATCAGTATATGATACGACATCTCCCCATTATAAAAAATGTTAATGAAATAAGACTACAATTAGCAGAGATAGTTGATTCAATCAATTCCTCTTATAAACGAAGTAGAGATGTTCATGATGCGGAAGTTAAAAAATATAGAAGAAGGATTGATGAATTAATATTTGCATTATATTCTATTACCAAAGAAGAACAAGAATTTATTACATCGAATATCAACTGTTGAGAATCAATAATATTCAATATAGATAGATTAAATTAATTGATTTCTTCTAGCTTTAAAGAAAAATTACAATTGTCATCTCCTAAACCCATAGAAGTACTTCGTTTAAGAGTAATTTTAGGATTAAAATCCTCTATAACTGTTTTGTACAGCGGATGACACATATTTTTACACACCAATGGAATTTTATCATGACGCTTTGTATTTCTATCCATCATTGCCTTATAAGGGCATTCAGTTACCTTAATTTCTACTTCTGTTTTTGAAATTTGGTTTGTTTCATATTTCCATCCTTCCACTGACCAACGAAATGTAAGAATCTCGACAATGTCAATTAAAGAGTTTGTTGTAATATTCAAATATTTTTTAAGCCGTCGGATTATTATTTTTAAGAGCCTTATCCATACTGTGGTGTCAATTGTAAGCGCAGCGTCCCAACCAATTTTTTTTTCTATCTCTAACATCCATAAACCATCCAATGTGACAAAATTTTTTTCAAAATAAAATAATCTATCTGCTTCACTAACTTTTCTCATGGTTTTAAAATATTAATGAAAAAATATTAAATTTACGTTAAAACCTCCATTAAAGATTCCATAATCTTTAAATAACTAATTTCATTTTTAAAGATGAATTAGCCACGTCTAATAATGAGAAACTTTATCTTATTTTACTTTATTGTCATTAGTAATAATCAATTATTTAATGCAAGTTCAATAAAATATAATACTTGGCTATTGAAAAATAATCTAAGCTCTAAAAAATTCAATCAAAACTTATACTAAAAATGGAAACGGTCATAATCGCCTTTTTATTAAGCCTATTAGCAGGATTATCAACTTCAATAGGAAGTTTATTTACTTTTTTTATTAAGAAACCAAAACCAGCAGTTTTATCTTTTATTATGGGATTTTCCGCGGGAGTCATGATTTTGGTCTCTTTTATAGAATTATTGCCCGCGAGTATTGAGTCAATTGGTTTACTATTATCTCAATTATTTTTTTTCCTGGGGATGATTATAATGTTTATTATAGATATTAAAATCTCTCATTACTATGAATTCGAAAATAAAAATGGAAAATTAAATAGTAAACTTAATCCTAAAATAAATAATATATTAAATGGTGAACCAAATCTTTCTGAAGATCATAACCATCATCGTAAGGGTCAAGGACAACATTCTCATCAAATAGGGCATCAACATCGGCATCAGCATAAACAATATGCTTCTCTGAGAAAGACAACATTATTAATAGCTGTTGGGATATTCATTCATAACTTCCCAGAAGGCATGGCTACTTTTGTTGGAACATTGAAAGAAGTTGAACTTGGAGTTATGTTAGCTATAGCAATAGCTTTACATAATATCCCAGAAGGTATAGCAGTGGCGATTCCTATATACGCTATTAATAATAATAGTAGGAAAAAGGCTTTTCTCTGGTCTTTCATTACGGGTTTAAGTGAACCTCTTGGTGCTATTTTAGTATGGTTATTTCTTTTTCCGTTCATCAATGATTTCTTAATAAACGCAATGCTGGCAGTGGTTGCTGGTTTCATGATCTATATCTCTTTAGACGAGCTCTTACCTGTTTCACGATCATTAGGAAAGGAACATATATCGATCCTAGGTATAATCTCTGGAATGTTTGCAATAAGTATAAGTATGGTCTTACTTTAGATAGTTATCAGCATTCCTTAATCATTATAATAGATTATTAAACGAAAAATTGTTGCCATTTTAACTCAGACCAAGTTTCCTTGTTCTCAGGTTTTGGAGGTTTAGCATCCTTCTTATTTTTGTTTGGAATTTCAGACTTTTCACTTTTAACGGGACCTATATCTTGCATTGCTCTGTTAGGGCCACCAGTGGCATTTTTAGTAAAAAACAAATAGAATCCATCATGATCTTTTATCCAACCATCCTCAAAAAACCCCAAATGTCTTCCATTATAATTATAGATAGAATCCCCATCAATATATGATAAAATTTTACCAGTGAACAAAAAGATATGACAATTATCTTCCATATAAGCTATAGGACTTCCTCTTTTGCTATAAAATGTAATTGACATAATTACTCTAATTCTTTTATAGTCATAATATTAGTCTATATGACTACTAGAAGAACTATAGCTTAAATAATTGTTTCGCATTTTCATAAAATATTTTTTCATAAAACTTTCTCGGTAAATCTAACTCCAACAATCCCATTGTAGATAATTCATAATTATAAGGAATATTTGGAAAATCACTACCATACAAAATCTTATCCTGATAAGAGATTAGATCCTCACCTTTTGGTCGTTTAGTTATTCTCTCCGGAAAAATGTTATTGGGGATATAAATCATCGTGGTATCTAAATAGAGATTTTCATGATTATCAAGAAGTTGTAAGAACTTTCGATATTCAAATGCACCCATATGAGCGATAATCACATTCATATCAGGATACTTATCTAAGAATTTCATGAAATTTTTATATCCGACATATTTATTTCTATAAGGAGCGGTACCCGCATGAAAACAAATCCATTTACCCCTATCTAAAATTAAGTCATAAATTTCATGCATTCTCTCATCATCGAAATGAAATTCTTGGACTAATGGTTGTATCTTTATTCCGTAGAATTGATAATCATCAATAATCTTCCTTATATAATCTACACGGTCCTTATCATCCGGCCAAACACATCCGAATGGTATTGCATTCTCATATTTATCGCAAAATTGTTTAACCCATTCATTAATGTAAGCTGCAACGTTTCTTTTATGAGCATAATTATATGTAGTGAATGATTTTACATTTTGATTGTTTAAAAAACTAACTAACTCCTCTGTGGAGAGCTTGTAATTAATTGGCCAACCTGATGTATTCCCATTTTCATCTGGTTTTTCAAAATAACCCCAAATTGCTTTAAAAATCTGTGGAGGGAAAAAATGCGTATGAGCGTCGATATACTTAAAATCTTTATTTGTAAAACTCATTACTGAGTAAAATTAATCGCTATTAATAAAACTTAAATATTTAATTGGCAACGAGTAATAAAAAGAAAATAAGGAAAAAATTAAGGTAATTAATCCCTTTTCCTTAAAATTGAACTCAGTTCAGTTTTAAGTAAATCTCGAATCGCAACACGAATTACTTCGGAACGATTGGGATACATGTTCATATTAACTAATTCTTCTATTCCTGAAAGATAGGCTTCTGGGATGTGACATGTTATTAATTTCATATTTATTGTAAAACCCCTTTTTGTGTATTTTACATGTGTTTTTTAATACTTTAGAAGATTATACCACATAATATATGAGTATAATACAACGATATTATTCTTGAAATTTTAAGGCTTGATTTTAAATAGTAAAGCACATAACCATCAACTTAAAATTTGATAAAATTTATTTGTGTATATTATGCATGATGTTATTGTATCTGGAGCAGGGCCTGCAGGTTCAACGTGTGCTGAAGTCTTAGCCAAAGCTGGATATAACGTTGCTTTGATAGAAAAGGATTCTACCTGGCGAAAACCGTGTGGAGGTGCTATTAATTATAAAGTTTTTAACATGTATCCACAACTAAAAAAATTAAACCTTCCAAAAATAAATGGAATAACGATGTATTCAGCAGATTATCATAAACTAGATTTTAGACTAGAAAGTGACAGATACGGAGCTATTATAGATCGGTTAGAATTTGATAATTTATTGAGAAACACTGCGATTGATGCTGGAGCACAACTTTTCGACAAGAATTTCTCATTTGATTTTATTACTAAAAATGATAAAAAAGTTGGAATTAATGTAAAATCCCCTTCTGGAATTAAAGAATATTATGGAAAAATAATAATTGTAGCTGATGGTGTGAGTTCTAAATTAGCTCTTAAATCGGGCTTGAGATCTAAATGGAAAATAGAAGATCTTGGAATTGGAAAATGCGCAATTATGGAAGGTGAGCATCGGTTAGATCAAGAGTTTATTTATACCTTTTTTATGCCTTTTAAAGGATATGGATGGATTTTTCCAATAGGAGATAAAAGATTCAACATAGGGGTAACCACCTTTGGCGAAGCTAATTCCAAATATAATATAAACACCCTTTATACCGAGTTTCTTAAAAATCCACATGTTAAAAACTACATCACAGATTCAAATTATAAAATTATCTGGGAAGGATCTTTCCCCTATCCTGTAGGAGGAATTTTAGAAAAGAGTCTATTTTCAGATAATCTAATGCTCATTGGAGATAATGGAGGTTTTGTTTCTCCCATAAGTGGAGAAGGGATTCCATCATCAATTATCTCTGGTAAAATTGCTGCTGAAACAGCTGTTAATGCCTTACAAGAAGAAAACTATTCAACGGCAATTCTTAAAAAATATAAATCCCACCCTGAAATTAAACGTATTATTAGAAGTTTTAAAGTAAAGCTTTCAATGTTGAAATTTTTCTATGAGAATGACGGAGCTAATTTTAATAGAATGTTAGAATTGTCAGAAGAAGATCCTGAGTTTAAAATTCATACTGTAAATCTGTTTATATCCAAATCTTTACCCCCAAAAGATTTTCTTGCAAAAATAAAAGACATTAGCTAAAGAGTAGAAGTCCTTAACTCTACTTGAAATCATTAAAAATTTTTAATTTAATTACTATATCATGGTCACAATTATTCTATTTGGGGGATGAGTAATTAGAAACTCAAGATAGAAATCCAAGATCTTAACAGGTTTTTTGAATTAATATTATGTTATATAGCTTTTAGGGCTTATTTGGAGTGAATTTTTATAAACAAAAATTTTAAATAAAAGTATGTATATGATCGATATGTATATGATCGATATGTATATGATCGATATGTATATGATCGATA
>JAHLWT010000077.1 GCA_019057775.1 Promethearchaeota archaeon
AACTATACTTAGCCTATTTCTTATTGGAATTCTATCTACATCGATAGTAGCTAGCTCAACTTACCAACATACATTAGCGAAAAGAACTGATGATTTCGTAGTTGGGCTTTACGATAGTGCTGGATGGAAAACCACTATTGGTTCTAACTTAACACCGAGTGATTGGTTTGAAGGAGAGGCAAATATAACAAATGCAAAAAGCAAAACAACTCTAAAAGGATGGACAACCAACACCTGGGACACATATGATGTTTTTACATCAATATTTATGCCCGAATACTTCAGTTTTGGAGAAACCCTGGCACTCTTAAGCATAATGAAATCGCAAGGATACAACGAAACTACGATCAATGCTAATTATACAAATACTTATAGCTTATGGTATGGATTACGTGCCGTATGGAATTATACGAGTAATGACTATGAGGAGAGTCCGAGTTATTCCGATGGAATCATAATCCTTCAGAATCCTTTAGATTACAAAGCAATGTTGGACGATTATAATAACCTCGCTGAGGATCTTAACGGAAACCTTTACATTCAATTTTCGGGCTATAGCTTTCCAAATGTAAGCGCAGATGAATTTCTCTGGCGACTCGCGTTCAAAGGTTTAGCAATCGCAGAACCACATGGTAATTATTTGGAATCTCTAATTACTGAACTTGGATGTGAAAATGCTTCTGTAAGCGGATCAACACTTATATTTAAACGTTACGGTTTGACGAATTACACTGTCGAAATATCATACGGAGATAAGGGGATATTGTCCTCATTCACGGTAAAAGACATAAGTAATACAGTTATATATCAAATAACCAGTTCCAATTCAGAATGGCTGTTTTATTTAATTCTAATACTGATATCAATTGGTAGCGTTGCATTAGTTGTTTATGCAGTTATTAGAAATAGGAGACGTAAAAGATAATTCTAAATTTTTTTTTTATATCATTTTTTTTTCTTTAATATATTTTCGAATATTTCTTACCAAAATCACTAATTTATTAATATTAAGATAATTAATAACCAGTTTAAAAAAAATAAAATAAAAAAAAAGTGTTATTAAAAAAGTGGCTCAAAAATTATTTAGAACTGTCTGGTAAATCCTTTTTGGGAGGATTTTAACCTGCGGGATAAATGTTAATTAAATCACATACAGTGGAGTCAAAATTATTCTTTTTATTAGTATCCAAACGCTTTTAAAAGTGTTTTTAAAGTTCTTATACTTTATTCAATTATTCTAAAAACATCATCATTTGATGTTTATGTAGTAAAAATATGCTTTATTGAGTAAAAATATTAATTAAAATGAGTTTAATCAAGTTTATCTTAAGAAGACTACTTACTGTAATCCCTACATTATTTGCAATTCTTGTAATTACGTTTTTTATGGTAAGATTATTACCTGGAGACCCTGTATGGATGAGACTGGCCCCAAAGGCGACATGGCAAGATTATTTGATGGAAAGAGCGAGAATGGGTTTAGATCAACCGATATTTATTCAATTTTTAATTTTTATTGGAGATACATTTTCGGGAAATTGGGGATTTTCTTATTCAGTGGCACGGGATTGGCCAGTTTGGTTTCTTATAAATCAGAGGCTTCCCAGAACGTTAGAAATTGCGTTCATTAGTATGCTTTTTGCAATTTTTCTTGGTTTAAGATTGGGGAAACTTTCTGGTGCTCATAAAAACACTAAAATGGATGTTATTTCGAGAATCTTTACATATATTTTTGTGTCTATTCCAGCATTTGTAATTATCAGTTTCTTTCTGCAACTCTATGTCAGTACTCCTCTTCAAATTCTTCCCATATTCGGTTATAAGACCATGGGATACCCTGACCCTCCACAATTTACTTATTCTCGCATACTAAATTGCATTCTTTCCGGTGAGATTTATTTATTATATGATTACTTATGGCATATAATTATCCCCGTTTCTGCCTTGACAATTGTTCAATTAGTAGGGCTTTCACGTCAGATGAGAGCAAGCATGATTGCAGAATTAGAGGAGGATTATATAAGGGCTGCGTATGCGAAGGGAGTTAAAAAAAAACATATTATTAAAAAACATGCGTTTAAAAACGCTGTAACACCAGTAATTATTTTAGCTGGAATGGGATTTTCTGTTGTTTTAGGTGGAATGATTGCTGTTGAGGTTATATATCAATTACCAGGCATGGGTAAATTATTTTACGACGCCATTGTAAGGTCCGATTATCCTGTCATTATTGCTTCGGTATGGGTGTTTTCAATAGTTGTTATAATTTTCAATTTTCTTATAGATATAATAACAGCAGTCTTAGACCCACGTATTAAATTAAATTAAATTAAAATCTAAAATTAAAAAACATGAGCCACACTAAACTTCAAGAAGAAAAGAAAAAAAATGATCTTATTGAGAATAATGTAAAAGGAATTTCTATTTTAAAGTATTCTTCAAAGATCGCTAATGGTTTTAAATTTCTCCTTCTTCCTAAATCTAGATTTGAGCTGTTACAAATAAAAGATATAAGAAATTTGCATCGTAAAAAAAGAAAAAAAATGAATGGATGGTTAAAATCACCTTTTACTATTTTTGGACTTATTTTAATTTTTGTTATTATTAGTCTAGTAATATTTGGACCTTGGATTGCTCCTTATTCATATGAAGAAGCAACAAGATGGAGTTTGAATACCTGGAAACCGCCATCACCAGAATTTCCATTAGGAACAACTTTTGCTGGGCAAGATGTTCTTTCGAGAGCAATTTACGGTGTGAGAACCTCCATATTAACTGCTTTTTTATCTGTTAGTATTAGCCTAATCTTTGGGCTTTTTTTTGGAATGGTAGCCGGGTTTTATGGTAAATGGGTTGATTCTATTTTAATGAGATGTATGGATATAATTTTAGCTTTCCCAGGAATAATATTCGCTTTAGCTTTTTTAGCTATATTGGGCTCAAGATTTAGTTATATTGTGATAATACTTGGAGTTATAGGGATTCCATTTTATTCTCGCTTAGTTAGATCATCTGTTTTAAAGGAAAAAGAACTAGATTATATAGCCGCAGCAAAAATATCGGGTGCAAATAACTGGAGAATAATGTTTAGACATATATTACCAAATGCAATCCAACCTATTATAATTTCAATGAGTTTTGATATTGGGAGATTGATGATAAGTTTAGTCATTCTCTCATTTCTAGGATTTAGTGATCCAAGGTTTATAAATTGGGGAAGTGATATATACAAAGCAAGAAGTCATATTTGGGATGCGCCCTGGGCATCATTTTGGCCTAGTGTGATGATTTTATTATCAGTAATTGGTTTTATGATCGTAGGAGATGGATTAAGAGACGCTCTAGATCCAAAATATCGGAACCAAAAATGAAATCTAAAACTAATTGATAAGCATAAAATAAGCATAAAATAAAAAAGAAAAAAAAT
>JAHLWT010000078.1 GCA_019057775.1 Promethearchaeota archaeon
AGGTGATGAATCTGTTTTACAAGATATTGACATTTGGTTTTGTAGTACGTGTTATACTTGTTATGAGCGATGTCCACGAGACATTCCAGTAACTGATATGATTATTAAGCTAAGAAATATAGCCGTTGAAGAAGGTTTTATTTTAGACTCTCATTTTGGATTAGCTAATAAAATATTTTACGAAACCGGACACGGAGTACCTGCTAACGGAGAAGGAAATAAGAAATGGCGAGATTTGCGCGAATCTTATGGATTGCCTCCATTACCCCCAACCGTTCATATGCATCCTGAAGCTGTCAAAGAATGTCAAGAATTAATGAAGTCTGTTGGTTTTAGAGATTTGCTAGATAGAATCGAAAAACAAAAAGAAGCTGAAAAAGCTAAAAAAGAGGATAAGTGAGGAGATATCTAATAATGAGTGAAAACAATAAATGGAAATATGGTTTTTTTCTTGGTTGTGTGATCCCTAATCGTTATCCCATGATTGAGGCGTCTATTCGTGCTGTATTTGATCATTTAGGTGCTGAAATTTTGGAATTAGAAGGAGCATCTTGTTGCCCTGCTCCAGGGGTTTTTCGAGCGTTTCACATTCCTACTTGGCTAGTAATTGCTGCTCGAAATATTACAATAGCAGAAGAATTGGGAGTTGATATTATAACGGGGTGTAATGGATGTTATGGTACCCTTCGGGACGCTTGGTTTGAATTAGAACACGAATACGAATTAAAGAAAATGATAAATGAACATCTCGCCAAAATTGGAAGAGAATTTAAAGGGTCAATTGAACCTAAGCATGTCGTTCAAATATTATATCAAGATATGGGTTTAGATTACTTACAAGGTTTTGTAAAACATAAATTTAAGGATTTAAAAGTTGCAGTACATTATGGATGCCACATTGTAAAACCAAGTGATAAAAGACCTTGGGCTGGAGAATACGAAGACCCTAGATTTCTCGATGAAATAGTAGAGATTACAGGAGCAAAAAGTATCGATTATAAAGACAAGTTCCAATGTTGCGGAGCTGGTGGCGCAGTAAGGACGGCTGTAAAAGAAATTTCAGCTGACTTTACTCGAGAAAAATTAGAGAACATGAGGGACGTTGGCGCCGATATCATTATCAATTGCTGCCCATTCTGTGAACTGCAATTAGACCTCGGTCAAATGGAAGCTAACAGTATCTATAAAGATATGATTAGTGAACCATATAAAATTCCAGTCATTTACATTACACAACTATTAGGGTTATCTTTTGGAATTGATCCAAATCTTTTAGGATTGGTTAAAAATCACGACTTAAAAGGAGTTTCTCCCTTTATTCCTATAGAATCGTTTTTAGAAAAAGTTAAATCGCAGTTAACTTAGGAGGATCGTTAAATTGACAGAAGTAGATAAAGAAATGAAAATTACTGGTAATGAAAGACCAAAGATCGGTGTTTATGTTTGTCATTGTGGTGTGAACATTGGTGGTGTGGTTTCTGTACCAGATTTGGTAGAATATGCAAAAAAGCTTCCTAATGTCGAGATTGGACGAGAATACAAGTTTTTTTGCTCTGATGTAGGTCAAAAAATGATTAAGGAAGATATTGAAGCTGGATTAATTAATAGGGTAGTTGTAGCAGCATGTTCTCCGAGGATGCATGAACCTACTTTTAGAATAGCTTGTAGAGAAGCTGGTCTAAACCAATTTTTATTTGAAATGGCAAATATCAGAGAACATTCCACATGGGTTCATATGAAAGAACCAGAAGGAGCCTATGAAATTGCTAAAGATCATATAAGAATGGCTATCAACAAAGCTAGAGAATTAGTGCCTTTAAAAGTACAGACCGTGAACGTAGAGCCCACCTGCTTGGTAATTGGAGGAGGGATTACTGGAATGAATACTGCTTTAGATATCGCAAAATCAGGATATAAAGTTTACCTCGTTGAAAGAACGCCTACAATCGGAGGACATATGGCTCAACTAGATAAAACATTTCCTACTATGGATTGCTCCTCTTGTATACTAACACCTAAAATGTCTGAAGTATCAAGAGAAAAAAATATCGAACTATTAACTTATTCTGAAGTTACCGAAGTAACAGGTTATATTGGTAATTTTGATGTTACCATTACAAAAAAACCTCATTATATAGATCAAGAGAAATGTACGGCTTGTGGGATTTGTGTAGATCCATGCCCTATAACAGTTGGAAATGAGTTCGACCTTGGTTTGGGCACAAGAAAAGCTATTTATGTCCCTTTTCCTCAAGCCGTCCCTGGCCAATATACTATTGATATGGAAAATTGCATTCAATGCGGAATTTGTGCAAGAACGACTGTTTGTGAACCTGAAGCAATAAATTTCGATGATGAACCTGAAGAGATAAAAGTCAAGGTAGGGACAATTGTAGTTGCAACTGGATGGGATTTGTATGATCCAACCGAGCTTAAGCAGTATGGATATGGTAAATATCCTAATGTGATTACAGGGCTTCAAATGGAACGGTTATTAAGCTCCTTTGGACCAGTTATTGGTAAGCCTGTAAGGCCCTCAGATCTTAAAGACCCTCATAGTATTGCTTTCTTACAATGTGTAGGAAGTAGAAATTTTAGAGAAGGAGGAAATCAATATTGTTCTCGAGTATGTTGCATGTATGCTACTAAACAAGCAAGACAATATAAAGAAAAACATCCAGAAGCAGATGTATATATATTTTATATGGATATAAGGGCTTTTGGAAAAGGATATGAAGAATTTTATGAATCAGCTTCAAGAAATTATGGAATTAATTTTATTAGAGGGAGAATTGCTGAAGTTAGTGAAGATAAGGATCATAGAATCATAATACGAGCCGAAGATACTTTACTCCAACAACCTATTGAAGTAGTAGTAGATCTTTTTGTTCTATCAGCAGGAATAGAACCGAGAGCTGATGCTGACACAATTACTTCATTGTTAAGAATTCAGAGATCTGCAGATGGTTTTTTCCTTGAAGCCCACCCTAAATTACGACCTGTAGATACTTTAACAGAAGGCATTTTCATTGCGGGTGTTGCTCAAGGTCCTAAAGATATCCCTGATTCTGTTGCGCAAGCTAAGGGAGCAGCAGCTAGCGCTATCATTTTAATGTCAAAGGGAGAAGTTGAGATCGAACCCTATTTTGCAGTAATTCGTCCAGAACGCTGTATTGGATGCGGGATGTGTGTTGAAATTTGCGCTTATGGTGCAATTGATCTTGTTGAGGATCGATGGTTTGGTACAGTAGCAAAAGTTAATGAAGCTTTATGTAAAGGATGTGGCGCATGTTCGGGTAATTGTAGGAGTTCAGCAATAGATATTAAGGGATTTACTGCTGAACAAATTTATTCAATAATTTGTGGAAGAATATAAAAGAATTCTACCTTAGACACGAAAAAATTTTTGAAGGACCTATACTTTTTTCTTATTTATTATACATATACACAATATGATCGATAAATGGCTTTCTAAGTCCAAATTAAAAAATGGAATAGAAAAACTAGCAAACAAGCTTCTTTTAGGAAAGATTTCTGCAAATCAATTAACTATAACTGGATTAATTATTGGATTATCAAGCTCATTCTTTATTTTTTTGAGTGGGATATTATTATGGAAATTAGAACTTATTGTTTGTTCAATAGTATTAATGGTAATTTCCTTTTTATTTGATGTGTTAGATGGTGCTGTAGCAAGATTGGAAGAGCCTACAATTTTTGGGGGTATTTTGGATATATTTTGTGATCGTACTGTTGAAGTTTCAATTATAATTGCATTGGTTTCAACAGATCCATTAATATTAATGTGGCCTGGAATTTTTTCCTTGGGAGCAGTAATATTATGTATAACTATGTTTTTATTAGTAGGTGGATCCGTAAAAGCCAAGGATTTAGAAGAGTCTAAAAAAGTAATATATTATCGACATGGGTTAATGGAGCGTTCTGAAACTTTTTTATTTCTCCTGTTTACAACCATTTTTATAGTCTGGAGATTTTTCTTATTATGGATTTTTGCTGCGTTAGTATTTGTAACAGCACTTTTAAGATTAAGAGATGCTAATATTATTTTTAAAACGGGAAAAGTAATATAAATATAAATACATTTAATTTGTAAGATTGAATTTAATTTTAAAGGATTGATGTTCACATGAGTTCTGAAAATTTATTTTTACCAGAAGAAGTACTGAGTAAGATTAGGGAAGGAAGTGAGGGTAAGCAAGAAATAATTTGTTTAAATTGCTTAATAGTTAGAAATAGATTTAAGGAAATCGAAAAATTTATACAAAAGAATGGCATCAATATCCCATCTGGTAAGAATCCCACTAAATTAGAATACCTTGATTTAATTAGTCTATTTTATTATGAAAAATACATCAATAATAGCGAATTACAGAATTCATTTGCAACTTCTCTTGAATATATAGGAACAAAGCTGTTAAATGATGAAAAAATCTCTAAATATCTATCTAGATTTGATTTCATTTCAAAACAAGAGTTAATTGATGCCTTTGCAGATTATTGTGCTGATTATAGCATTTCTGTATATGATACTTCTGATATAAAAGATTATTCAGTGGATTTATATTTAATAAAAAAGAAACCACTTTTAAAAACTGAAGCTGTGTTTATTAGAACAGGAGATCAAATGACTGAAGACAGTTATAAAGATGTCTTCTATTTAATAAATAACGCATCTAAAATTGCTGCTTGGACTGTTTTTGTAACAACACCGAAGGGAGTTTATAATATTGGATTAGATCGATTAATTTCGGATATGGAAAAATCTAATACTTGGTTTTATGTAATTGATCCATTACATCAAAAGATCTTAGGGATTACTAAGGGTAAAAAAGCAAAAATTTATGATAGCGCTCTTCGAGATGATTATATAAAAAATTTACCTCATGAGCCAATACGAGCTCCATCGCGACTAATTAAAATTTCTGATTATTATTTTAGTGAAAGTGAATCGTACAATCCTAAATCTTATGTTATGTACGGTTTTTACCCTAAAGAAGAACTTATGAAAGGGGAACACACTAAAAGTAAGAAACCTAAATATTCCGATATTTTTAGAAGCCTTATTATAATTGATAGAACGGCAGGCTTACCACTAATCTCTTATTCAGATGAAAATGTAATAATGGAACACGATTTAGTATCAGGTTTTTTAAATGCAATGGATTCTTTCGTTTCTGAAATCGGTGGAACGACATCCATGAAGGAAATTAGCTATAAAGGATTTTATATCCATGCAGCTTATGGTAAGTGGGTTAAATTAGCTCTTTTTTTATCAAAACCTGCTAAACAAAGCCTAAAAGAGAGACTAGTTTATTTACTAACAGAATTTGAATCTCATTATGAAGAAGAAATAAAGAGATTCCAAGCTTCAGGAAATGTTTCTATCTTTGACGCAAAGAAGATAAAGACAACAATTAAAGATGTACTTGATATTTAATAAAACAACTTTTACTTTTAAACTCCCCCTCATTCTATTATATTAGTTTATAAACTCAATTTATTTATAATTAAGTTAGTTTCTTATATTAATAAAACAGTGGGAGTGATTAATATTCCAAAATCGAAAAGACCAATTGGCATCACGGATGGGAAACTTCAATCCTGCCCAAAAACTCCAAATTGCGTCTCAACTCAAGCTACTGACGCAAAACATAGACTTGAGCCAATAAAATATGATACATCAATAGGTCAAGCTAAAGAAAAAATTCTTAGTATTTTAAATTCATTAAAAAGAACGATAATCGTTTCTGAGACTGAAAATTATATCCACGCTGAAGTTAGAACTGCAACATTTAAATTTGTAGATGATGTTGAGTTTCTCTTCGACGATAGCGAAAAACTAATTCATTATAGGTCTGCTGCTAGGAAAGGAATGAGTGACATGGGTGTAAATAAGAAACGAATGAAAAATATAAGAAATTTGTTTCTACAATAATTATTTTTAAGATTTAATCCTTTAAAGGTGGATTAATAAATTAGTAGTACTGCAATGAATATTCATATATTTTGTGCTTGAGAAGTAGGATTTATTTATGTTAGATAATAGCTACCTTAAAATTTATTATGTATGTATTTAAGATTAAGGAGAAATTTAATAATTGAAGTGATTTGAATGAGTGATATTAAAAAAGTTATTTTTGTGTATAATGCCAACTCCGGACTTGCGAGTGTAGTTAAAGATTTTTGGAAAAAAATTTTACGTCCTAGTTCCTATGATTGTAATTTGTGCATGCAAACATTCGGCATTTTTGGAGTGAAGAAGGATTGGAAAAAATTCATTCAAGACCTAAATATTGAAACTGAATTTTTGCATAAAGATGAATTTGAAAAAAAATTTGATATAAAAGATGCTAAATACCCTTCTGCATACATTCAAAATGATGGTAATCTCGATCTATTCATTACTCAAGATGAAATGGATAATGTAAAATCTTTGGAAGAAATGGAAACTCTCGTATCAGAGAAAGTAGATATACTTGCATAGTTTTTACAATTCTAATTTTTTTCTATCCTAACTAGTCTATTTCCATTTAGCATGAAGATATTTTAATACCTTATCGATATCTTTAGTTGGAGGTTTACATGTTTTATTAATACATATATAGGCTGTTGCCTCTCCATCATTATTATAAAAAAATTCTACAAAATTTGAATAGGCATCAATATCAGGAGGGTTTTGTTCTGTGCGTCTATGGATAAAGACTTTATTAGGAGTATATTCATCAAAAACTAAATTGATCAATTTATTTGTATCGTCTGCGTCTGTATCACCAGCAATAACCAATGAATAGGTTGGACCAATCGCAAAGTCAATAGCAACTAGAAATTGAGTATATGCTAATGGGTTCGCTCTAATTTTCTCAGCAAACACTCTACTTAGCAAATCTGCTTTCTCTTCTAATTCATGGTCCCCAGTCAAATAACTTAATCGCAACAAATTTAGCATAGCGATTGAATTTCCTGAGGGAATAGCACCATCATAAATCTCTTTTTGTCTCGTAATTAATTGTTCAGAATCATCAGCAGTGAAGTAAAAACCACCTCTTTTTTTATCCCAGAAATTATCCAATTGAAATTGATGTAGTTCAAGAGCAGATTTTAAATAAGATATTTCAAAAGAAGCTTCATATAATTCAATTAAAGCCCATATAAAAAACGAATAGTCAGTTAAAAAACCTGGAATTTCTGAAATTCCATCTTTATATCGATGATATAACATACCATTTTTTTCTCGAAGGTTTGAAAAAACAAACTCTACAGCTTTCTTAGCAGTATTTAGATATTTCATTTCTTGAAAGGCGACTGAAGCTTTAATTAAAGCAGTAATCATCAATCCATTCCAGTTAGTTAAGATTTTATCATCTTTCAGAGGATGATTACGTTTTTCTCGCTCTTTAAATAATTTAGAACGTATTTTTTCAATTTTTCCTTGGAGTTTAGTGTCAGGGAAGGTTTTAAGATGTAAAACATTTTTGCCCGTTTTTATTCCAGAAACTTCGTCTCGAAAATTTTCTGATTCATCTACATTAAAGATTTTAATAGCAAGTTTTAACTCTTTTTCGTCCAGTATTGATGTCAATCTATCTTTAGACCAAATATAAAACTTGCCTTCTTCTCCTTCTGAATCTGCGTCTTCTGCTGAATAGAATCCCCCTTCAGATGAAGTCATATCCCGGAGAACATAGGTTAAAATTTCCTCGGCTGTGTTTTTATACTCAACTTTTTTAGTAGCTTGAAATGCTTCAATATAAGCAATTGCTATTAGTGCTTGGTCATACAGCATCTTTTCAAAATGAGGAACAAGCCAAGTGGAATCGGTGGAATACCTGTGGAATCCAAAACCGATTTGATCATAAATTCCTCCTTTTCTCATAGATTGAAGTGTAGTTTCTACCATTTCTAAAGCTTTCTCTTCCCCGGTGCGCTTCCAATATCTAAGTAAAAATATGAGATTATGTGGAGTTGGGAACTTTGGCCGATTTCCAAAACCACCATTCTTCTCATCATACTGTTGAGACAGTAGCTTATATGTGGTTTTCAGGATGTTTTCATCAAATTTCTCTCCAGGGGTTTTTTGATCTAAATTTTGGAGATTGAAGGTTACCTGGTCTGCAGAATTTACTAGTTCACTTCTTTTATCATCCCATAAATTTTTAATCCGTTTTATTAGATCAATTAATCCAATTCTACCAAATCGAGTTTGTTTAGGAAAATAGGTTCCAGCAAAAAAAGGCTTTTTATCGGGGGTCATAATAATTGTGAGTGGCCACCCTCCTGAGCCTGTTGTCATTTGACAAATTGTCATATATATTTTATCTATATCTGGACGTTCTTCCCTATCTACTTTTATCGATACAAAAGTCTTATTCATCAGTTCAGCTACTTCTTGATCTTCAAATGATTCATGAGCCATAACATGACACCAATGACAAGTTGAATACCCTATAGAAAGAAATATAGGCTTTTTTTCTTTCCTTGCTTTTTCAAAAGCATCAGCTCCCCAAGGATACCAATCAACTGGATTTTTAGCATGTTGAAGTAAATATGGACTCTTTTCATTAGTTAATCTATTAGAGTTAGATATTCCAGTGCTCATATTTTATTAAAGTAAATTAGATTTTATCAATCCGAAGATTATTATCTATTAATTTCTTTGACGATTACATTATAACATTAATTAATTTAGAAAATTTTCCTTATAAATTAGAATTCTTTTTCTGAATATCATGTTTCTTTATTATATTTATTTGAATACACGAATTTTTCTAAGGAAATTCTTGGTGGTCTCTGTTTTTCTCCTAGTTTCATTGGTTCAGAAAGCACAGGATTAACCT
Source organism: Promethearchaeota archaeon (assembly GCA_019057775.1). Next base: position 8,856 of record JAHLWT010000078.1, read on the forward strand.
CCTTTGAGTGTTTTCCAATAGTTATCAATGTAATTAATCTCATGTCAACAGGTATATTTAGCACATTTTTAGCTTTTTCTTCATTAAACCCAGCAATAGGGTGAGCAACTAACCCTAATTCTGTAGCTCTTAAAATAATAAATGCGGTTGCCATCCCTGTATCAAATAAATAGTATTTACGCTCTCCGATAATGCAATCATTTTCGGGTTTGCTGAAAACAGCAATAAGCATTGAAGCGTTTTCAACCCATTTATTACCTCCAGATAAGATTTTAAATAACTTTCTTAATTCTTGTTTATCGTACACAAATACTAATCTCCAAGGTTGTTTATTTGCACACGATGGAGCAATCTGAGCTACTTTCGCAAGATCATTGATTAAATCTTCTGAAATATCAATATGATCTAAAGATCGATAAGCTCTTCTTCTTTCTATAGCTTCTTTTACATCCATTTTAATTCACTCTTCCTATAATAACAATAAATTAATAAATTGAATTTTCATTATTACTCCATTAATCTGTAAGTCATATTAAATAATATCAATCTTAGCCTTATTTTATATTGAATATTCTAGGTAGAAAGGTTAAAATATAAAAATTAAACCATATAATCCTAATATTTTAAAAAATATCTAAAATTTCATCTCAGAATGTTTTATAATAGAAAAAAATTGATTTTTGATTTAACTCTTTACTTAGATTTATCAAAAATTCTTAATTGCTTTAACTTTTCATCTGTGGGTCTTCCTGTTTCCCATTCCCATCCCCGAATGCTATAATACTTCTTTAAGTTATCAGTAAGATCAAGCTTAACCCCTGATGTTTTTCCAAAGGATAAAACTTTTAGTAAGTGCTTTGGAAGCTTGTCATCCTCCCTAGTGATGCCTAAATTACAGTCTATGAGTCTTTTTAAATTATTAATACGTTCTCCAACTTCCATTAATGCTTTTTTATCATAATTGAATCCTGTCGCAGCGTTTATATATCCTATAATGTTCTCAAGCGTCGGTCTGACCATATTACAGTTAACAGCCGAATCATCAATCGCTCTAAGATCTTGGAGTTTTGATATTCCTCTTTCTCTTCCCTTTATATTATAACGTCCTTTACTCCTTTTAATGTGAAGAGAGGGATACTTGAAGCTCCCCATTTCTGCATTATACCAATCACATTTATTATGATTTGCCCCGGTACACCCAGTTGCATAGCTCAAAGCCTGACCTGCAAAAGCTCTTGGATCATGCATAGGCATTTCTAAACCTTTAACATGTGCTGCTAATTCGGGATCGACTTCCAATTTTTCAGCCATGGTTCTAACGCCTTCTGCAAGGATTTTTCCAATTCCTTCTCTATTAGTAATTTTTTTTATAAGTTCCAAGATAATTTTCCCATTACCCCATTTAATATCTTGTAACTGAATGTCGCTTAAAAGGCTCTTTATGATTTCAATCGAAAGTTTGTTTTCAACTAAATAGATAAGAAAAGCAATACTTACACCGCAAGATATTGTATCAACTCCATATTCGTTACATAAATGGTTTGCTAAAATCACATATCTGGAATCAAAAAGACCACATAATGGGCCAAATGCAGCAACAGATTCATATTCCGGACCATCAACTTTAATTTCTTTACCATCTTCTTTAATAATCGTTGATTTTCCACATTTTACTGTACATCCAACACATCCATAATTGAAAACGGGATAATCTTCTTTCAAAGTTTTACTTGTTAATTTTTCAGCAAGAAATTCTGATTCCGTAAAATAATAGCCCGGAGTATCACCATTTACCATCCCTAGATCAAGATACATGTTAGTTCCATACAAATTAAAAAGAAGTGAGCCTATTGAACCTTCCTTCTCTGTTTGTTTGATTTCCTTACCCCGTTCTTTATTAGCAATTTCAACCCTATTTGTACCTTGAATAGCTAGAGCTTTTAAGTTTTTCGAGCCCATGATTGCTCCTAATCCACATCTCCCAATAGCTCTTCCTTCATCATTAATTATTACCGCATATTTCACAAGGTTCTCTCCCGCAGGGCCAATACAAGCAACCCGGACATTTGATTCATTTATGTCGTTTTTAATTAAATTTTGCGTTTCATAGCAATCTTTACCTTGTAAACTAGAAGCATCTTTAAATTCTATTTCTCCATTATGAACAAATAAATAAGTTGGTTTAGTTGCTTTTCCTAAAAAAACAATGGCATCAAAACCACAATTCCTTAGAGAGATGCAAAACGAACCACCTGAAGATCCCTCTCCCCATATTCTGGTTAAAGGAGATATTCCACTAACAGTATAACGTCCTGAGGACGGTCTAATAGTTCCCGTTATAGGACCTGTAGCAAAAATAAGGGGATTAATTTCTGAAAAGGGGTTTTCTTTTAATGTAATGTAATCCTTTTTTGATAGCAAATCATATACAATTTTAGCACTTAATCCCGTTCCTCCGAGGAAATCTCTTGCGATTTCTGATTCTAAATCTTTAATCTCAAAACTTTCTTTGCTTAAATCAACATATAGAACTTTTCCATTATAACCATACATTTTATATACCTATTGTTCAAATTAAACCTAAATTAATTAAAAATCAACGTCTTTGCCATCCCAAGCATATTCAAATATTTTTTCTAAAACTTCTTTATTTAAATGCCGGGGTGATAAAAGAGAAACTGCATCCAATTCTGTGTATTTGATTAATAAATCTAGATTGTTAAAATAATCCTCTTTACTAATAACTGGATTCTTCAAATTTTTTACACACAAGGGTCCATCTAAAGAAGAAATGAAATTTTTAATAGCTTGTAGAAATTCTGAAAACAATTTTTTATTACTTTTCCCTTTAGATTCAATATTAAAGAGAAAACATAAGTCCTTCCAACGATCTGAGACTTTAGCTATGAAAGCGGTTGTGTAAACGAGAAGCATACCCACACAAAGTCCATGATGAACCATAAATATTTTTCCAAAACTATGAGCTAAAGCATGATCTAGTCCAACTCTGGAATTACCAAATCCTAAACCAGCCATAGTTGCTGCTAATTGCATATGACTTCTAGCTTCTAAATCTTTTCCACCATATTTATACGCACGAGGTAAATATTTTAAGATTTCCTTTATAGCATAAATATTTATGCTATCTGTTAAAGGACTACCCCACGTTGAAACATATGATCCCACAGAGTGAGCCAATGCATCTAAACCTGTTGCCATAGTTAGAAAAGGAGGTAAATCTTTTACAAAATCCGTGTGTAAAATAACTATATCAGGAATTATTTCTGGATTAGCTATTGTTAATTTTTGAGGAGGATCTCTATTAATATCAGTTAACATAGCAGAATAAGTAACTTCCGAGCCTGTTCCCGATGTTGTAGGTATTGCAATCAAAAATTTAACCTTCTTCCGCAAACCTAGATTTTCGAAAGGTGTAACTCTATACAGACTTGTTTCCGGTTTCTCGTATTTAATCATTAAGGCTTTCGCTGTATCAATAACACTCCCTCCACCGAGTGCTATAAATACTCGGGGATTAAATTCTTCGCAAATTTTTCTACCCTCTTCGATTGTATTGAGAGGACCTTCTGGTTCTACTCCTGCCCATATTCGTGATTTTGCATCTATTGGCTCCAAAATTTTGATTACTTTGCTAGCAAATTTCTCAGTAAAATCATCAACAATGATAAGCACTCTTCTTTCTTCTCTTTCAAGTTTAGATTCCAAAAAACTAGAAATTTGTTCTAATGCTCTATGACTATAAAAAATGTGTCCTGTTCTAAAGGCTGACATTAATCCCATTGGAGCTCTTCCCTTGAGTAAGCTTATTTGGTCTCTTACAATTTCAGATTCATACCAAGCTCTCTGTTCCGTTTTATTTTCCATAAAATGTTCCTCTCCTCATTTAATTATCTAAATTTATGATGTAATGATATATTAATCTAGATAAAAGGTTAAAAGAATAATATAAAAAAAAGACTTTTATAAGAAGCTATTAAAATTGATTTGTTGATAGGTTTAATCAATATAAAGTTTAGGAGTTATCCAAATATATAATAAACATTAGTTTTATTTTTTATTTATAAGTACATGAATGGTTTATAATTGAAAATATTTTAGGATCCCTTTTTTTCTTACGTAATGAGACCATGTTTGAAAGTATACCCAAAGAAATCATTGGAATTGCTTATGCATCTGAATGGGATCATATAAAACAATTTATAAAAGCTCTCTTAGATATGACCCTTGATTCAGAAGAAGAATATTCCTTAATTGTTCTCAATGCTATTATTAATAATAAAAGGTATGAAGAATATAATATTCAAATAAAATCTAAAGCTCAAATTAATCTATTATCTTCCATCACTGATTTTGA
>JAHLWT010000079.1 GCA_019057775.1 Promethearchaeota archaeon
TCGTATCATGGATAGTTGTTGCCTTATTTCTATCATTTGATATCCTAGGAATTCCTATTGGAAATTTAATCCCAGATGATTCAATCTCGCCTACCTATGATAATTTTCTACTTGGGATTCAATGGGCTTTTTTTGTATTGTTTATTTATACTAGTCTAGCAAGAATAATTATAAAAGTAATTCCATTGGATAAACGGCCGCCAAAAGATGTAATAAAAAAGTCTTTTTTATACGGAGCGATTATTGCTTTTGGAGCTTGGTCAATCCAGCTTATTGTGGTTGAATTATATCTTTCAAGATTCTTTGGTATTACATTATATCAACAAGATATCCGGGTATTAGCGATTGTTGTAGCAATTATATTTATTGCGGCTTTTCTCGCATTAATGAAGTATAAGTTTCTTCCTAAAGCTTTACAAGCAGATAAGGAATTAATTCAAGAAAGATCGATGGAAGGAGAAGGTCTAAAGGCTATGGGTAGTAATGTAATTTTAAATGTAGAAAATCTTGAAACCAATTTTTTTACTGAAGAAGGAGTTGTTCATGCGGTTGACGGAGTTTCATTCAAGATTTATGAGGGAGAGGTTTTAGGATTAGTGGGTGAGACCGGCTGTGGTAAATCTGTAACTGCATTATCAATCCTTCAATTACTTCAATCCTCAGGTAAGATTTTAAATGGAATTGTTGAATTCGAAGGTGAAGATTTATTGAAAAAGTCAATATCAGAGATTAATTTATATCGAGGTGATAAAATCACTATGATATTTCAAGATCCTCTTAATTCGCTAAACCCAGTATATACTGTAGGGAAACAGATTTCTGAAGTGTACCTCTTACACAAAAGGAAAGAACTACTAATTGAAGCTTTTAGTCGTAGCGGCGAGAGTATTTACAGTGTTGCGCGAGGTTGGAGCGAACAATTATTAAGAGATTTGAATATTCCATCTCCTGAGAATGTAATCGATAGATATCCTCACGAATTAAGCGGAGGAATGAGACAAAGAATCCAAATAGCAATGGGAATAGCGGGGAGCCCTCGTTTATTAATAGCAGACGAGCCAACGACTGCTTTAGATGTAACTGTTCAGAATCAAATATTAAAACTTATGAAGGATTTGAAGGAAAAGTATAACACTTCAATCCTTTTTATAACTCACGATCTTGCAATTATCTCAAAAATGTGTGATCGGGTTGCAGTAATGTATAGTGGCTCGATAGTTGAATATGGTGAGACAAAAGCACTTTTTACTGAGCCCTATCATCCTTATACAAGAGGATTGTTATCTGCTATTCCAATTGAAGGGGAAGATAAAGATTTAATGACAATTCCTGGTATGGTCCCCAATTTAATCTATCCCCCATCAGGCTGTCGTTTTCATCCAAGGTGTGAACATCGATTCCAGCCTTGTGACTCTTCGAGACCGAAAAGCATAGAAATTACGCCCAATTACTATGTGGCATGTCATTTGTACGATCCCGAATTTAATGTTGTTAAAGAGGTGGTTAAATGATTCTTCAGATTGAAGCAATAATTGAATTTTTAATCGGAGTGATCCTAATGGAGTTTCTTATCCAGTTTTTATTGCTTACATTTGTACCAGCTTATATTTTATCATTTTTTCTTATTAATTGGGACGATCGTTCACAATTACTAAAAAAAACATATCTTATTTGCCTAGCTTCAGCTATATTAAGTGCGCTGGTTGGAAACCTCATAACATTCTTCACATTAGGAACTAGTACGATACTGGCTTTAATCTTTTCTTTGATTTTCAGTTTAATAATAAAGACTATCTATTTAAAGAGAATACCTTTGGGGCAAATTCGAGAGTTAAGTAAATTAGAAGAAGGAAAAATACTTCTTAAAATCAAAGATCTTAAGGTTTACTATCCATTGGTAGGCGGTCTTTTAAAGCGGCAATTTGGTGAGGTTAAAGCGGTTGATGGAGTAAGTCTAACCATTAAAACGGGAGAAACTCTCGGTTTAGTAGGAGAAAGTGGGTGTGGTAAATCGACGCTCGCTAAAGCTATTCTTGGATTAGTACCTATTGAAGATGGAGAAATAAAGTTTAACGAAATTAAAGTTAGTAAAGACGACTATTCAAGTTTCTTAAGACAAAAAATACAAATTGTATTTCAAGACCCTGATGCCTCGTTAAATCCACGGTTAAAAGTAGTAGATATAATTTCAGAACCTTTAAAAAACTTATTAGGGATAACTAAGAAGACAGAACTCAGAAAACACGTATTAAAACTGTTAGAAGAAGTTTCATTAAAGAAGGAGCATCTAGATAGGTACCCACACGAATTTTCCGGTGGTCAAAAGCAACGAATAATAATTGCTAGAGCATTGGCATGCAATCCCGAATTAATAATATTAGACGAACCAACCTCTGCTTTGGACGTATCTGTTCAAGCTCAGATACTTAATCTACTAAGAGATTTACAACGTACCTATGGTTATGGCTTTCTATTCATCACACATAATTTATCAGTCGTGAATCACATAGCAGATCAAGTTGCGGTTATGTATCTTGGTCGTATTGTAGAAAAAGGAACAAAAAAACAGATTTTCGCCAAGCCAACTCATCCTTACACTCAAGCTCTTCTAATGTCGCGTATAATGGTTGATCCCGATAACAAAGATATCAAATTTGTTATTGATGGTGAAGTTCCAAGTCCTATTGCTCCGCCTCCGGGATGTCATTTCAATCCTCGTTGCGTTTCTGATGCTCGAACTAAGGAGTGTGAATTCGATGCACCTCATAAAATAGAAATTGAAGAAAACCACTTTATTTGGTGCGTAAATGAACCAATAGGACTAGATAAAGAAGTAAAGCATTTTTCAGCTTAGTTTTATTAAAAATTTTGAATACTAAGATTTATCATGGGTCGTAATACCAAATCCAAATTTAGAACTTACAAATCTGATGCGTCACCTTTTTTTTTTTATATTGATGTTCTTCCTCTTGATGTATCGCAATATGATATCCCCCACCACGTAGAAATATTGAAAAGAGTTCAATCTAATCCAATAATGCCGCTACCATTAAGAGTAGATCGTGTATTTAGTGGGATATCAACTGTTTTAATTAGACCGAGAGAGCCTGTTTCATTTTTAATTGATGAAAATTTAGTTGTTATCAATCCTCAACCATTTATTCAATCCGGAATCGAAAAGCTCTTATATTTTACGGAAGTAAGGGCTTCAAGAGAGTTTGCTTCTTCACTCACGCTTGAGAATGCTCGGGAGTGGTGGAATTCTACAAAAAATCTTTATGGAAAATTACGATTCTTAGAGGAAGACTTTGTTGCCTTCTTAAAAGCATACTTACATATCATGGTTAAAGCAAAAGTTAACAATGAGGATTTAATTAGTGCAG
>JAHLWT010000080.1 GCA_019057775.1 Promethearchaeota archaeon
CTGTATCTGCACCATCGAGCGTGATAATTCCATAGGCAAAAGGTGGCTCTAAGGGCAACACTGGTGTTGTTAAATATTATTGATTAATTTAGTTAGTTTTAATTAATTAATAAGTATGTGTCAATTAGGAATAACTGATTTTTAACACTCAATTTAATTCAAAAATTTAGTTAGCAATTCTTGACAATAATGTTAAATATATTAATGTAATATTATTGATTATGATCATATAGTTAAAAAGGATCGAGATTCGAAATTTATTAAATCTTTGTATCTTAATTATTGAATATTTTAACTTTTTAATGATCAGTTTCAAAAATAAATCGAAAAATAATAATGAGGTAAAATTAATGAATAACAATAGAAATGAGAGACCATTTATTTCCCCTATAATGCCTCCTAATGGTATTTGTCCTCCTTTACCCGAACCAATTCCTAGCCCTGAACCTGTTATAGAAAGACTAAAAGAAATACCTTTTAGAGAACTCGAGAAGATTAAAGAATTACAACTTTGGCCTCCTTTTAGGATTCGATGTTTACGTGAGGGTTGTTACTTAATTCGATATACACCAAAAAAATTACCCTTTCCTCTTTTAATTCACTATGATGGAACTTTAAGAGTGCAACGACAAGGATTCAACACAATTGCTAGCGGTGATCTTTATCTTCATCATCCTATTTGGTTTTTTCCATTAACAAGATTAGAACCAAATCCTAGTGAAGGAATTCCAATATTTCCAATAAGGCAGTACCGATATTATCTTCGAGTCACCCAGATTCTTGAATTTTGTACTTTTGGTAATAGTTTTACTCTTGGTTTTGAGATGCATCGTTTTAACCATTCAACACCACCGAGAACTTCGTCCTGGACGAATAAAGGAACATTTACTGCTTTAATGAAGTGGTCAGTACCTCCTTCAGGTTATCCTTCCTCATCTGATTATTTAATTGGAGATGTGAAGGATAGTAATGGCATTATCATAGGTACGCTCTCTATGGGTTGGGTTTCCCCATATTTAAGAAGAGCTGTTGTAGAGATTGACAGAGTTGCTGTTTCAGAAGCACCTTTAAACAATGGCGGTGGAGTAGATTGGCAAGATATTTATGAACAAGTTGGATGGCAAGTTAACATTATTGAAAGTAATACAAACTTAACTGAACCAAGTGGTGAGTCTTGGTCTAACGCCGAACTACACGCTGAAATGTTAGCTAGACGTGATGCTTCAAATCATGATATAGAATGGCGATATCACTTATTATGCATACGACAACTAGATTCAACATCGCGAGGTATTATGTACGACGCATATGGAGGAGATACAAATAATATACCTCGAGAGGGTGCTGGAATTTCATCACATTGGGTAATTCCAAATCAAGTTCAATGGGGTACTGTTCAAGGTCAACGATTTGGAGCAACCTCCGGTCCATATTTTCGTACAGCAATTCATGAGATCGGTCATGCTCAAGGTCTTTACCATAATACAAGTAATAATGGGATAATGAATACTACGCCGACTATCGCTAATAATGCGGTAGCACCCGTACAGTTTCCAGATAATATTCTCTATACTCATCATTCAGATGATCAAAAAAAATTAAGACACATGCCTGATATATGGATAAGACCTGGTGGGATAAGATTTGGAGAATCTTATAATATAACGCCTATTAGTCCCGATGATATGATTGCAGATGCTGAAGGAATTGAATTATCTGTAATTCCTCTGATGAATGTGATTCCTTACGGGGCACCGGTTCGAGTTAACTTCACTTTAGCAAATAAAAGTAAAAATCCAATGGAAGTGCCTGCAAGGTTAAGTATGAAATATGGATTTGTTAAAGGTAAAGTAATTGATCCGTCTGGATTTGAGAGAGCCTTTTCACCAATTATTCGATGTATTGATGAAGAAACGTTAACTTTTATTGAACCAAATGGAAAGATTAGTCACTCGATTACTTTATTAAGAGGTCCTCAAGGAGCTCTTTTTCAAGTGCCTGGATTTCACACCATCATAATCAATATTACTTGGAATTTAAAAGGTACACCTATTAGAGCCACTGGAGAATCCAATGTTATGATTATGCCTCCAGTGGATACTGCTCATGCTGAAACAGCTTATCATATTCTTAATACACCTGATGCTCTATTAACATTAGTGATAGGGGGAGATCATCTTAAGGAAGGAATCGAAGCAATTCAAAAGGGAGTCGAAAACTCAGTTCTTCGACCTCACTTTGCATTAATTGAAGCAAAAAGATTAGGTAGGCGATTTTCCGATCGAAAACCAGATTTAGATAAAATGGCAGCACTTTTAGATGGTGAGACCGTTATGAGTCCTGCGGAAATTAAAAGCGTTAATGAAATTTTCCAAAAGAATAAAAAATTTGCATCATCTGAAAATATCAAACGAATTTCTCAATTACTTCAAGATAAACAATCTACATAATTGTAGTTGCTTTGAAATTATGACTGAGTTTGAAATTGAAATAATAGGAATTTGGAAGAAAGATTCAGTTTCTAATTGCAATATGAAATATCCGGATTTTTTAGAGTTCTATCAGAATGGAACATATGCGGGTAAGAAAGAACGAATTGGAGACTTTTCATTATGGGATGTTGGGGAATACACAATCATTTCAACTAGTCAAATCAAAATATCTACTGCCAATGATGCTGAACTTATTTATCAATACTCCATTTCAGGAGAAAAACTAAAATTTAAAGATTCTGATAGCTGCGAATTTCAGTATTATCGATTCTAACTATTTAAATAAAATTTTTTTTCTTTTTTTATAAATTATAAAACTAAGAAAATAAAAAATAGAAATTAAATTAATTGGAAGTATTCAATATCCAATATACGCTTTCTTGGCTTTTCCTTGAATACAGCCTCAACTTTAGCACCTACCTTCAATTTTGCGGGATCACCTTCATTAATAATGTGGACAAAATCTGTATCTGCACCATCGAGTGTGATAATTCCATAAGCAAAAGGTGGCTCTAAGGGTAACACTGGTGTTGAGTGCGTGATAACAGTAAAACCTTTAACGGTTCCTTGGTTTCCGACTTCGATCCATTCTTCCATTTTTTCGAAACATTCGAAACAAATCATTTTGGGAGGAACGTAAACTTTTTGGCACTTTGGGCATTTTACGCCGAAAATCTTGTTGTTTTTTCCAATTTCGGTAATAAATTTTTCAACATAAGCTCCAGCAGTGTGTTTGTAAGGAACTTTAATTCTACCTCTAAATACTTTTTTCTCAATTTCTTGACTCATTTTTTATCCCTCCTCTTTAATAACTTTATAATACATAATATCTCCTATGTTACCTTCTCTTTCTTCTTTAAAAACGGCCTCAACGCGTTGTCCAA
>JAHLWT010000081.1 GCA_019057775.1 Promethearchaeota archaeon
GGCTTATTTGCATATCTTTACGATATGCCCCGGTGGACATTCCGGGCACACACACGGCATAAAGCCAATTGCCGGGTTGATGGTAGTTTGAGAGTTAAATAATTTTTCGTAGTTTAATGCATGCAGATAAGTAAACGAAGTATAGAAACGGCAACCGGCTTTATGCCAAGACGTTAGGGCACCTAGAAATAAAAATGCAACAATAATCAAAAAAACAAAGCGAATGGCATCAAAAGAGACATTACAAGCAAAAAGAGAAGAAGCTAACAAAATTGTTGGTGAAATTTTAAGACAATCTAAAGTTGTAGAAGCTAATGTTTTAGAATCAAAAAAATTAATTAAAAGTATAGTAATCAATACGAACGATTCTAAAAAGTTAAATGCTTCTCTTAATAGAATAATTAGTACAACTAATGATGCGATTCTAAGTTTTCGAAAAGAACGTGATTCAATCTCAAAACTACTTACTCAGGTAAATAATTTTTATACGAAAAAATATCTGCCTCTTTCGAATAAAATTCATGACAAAGAAACTGGGTTACAGGCAAAAATTACAACAACAAATAGAGCAACAAATGAGATTCTTAAATTAAAGAAATTATCAATCGTACAATTCTCGGAGGTTAAATACTATGCTAATGAACTCAAAAAGAAAAATCGTGAATTAAATTCAATAGATAATTCCATTCGGAAAATTTTACAGGATACAACAACTAAGAATCAGAACGTAAATGAATTAAATAAATCTATAATTACGCTTGAAGGACAAATAAAAAAGGTACATGATGGTATTAATAAACTATTTGTCTCAGGTCAAGAAATAGAGAAAAAAATCTCAAAACTTTTAATTACATCTAACAATGAATTTAATTCAATTCAAAAAATTAAAGAAGATAGTTCTGCATTATTAAAGGAAATTCAAGATATATATGGAATTTCTGCAGAAACAGGTTTGAGTGGTGAATTTGATAAGAGACGAAGTCATTTGAAGGGTTTGTTAGGTACTTGGGAAAAAAGAATTTTTATTACAACCTCAGTTCTTTTAGGAATTATTATTATGATGTTTATCGGGCAATTGTGGTTATATAAATGGGATATTACGAGTCATACATTTGACGTAAATTTCTATGTTAGATTTTTAATTGCTTCTCCTGTGGTTTATTATTTGTATTTCTGCTCGATTCAATATTCTCAAACTAAGAAATTACATGATAAATATAGTTTCAAAACAACATTAGCAATGTCAATAAAGCATCATATTCAACTCCTTACGCAACATGATAAATTTAGCAAAGATGAACGAATTAATAAAATCCTTGATTTTGTGTTAGATGGTTTTCAAAATATTTATTCAGAACCACATGTGAATGATGACTATAAACTAAAACTGAAATTAATGAATATGGAAATAGATATTGAGAAAAGATTAATGGACACAATTTCAAAAACAGTTGGGATAAAGACTGATAAAGAAAAATAACGTGCCCTAATAATAAATATAGGGCATTTGGCGGAAATTACTTTATTTGATAGTGAGTACATTTAATAAAACATATAACGGCTGGATAAGGGAATGCATTGAAATGCCAAACACCCCATATTCCGAACGTTAGTGACAATCCCTAATATACCTTTATTTTTACTTTGCCATTCCTGCCTTAACGCCTCAAAAAGTTCTCCTTTTTCGTTCCTTTTTCAAATAGGTTGGATATACAGCCCTTTTCTTTTTCGCTTTTATTCTCGTAACTTTGATAATATAACAGCGAAAACTTATTTCAACTATTTAGGAAAATAAATGCTATAATAGACATTTATCTACTCGTTGCCGGTAATGCTTCTGACGGCACTGTAAATTAATAGTTTTACAAAAATTAAAAGATGAAACTATTCACCGAAGATTCTGGAAAATTTCAGATGTATATACCACTTGAATGGGAATATAAAAATCCATCGTTTTCAGAAAATAAAAATGTCCCAGAATCATTTGGGACATATACAAAAATGAAAGGTGCATTTCAGATAAGTTGCAAACCTATTAATTTCCATATCTCTAATTTGATAAAGAAGAATAAATTAAATACACAAAAATCTGACTCGACAAGCCTTAAGTTTAAAGAGAAGTATGTAAAAAGTGGCAGCACTAGAAGTTATATATGGATGGCAGCTGTTGACGATCATTTTTTCTTAGCGACTTATATTTTTAGGGGACGAAAAAGTAAAAAGGAACTTCAGTCGGTAAGAAAAGCTTTAAATACCATCAAATTTATTAAACCACAATTTAGAAATCAGGTAATTGCTTTAAATAGATTTGATTTGTTCATGGCCTCAATGGCAGCGACAATTGACCTCAAAAATAGAGCAGTAAGAAATGGATCTTTTATTGAATATGTTGTCCTAACTGCAAATTATATTGATGCTCTCCTAAGGTTATCTATTATACTTAAAAATCAGTTAGAGAATAGAAACAAAGCAATAGACATAAATTTTTTGTTTCAATGCGGCACTGAGAGACCAAAAATGGAGAAAAATATTTATAACATTACACTTTCAAGAGGCATAATCACGAAGACATTACATGAAGAACTCTACAGTCTATATAATGAAAGAAATAAGGTTGTGCATCGTTATATCATAACAGATATAAGGACAAGAGACTTGCTTGATATTGCGAAGAGATATTACGAACTTGAAGAAAAAGTTGGTGGGATTGTGAGTGAGCTGGAACAAGATCAATTTAAACAAAAAATTGGCATCTATGGTTCTGATATTCCGCCTGAAAGAAAAATAACAGGGATTGAATTAAAAAGATTGCAATCTCGAGTGCGAGACAAACATGGCAAAATGAAATGGCCAAAAGAGAATAAAGTAGTTTATCGATTAATATCTTGGATTTGAGTTAAGATTTTAAAAGAAAGAAGACTTCGAATATAAGCACTACCGGCAACACGCGCTCATAAATAATTGCCAAGATAGTAGTAAATTCAAGGGTTGTAGCCTGCATTAAGGTCGGTGTATCTTGATAAGAAAGTACTCCGCAATCGGCAACTATTTATTGCGCCATTCGTATACGTTAATGGTTATCCTTACCTTGATAATTGCAGTGTCTACTATTTTTAATGTTCGGATTAGTTGTCAAAGAGAATCGCAGGAAACCACACTGCAACAGGAAGCATTTGTTAATTTCATTAAATAACATCAATCACCATACAATCGCATCTTTCTAAAACAAGAAAGGCTCCAATCCGGGGGTTTTTCTTTTTCGCTTTTTCTTCGGAACTTTGATGATAAATAACAATTAATTTTTAGATTAAAGGATATGGAAAAATTTACATACCTTTTAGGAGCTGGAGCGAGTGCGAATAAATTACCAACAGTAAAAAAATTACCTAAAGCTTTAAGAGGTTCAGCCAATGAATTAAGAAAAATTATTAATAGGAAAATATCTGACGAAAATAAAGAATTTATTGAAAAGTATATTGATGATTTGAATTGGCTTGCGGAGAAAAGTGAAAAATTCGATAGTGTTGATACATTTGCAAAGTATTGTTACCTCAAGAATTTGGCAGATCTTAAAAGGCTTAAACAAACCCTTTCAAAATTTTTTACCCTTGAGCAAGTATATAATAAACAAATAGATAATAGATATCTGGTATTCCTTACCACCATATTTCAGAGAGGTTTATCTTTCCCTGAAAAAATTAAAATCCTTAATTGGAACTATGATTATCAAATTCAAATTGCAGCAGAAAATTTTATACAAGAATCATATAATATTGAATACAAAGGGACTTCTGCACACGCAGATCCCATAGTAAAGTATTATCCCTGCACAGGATATGAACCTAAAGAACCTGTTGAAGATTATTCAATTGTTCATCTTAATGGTGTAGCGGGATTTATAATAGAGAGGAGTAGTAAATTCACTGTTAATATTTTCCTCAAAAGATCAGATGATATTAATATTATAATAGATGAAATCAAAAAATATGAGGAACCGGGCTTTAGTGAACAAGATGCCTTTATATCATTTGCATGGGAAAGAAACCACGAAGAACAATCAGTAGAGAATGAAATATTAACTATCGCAAAGAATTTAGTAAGAAATACAAATTATCTTATTGTGATTGGCTATTCTTTTCCATTTTTTAATCGGGAAATTGATAAAGAAATTTTTAAGGTTCTTAATGAAAAACCAGGAGTCTTGCAAAAAATATATTTTCAAAATCCAAACATGGATGGACAATTCTTAATAGATCAATTTAACCTGTTTATAAAACCTAACGGAATAAAACATATTCCTAATGTTGATCAATTTTATGTTCCTTTTGAATTATAACATTTCAGTATTATAAAAAGAGCCGCTCAGAAGGACGGTATTATTTTTATTGATTTTAAAACAACGATCTCACCCATGCCTATCTTAACTTTTATCCCCCCAAAATAGATAGTTTATTTATACTACCTCTAAATATTATTAACTTCAAGATTGGTAAAAAGAACCTCTTGCCCCAAATAGCTATATTTCATTTTTCCCGGTGAATATTTGGTTTAAAAATATAAATTCGTTTATAAATTAATGAGTTAATAGTCAAAAGGTACAAATTAAGTGTAAAATGCTTAAATTTGAGTATAAAATGCAAATATCGGTTATATTGAAAATAATAGAAATTTCATTATACAATCGTTAAGAAAAAAAGTATGCTTGTAATATAAATCATTTATTATGCCTAAAAAAAACCGAAATAAGATTAAAATACAAATCGAGAAATATAAATGTTTAATTGCAATATTCCAGCATGATGGTAAGAATGCTTGGAATACATTTATTGCTTTCTTAATTGCTCAATCAATAATTTTTGCATCTACTGGTAAATCATTTCTTGAACTTGAAAAATGTGAATCATTGGCCAATAAACTTTTATTCATTGGTACTGATATTCTCGGTTTATCCACAAGTATTCTACTTTTTTTTATCTACAAACGCTTTTCAAAATATAATGAATTTAGGATTAAACAACTTAAAAGAGATGAACCAGACGGATGGGAAATATTTAAAGGTGCTGGTGAAAAATTCTCAAAAGGAGAGGAAGTTTTTGATGTTAAAATTCCTTTTCTATACCGCAGAGCAAAGGTTATAATACCTATTTTAATGGGACTTTTTATATTTGTGTATATAGCTTTATTTTTTATTTATTTATTTATTTAATACAATATCATCAATCACCATTTAATCGCATCTTTTTCACTTTTTTTTTGGAACTTTGATGATATAACAGCAAAAACTTATTTCAGCTATTTACGAAAATAAATGCTATAATAGGCATTTATCTACTCGTTGGCAGCAATTATAGAGAGACAATCAAATAGAAATAAAAACTCATAAAAATGGAAGACATTATAATTCAAGAAGCTGAATATAACGGCAAAAAAGGTAAAGTGGGAATTCTAATTTACACTGGAACTGGCGACCCGACCCCCCACTTGGATGAAGCTGTGAGAATTTACACACAAGGACAAGGATATAATGAGTTTATAGATGCGAATATGGACAATCCTTGGGTGAGAGTTATCACTAAAGGAATTAATGAAATGAACCAAAACAAGTTCAACCCCAAAACTCATAGATTATGAAAGTAATAGATTTTGATAAATTAATTCATTCTATTACTTACTGGTTGAGCTATCAAGAAAGAATTGGTCGCAATTTTATGATTCAAGAATCCTCGTTGAAATATCCAGTTGCTGACTATCTCACGGGATTAGGCACACCCATTGAATACATTGGTTTGGAATATTCACATCCCCAACTCAAAAGCAGAAGAATAGACTTAGTAACGGCTGATTCTCCATTAAGTTACAATACACACAAAATTCAAGTGGCAATAGAATTTAAAATTGCTAACTACCTGACTAAATACGAACCTGAACAAAAACGCATTTTTAATGATTTAATGAGAATGTATTTTGTTAACAAGAACAACAATACATCTAGCTACTTCATTATTTGTGGTAAGCATAATGAATTCATTCAAAATTTCAGAAGTATTCCGACTAGAAAGCCAACACAAAACACAAAACATATGATTCCTGACCCAGATGGATTTTACTCTAAAAAATGGTTTGGATTTGGTAAAAATGAAGAAATGATATTTCTTGTAGAAAAAGAAACCAACAACACTTATAAAAAGATTTACACCAATTTTCTGAATGAGTATTCTCCGCGAGACAACAGTTTTAGTTGGGAATTACCAAAGAAAATTACAACTAAATGTATTGCCATTTCTCGATTCTCAAGAGTAAACCCAACACCTTACGTAGGAAGTATATGGAAAATTCAATAGCTCAAGTAGTAGAAATAACTGCTGCCAACAATGCGGAACTACGTTTAGCGCCTCGTTTGTTGACATTTCGAAACAAGCATGAAACGATAAAATATAATATATGAAAAATACTATAAGACTACCTAAGTTTGGAAGTGGAATTGTTTGTGACAGTGCACGACCACATCCTTCAGGTAAAATTGTTGCAGCTGGAATATTTACAATGTTTTGGGCTTGGGGATTTCCTGCTAACCGAAATTGGTCACTTATTATAACCTTATTTTACGTGCCCAAAAAGCAGACAACCTTAATTTTTGGGATTCGCAAGAGAGGAAGTTCAAAAGTTGACACAATTGGAACTGCTGACATACAAGATAACAATCCTGATAATCAACATACCATTAACGTTCAGTTAGGGCATGTTTTTGAATCAGAAGGTGATTATGAAATAATATGCACCTTAAAAGATTATAAAACTAAACTTATAATTCCTTTCAATATTAGAACAAGAGATTGGCCGATATTTAATGGTAAGGAAATAGATTATTTAAATAAAAACAAAACTAAATTACCATACAAACTAAGTGCACAAATTAAATGTAAGGACTGTGGACACTTATATAATTTTGAAGAGATTGTGTTACCTGACGAAGAAGTTTCAGGCGGTGCAATTAGATTTCCTGAGTCTGGAATATATGAGTGTGAGCATTGTGGCAGGTTGCTGAAGCTTAAAGATATACAAGGACAAATACGAGCATCAATAAAAGATAATTTAGTAATTGCACTTAACCAGAATAGACATGTTTGATCCATATAATAGAATGGCAAATTGCCAGAGGTTAGAAAGAACGATATCTGGCTTAATCGAAGCAAATCAGATAACTGATGAAATTATTCAGGGGCACAATAAATACCATTATGCATTAATTCATAAGTTGAAAAGTGCTTTAGTTCATCTTCAAAATTTAAGAAATGTCTTAGAAAATACTGATGTTGCAACTGTTGTTCCAAATTCTTATGAGTTTCTTAATGAGGTTAATATGCATCTGGACAGTTTTTTCTATTGTAGTGGTAGTGCGTTAGATATTTTAGCTAGAGAAATATTGGTTTATTTCAATATTCCTTTGCCTGATATTGTTTATTTTTGGACAGTTCGTGGAGAAATTAATACTCATAGACCAGGTGATACAATTCTTCAAAGGTTAAATCCTCCCAACTGGAAAGAAGAATTTAGTAATTATAGAAATGCATTGACTCACGAGGTTTTAATTGGAACAAATTTTTCTATACAAGTAAATCTAGAAGGAGGGGTTTACCATACAGTTATAGTGTTTCCTTTACCAGATGACCCAAGAGAAAATGAAAAAACATATAGAAACAATCCAAATGCATTAGACTATTGTGAGAGTCTTTTTCGTAAGATTCTCTCTTTGATAAATGTAATACATGGAGAAATAGATACAAGGGCTAGGAATCAGAATTCATTACCATTATAGAAAAAACGGCAACCAACAATGTGTAAAAATGATAACCGGTATATTAGGTTTTTCGGGGTGTGTAGCCCGTTTCAACTTTCTTGTAACTTGACAGAAATGAAGCCCGCAATCGGCTACTATTCTTACACTTGCAGTTGGTTATTCTTACCTTGATAATTGCAGTGTCTACTATTTTTAATGTTTGGGTTAGTTGTCAAAGAGAATCGCAGGAAACCACACTGCAACAGGAAACATCTGTTAATTTCATTAAATAACATCAATCATCCTTTGTAAGGATTTTTTTTATTGTGAGGTACAAAAAAAGTGTAATTATGATAGTTATATGTAATATTCTATCGTGCTTCGTATCTTTGTGGATAATACCATAAAAGAAATTAAAAAAATGAATAAACTGTATTTTGGTGATTGTTTGGATATTTTAATAGACTTAAACCAACAATACCCTCAGGGATTTATCGACCTGATTTATATTGACCCACCTTTCAATTCAAATAGAAACTATAATATCCTGTTTGAGGATGTTGATATGGCTGAGACTAAAGCGCAAAAAGAAGCATTTAAGGACACATGGAGTAATGTTATCTATTTGGATACTTTGAGTGAAATCCATGAATTAGACTTGGATTTGTATAATTTCCTGCATGCACTTGACAACATAAATATTTCACTCGGAGCTGTATCTTATCTTTCTACCATGGCTATTCGTATATACTATATGCATAAACTGTTGAAAGAAACTGGAAGCTTATATATTCATTGTGATATAACAATGAATCATTATTTGAAAATTTTATGTGACTTGATATTTGGTGAGAAAAATTTCCGGAATGAGATTATTTGGAAAAGGACAAGTGCAGGCAAACCAATTTATAGGAATCTACCTAAAAATGCCGATTATATTCTTATGTATACCAAATCAGGTAAATACAAATTCAATCCGGTGACAGTGAAACTGTCGAAAGATGATATAAAGGCTTATAATTTGGATGATGGTGATGGGCGAGGTACATACAATACTCAACCAATTATTAATCCTGATAATAGACCAAATCTTAAATATGTCTATGTTGATTTACATGGCAGGAAATGGAATCCCCCACCAAATGGTTGGCGCTTCAATGAGGAGAGGATGAGAGAGCTTGAAAAAGATAATAGATTGTTCTTTATGAAAAAAACTATAAGAGAAAAGTATTTTCTGGCAGATAGAATCAAGAAAGGGAAACAAATCTCAAACGTATGGATTGATATACAAAATGTTGCAGGTGGTTCTAATGAACGACTTGGATTCCCTACTCAAAAACCAATTGCTTTGATGGAGAGGATTATCAACGCAAGTAGTAATGAGGGTGAATTAGTAGCTGATTTCTTTTGTGGATGTGGCACAACGATTGCTGCAGCAGAAAAGCTAAAAAGGAAATGGTTAGGTGTTGATATTTCTCATTTAGCAATTAAACTTAATACTAAACGGTTAATGGATGCTTATGGTACAGAAATTAGAAAAACCTTTGAGATTTTTGGTTTCCCAAGAGATATTGCCTCTGCTCATGAATTAGCAGAAGGAACAAAAAAAGGTAGAATGAAATTCGAGGAATGGATTATTGAGGTAATGTTACATGGAGTTCTTAATCCAAGGAAAACCCAAACGGGCTTCGATGGGTATCTCACATTTGATGTTCAAGGTGTCCGACAAACTATTTTAATTGAAGTTAAAAGTGGAAATGCAACATTGACACAAGTCAACCATTTTATTAAAACGGTTGAAGAAAAAGAAGCGGATATGGGATTGTTCGTCTGCTTTGCCAATCAAGTTACCAGAGGAATGGAAGGAACTGCTAAACGACAAGGATTTTATGACCAAGACCGATTTGGAACTCGATATCATAAGATTCAAATTATTACGGTTGATGATTTATTGAATTACAATCAGCCCAACATTCCACAATCTACTGTTGGAACTTTCAAATCAGCAGAAAGAAAAATAGAAGAAGACGATTCTCAAAGTGAAATTGAGTTTTAAAAAAAGGAAAAAACTATTTACACTATTGGATCGATATTCCTGTAGCCATTGAAAGAGAAATAAAAAAAATTAAATCTTAAAAGAGAATAATCAAGTTGAATTTTTGAAAACATCGAATCTCAGGCAATTTCCGCCTAATTTTTGATTTAGAAACATTGGTGTTCTTTTCGTATATTAATGATGACGAATGTTACCTATTTTGATGAATTACCTCACCTTTACGAACTTTTGTTACACAATAAAAAAGACGTTTTGCGGTATTATTTTTACCTCGATGGTGGTATTCGTCTATTAACCCTGACTATCCCTAAAAACGTTCCCATGTGGCAAATTTTGGATGTTTGAACCATAGTTGAGCCATGTCGATTAACTAACGTTTTTCAGAACACATGGTCAAACCGGATTAATAGGCCAATTTCATCCGGATCATGTTAGGCGATCCTATTTTTTATGTGATTAATTAGCTCATCTTCCACGAAGTACAATTGACCACTTTTTTGAAATTTATGCGAAGGTATTTCACCTTCTGAAGCTAATTTTCGAACCTGTGAGCGTGTTAAAAATAATAGATTACAAACATCATTTAAACCAATAATACAATTCTGTCTCGGATTATTCCAGATTGCAACTGAACTCTTTAGTTTATTGACTTCGCTGCAAATTCCGGTGTAAGTGAGCACCCTATTCCGGTTTAATGTGAGCAGTCTGTTTGTAATTAAATTATATAATCGTTTTGCATTGATATTGTGATGTTTACGTTCCGGTTTCAGGTGCTCAGCCATTTCCGGAATCATATGCTCAGTTTGTTCCGGAATAGGGTGCTCAGTCTGTCCGGATTTTGCACCAGGCAACAGAAAACGGTTTGAAAATATATAAAAAAAAGTGATAAAGGTGCGGAGGAAAGTAGAATTATAACAGTAGGTGAAGCAAGTAATGTGTTATATATTCGCTAAAACAGGATAAAACATACAAAATAGCTGTATAACAGTCATAGCTTGTTATAGCGGTGATATGAAGCCTTTTTTTTAACTAATTTGGAGAAATTAACAGGATTTTACTACTTAAAATGGCTGTATAACAGTCATACATTGTTATACAGGAGGTTTGGCCTTATAATATTTGAGATATTATAGGGCTTTTTATATTTAAAGTCATTTCACCACTCCATATAACAGTCATAGCGTGTTATACAGAGAATATATAAATATTTTCCGAATGGATTAGTTTTTTTAAAAAGCAAAATATATAATACTTTTAGAAAATCTCAGAAAATACTAAGAGTTTTCTCCTACAGAAAATACTAAGAGTTTTCTCCTACAGAAAATACTAAGAGTTTTCTCCTACAGAAAATACTAAGAGTTTTCTCTGATAAAAATTAGTAATTAATATTTTTTACTAGAAGAAACAGCAATTGAAATTAAATCAAGATGAAAGCAAAAATATTTCATAACATATATCAGGACGGAATTGAGGTAAAGATTTTAGATGGGCCAAAAGAATCCTTAAAAAGTGAATTGGGTAATTTTGGATTCAGATACAGTTCAAGGAATAAAGTATATTATGCTAAATACAGTAATATTTTATGGAATATGGTGCGTGAGTTATTAGATGAATTTTTGCCAGAGGATGAGAAGCAATCAATAAAAAAAGAAATATCCATACCTGAGATTGACATGGATATATTTGACAAAACGCACATTAAAAAAAAAGTGTCAACCGAAGTCCGAAGTATTATATACAAGTATATTCGTTTAATAAGTTTAGACTTTGAGAGATAAAAGAGAGACAAAAGGTGATTTTGATAAATGGATTTTATTATCGGCTAGGGGATTAAAAATTCTGCTTGCGGTTACATTCCGACTCAATCAAGTAGTCTGATACTTAACCATCAAATTTCCAGAGTAAAATGCTTCTATTTCTTAAGAAATAGAGGGTTTTGGGGTACCTGTCTTCATTTCAAAATACCGGACTCAATAAAATCTCTGCAACAAACTTGAATTCAATCCCTCGCAATTTCTTGCCATATCAGAAAAGGAGGATAAAAACTTTCTGGTATTGGGTTGTATTTACTGCAGAAATAATTACAGAGGCTGCTATGAACTTTCCGAAAAATCAACACTTAAAATACTGACCTCCTTTCCTAGTCCAGCAATAATAAGAAATACAGATAGCCACAGAATTACGGATTAATTATCATAAAAAGGTCAAAATTCTGAATAATTACTCATCACAGGCATTCAACCTTTGAATAGAGAAATATCGATCATTCTTCTTTCGAAACATGAATTGACCTGTTGAGTATTCATCTACTATTCCAATTGTAGCTTGAAAATTCCTTAAAGTTTCGACCCTCAATTCATTCATACCCTCTTTTAGACATTTTTCAGCCTTAAAATCTAGATATTCATCAACCGTCATACCTTCTTTAGAAGAATTGTCTAGGCTGCTTACTTGGACCTCATTCTCTTTAATTCCATTCTTTAATCCATGCTTTAGCCATAAATGTCCTCTATACCCACGTTTGTTGAAGATCTTTCCACAAATCTCACAAACAATAGTTACAGCGGGTTTTCGATGTTTTGGATAGCTCATGATTTCATTAATTTATATTGATGACAAAATTAAAGTTACTTGTGTAATTTTCCAAATTACTCGAGTAATCATACGTATTACCCGAGTAATCTCTCTTTTAAAACAATGATAATAGAAGTCTTTTGGAATTGATGTGTGGTTGAAGTAAATTTATCTAGTAAGTGGAGAATTCAATTGGGGGGCGTTGGGCTGGTGGTTCGAATCCCCCCATTTCAACTAGGTTTCAGAAGATTAAAAAAAAGAATTTACACACAATTTACACACAAATTCTTTTTTCATTTTTGATTCATTTACTTTAGGTTCGATTCCAGATAGTACCGAAATTAAACTTTATGATTGATTTCGCTTTCCCAGAATATTAGGACTAAAATCAAAACAAGTGATTTCAATGAAAATATCTTAAATAATACTCCCCCAAACAATCGTAATCGTAGATTAGGCTTGAAGATTTATCTTTATCCTCCCCTGTATTTGAGCATTAAAAAAACGGACGTTTGTTTGATTTATTCTTTCCAGACTTATAAGATTTCTAATAGTTAACCTTCTCTTATTTTTATATATCAATTAGTCCAATTAGTTTAGAAGTTAAACACTACCAGCAAAAACCGTGACAACAGCAGTGGTCTGCTCCATCCGGATGTTGGATTGGCTTTTC
>JAHLWT010000082.1 GCA_019057775.1 Promethearchaeota archaeon
GCAGTTGTCGTAGTTCGATACCCGAATACTTTTCGTCCGTTCTTTTTCGTCCATATTTCCTCATATTCAGATAAGGGCACGTTCAAGAGGGGTTTCGAGATATTCATTGAAGGACGGATGCTACTCACGAAATGGATGTTTTTAGAGTCCAAGAACTTATATGCATCCTTCGAATTATTTCCCTTGTCAAAGACTAACGTGATCTCGGGTAATTCGAGCCCTATAGCTTTAAAACGTCTTTCCATGAGGCTGAGCACTTGTTTGAAGTGCGACGCATCGGGAACATTTCCTTCGTAGGTTTCGTGCATCACCGGCACGTTACACTCGTCTCGGGTCACCAATAAGGACATGGAAACCTGTCGCAGGTCATTTCTCTTTCTCTTATTATGTCCCCGTTGAGCGATGGTGTTTTTCTTGTATTCTCGAATGTAAGTAAAAAAATTAGTCGGATCAAACAAGAAACAATCCGATTTTAACCCGAACTCGGAATACAATTTCTTGCAAACCTTTTCTTCGATACACCTGATAATTTCCTCATCTAAATATTCCATCTGGTTTAAAATGTTTTGCGTAGTTAAAGACTCCGAAATATCGGGAAATTGTCGTGAAAGCACCGTCTTATCAAACCATTTCCGGACTTGGCTCTTGGAATTCAACGCTACTGCGCGATTTATCGATAGCAATGTGATATATTCCCCGACCGAAAAACCCTGTTTTCGCTTTGAAGTACACCGGTTAATAATTTCGATCAAGTCAAACTCTTTAGAAATCGAAAATAGACCATAGACTAAGCCAAATTCAAATTGTTGGGGTTTAGGGGGATCTTTAGAAAACCTCCGTTTTATTTCGGGAAGCTTCTCGTTTATTTTATCCTTTCTGGCAATAGTAACCTCCCAAACCCGCTTAGATTTTCCATTCTCGTAAACATTATGCCCTAAGCAAATATAGGTATATTTTCCATATTTTGTCCTAACATTTTTTTCAAAAACAAATACCATGTATAATAATTGTTACTATTTATTTATATATTTTTTGGTATCATTAATAATATCCCTTTAATATTGGGATAGAAAATTGTACCATATACTTATATTTATGGTCATATTGTTTTATTATTAATCTATGATGATATTTGAGAAAAAATGGTAAATAATAGATAAAAAATTAGTTAAGTTATTGATTGAGTTTTGTCGGTAGTTTGCGTTAGCTACAATGATTTTAAATTTGGGTGAAAATATAGCTAAAATGGGGCAATCGGTTAAAATATCGACAAAATTTATTTTAAATGAAAAATAAAAGTTAATAATCTTCTATCTTTGAAAGTCAAGTATTACCAATTTTTCTAGGTAAGAAATTTTATAAATACATAAGATATTTATGAACTATATTTTTTCTTTTAAGTGAATTAAAAAATCAAGGTAAAATTTATGGAATTCCATTATTATGCTTATACTAAACCCGAGTGTAATGTATCCATTGATAAGATGCCTAAATGGTATCAAGAGATTAAATATCAAGGTGATGAAAGCGAAGGTTCTATTATTTTAAATTCACAAAACAATTATGATGAGATCTGGGGCGCTAATTCTAAAATGGAATTAAATTGGGAAAAAAAAGGTCGTCCTGATTTATTATACTATAAAGAAGTGCAGAATAGTATCGATGTCTACAATGCGATCGGGTTTGTAGTTACCGAAAAAAAAAAGGATTGGCTTAGGAGTCATGAATTCACTTATTGGTTTGGGCACCGCAACAAGATGATTAGAAAACGTTATTATAATGAGAAAGTAATTCATGGAGTTTTTTATTGCGAAGTATCCGAGCGTGTTTTTAATATCCACACTTCAATTATTGGAGAAATGTTTGAAAACTTTAAACCATATGTGTTAAAATCGTATAGTACAATTATCTGCCATTAGATTGTATTTTTGCGAGCAAGGATAAAGAAATTATCGCGCTTAGTTGGTCCTCCCATTACGTTAATTTCCTTGATTGTATAAAATTTTAAGAGGTTTTTTATTTCTTGTTTAGAAAAGAAATGATAGTATCGCAAATAGGTTACCTCTCCTCCAGAAATATTCCACGGTACAAGCTTATCACCAAATTCGGATAATCCTATATTTTTCTGTTGTCGCTTGTATTTAACGTTTAGTTTTCTTTTCAGAAAATCCATAATAAAATAACGTCGAAATTTTTTTTGCCATTTACGCCACACTGTGATGATAAGAGACCCATTTTCTTTTAAAATGTCTGAAATCTGAGATATTAAGTTTTTTCGATTTGATTTCCTTTTAATATGATGTATTGATGCTACTGAAAAGATGTTCTGGGCAGAATCATATCGAAATGGTAAAGATGTTATATCTCCATGGAGAACTTGATAAAATTTAGATTCAGAGTAAGGATATTGATCGAAATCTTTTAAATTCTTTTGAGCTATTTTGATTAATTCCAGAGAAATATCAATACCAACAATTTTTTTTGGAAAATCTCCTAGTACCTTAAAATTTCTTGCATTAGCACAGCCTAAATCTAGAATTACTCCATTGAAGGTATAACCATTGTATTTCAAATGATCTAAAAAAGCCTTGAGAGGTCTCCATGGTTTTTTTCGCTTCGAGTGATAATCCCTAGCAAATAGGTTGAAGTCAGAAACTTCCATGAAATAAAACGTTCTTTATTCTTTATAAAATATAAATGTTATTTTTCAATATATATTAATAATTTTCATTATATAATATTGAAGAAATAATATATTAGTGTCATGGAAGATATCTCGCAAATCCTCACGGAATTTTTAGCAAAGTTTCGGAACGAGGTTTTAGAATATTACAAATTAACTAATACATATTTAAAAGATCTAGTTGCCTATAAAAATGTTGAGTTAAAAACGAATATCCATACAGAGAGCGAAGGAATTAAGAATAATTCTTATGAAAAAATATTAAAAGCAGTAAAAACAGGATTGAATACTCTTGGTGTACCGATCGCGAAACTCAATGAGAGTCAAAACAATTTTATGAAATTTGCAGTCGGAAGGAGTAGTGAATTTCTCACATATAATTCCTATGTTGATTTATACCAGAAAAATTACACAAATAAGCTATTATTTGAAATATTATTGGAATATCTACTAGATATTGATAGTAAAAAGATTCAGAACTTAAAGCTATTTGATCTACTTCCTCAACGTTTTCTCGAGAGATTAAGTGAATTTAAAGAGCGAAACCTAAGCAATCCACAAATTAAACAAGTGTTAACTCTACAAAACTATACTGATTATATTGATTTTTCAAATTTGAGAATAAAAAAAAATACACTAGTAAAACAAGCTGGTACTGTAAAAGAGTTAATGAAAGAAAAAGAGGTAGAGAAAGATATCTTACTCCTCTTAAAAGAAGCTAAGGAAGATAGTATCAAGACGTTAGAAACACTAAAAAAAGATATAATTTCACCCTCAAAAATAGGTTTAACAAGGGATTTCGCTTCTAAAGAAAAACTATCTCATTCGGTTGCCTCTGTACAAAAACTGCAAACAAAAACGATAAGTCAAGAGACTAGAAGTGAGCGAATCTCTCCCATTAGAGCACCCTCGATAAAAAGAAAACAAAACTTTTTAGACTCTTTTGGAAATTTTCAACCTCTCCATCAAAAAATAATGAATAAATTTGAAATTGATAAGGTCAGTTTTTTAAATTCAAGAATTAAGAATGCTGATTATATGGATCTAGAAAATCTCTTCTATTACATTTCTAATTTAAGAATGTTAAATATGGCCAATCCGTTTAGCACAATTGAAATTCTTGAAATTTTGAAGAATTTTGTTAATAAAAATATCTTTAGTTCATCAAAAGATAAAATTCCGGATGTTAAAAGCATATTTTATGGATTAGCGATTATATCACAATTAAAACTAATTAAGAGCATAGATTTCATTAATATTGAAGAAATTGAGAAATTTATTAGCGCAAATATAAAGAATTTTTTACCAGAAAAGCTCGAATCCAATTTATATTCTCTTTTGAGTTTGAGAATTATTACTCCTGAAAGTTTTGCAAAATATGATAATTCTAGTTTATTAGATCCAATTAAAAATCTAGATGTAACAAGACTAGAAAAAAATAAACCAATTAGAGATATGTTCAATCATTTAGCATTGTTGGCTTTATTGAATATGGAAAATAAAATTAGTGAAATTAAGATAACTTATTTTAATGAACTAAAAAAACTAATTGCTTCAAATGGTTCTATTAACAACTTATATACAGATTCTACTAAAGCACTATTAATAATTGATCAACTAGAATTAAAAGAGTTGGAACCGGATATTTGTAGTGATTTATTAAATTATTTAATGAAATCTACCGCATTTTTCAACCTTACTAATCTTAATAAAGAATTAAATTGGCGTAGTCATCAATTAGGATACAAAATAGAATTAAAAATGTTATTTTGGGCATTATTTGCATCTTCTCGATACACCCCTTTAGCGGTTTAATGATAATCTTCGCTAAAATTAAAGAGCCTATTAAGAAAATTTTTAACTGTTGGGCTCATTTTCTTGTTTCTTACATTACTATTCCAAATTTTAATCAAATTGTGATTTTTTTTTAAAGCATCGAGAGCTTTTTTACCAAGATTCCCCCAATAATTAAAATCTATAACTGGTGCATCAGCACTTATTCCAAGGCAGTATTTTTTAGCTTTTTCAGTATAAAATATCTTTAGACTATCTTGATTCTTGTAATTAAATGAAAACGGGAAAGTCCTACAAAATATTGGCCTTAAATCATAAATTGAACATTTTTTCTTTTTTTCATCATAAAAGAGACAGATGCCTTTCGAGTTTTTTATAAGACCGAGATATGCTGGACCTTTTTCAGTTTCTATGGGAGATAAAACCATTTTTTTTGTGTCATTTTCAGTTCTTTCATGGGTGAGTATATAAAATCCAATAACTTCAAGAACTTCTTCTAAATTTAGGTCCAAACCATTTTTAATTCTTAATATGTCTAAATAAGTAACATTTACTAATGTAGTTCTATCTGTACAACAATTACCGCATCTAATACAAGTAAATTTGAATTGTTCTTCTCTATCCATTAGAATATTAAATTTCTATATTCAAATTGTTATTAAAAGTCATTTACTTATAAGTTTGACGGTACTATTAACCCTCGTCTAATTAATACTTCAATTGCTTCTATGATCAAATCTTTATTTTCTTCACTAACCAATTCGATAATGTTATTTAAATCAGAAATAATATTATCTTTTGACATAGATTGGATAACATTAATAACACGCATTTCCATCTTTGATAAGCTTTGTTCTTTCCGTAACTTAAGAAAGTTGATGTTTTCAGGTAATTTAAATGATTCCTTATAATATAACTCAAAATAATCATTTAAAATAGGAGGGATCTCCTTTTCAAATGTATCCAATGATCCATCCCAATCTTCTAATTCATTTGAAAGTTTTAAGTTTAGTGCTAGCATTAGATGGGAAACTTGACTTTTTAGTCTCTCAGAGGATTTTTCTTTTAGAATAAAAATTATACGAACTTCCTCTCTATCAGCAATGAGACAGTGAAATTGTTTAAAATCTAATTCAATAATTTTTTCCATTCCAAAACCTGCTGAATCCTCCTTTTCTTCAATATTCTGTGCTGTTTCTTGAGAAAACTCTTCTCCAACCATTGTTATTGCTTGGATAAATCCAGAGAATAATTCTTTTTTACGCTTCTCTAAAATGGAATAAGTTTTTGCATAAATCGGAATACCACTTAATGTATGGACTATTACAACAGCTTGAATGTTATTAAGGTCTTTAAATCTTTGAGTCTTCGATAATAGTTCAGATTCTCTTTTCCTTCTCCTTGGTAATAACACATAGGATCTTAAGCTTAGAATTCCTAATGCACTTACTATACCAATTAAAATAAGAATAATGCTCCATAATAAAAGCCCTGAAGAATCACCTTCTATAATAGCCTCACTTATTACAATTACAAAAGATTGCTGAGAAGGTTTATAGACTGTGTTATCGGGAATAACTAATAAATTAAACTGGAAGTTTCCCTTAAGGTTTTCTGGTAATTCTAAGAAATACTGATAAATTCCTGGAGATGAGAGATTAAATATTCCAAAGCCATATTCCCATGTGAAACTTACAGAAGCATTTCCAATTGTAGTATTAGTGTTAGGATCTAACAATCTAAATTGAATCTTAAGCGTATCTCCTATAATTGCATTAATAGTATCTTCAAAGCCTAAAGATTCTATATGCGGATCAATTTGATCAACCAAGATTTGAAAAGAAAAAATTGTTGTCGAATAGTTTTCTTTTTGAAATCTTAGATATGCATAATTAACACCTAAAGAAAAAATCTCAGGTGAACAAGTGATTGTCGTATTGTACCAATAATCATCATTATCAGTGAAAGTTTCTTCATAATCATTAACAATAAATATCAATTCTCCTCCTGTTAAATAAATTTCTTCAGCATTCGCATAGCTCCGGGTAGAAATAGAAAATTGATCATTAAAATCAATATCTAAAAGGTGATTTTCTGGTATTTCCATTGAATTTATTGATACTGTTAAGTTTATTGTCTGAGTTTTGATTAATAATTGAAATGAAAATGTATCTGTTGTATAATTTTCTAATTGAAATTTTAAATACACATAATTAACACCCGGACTAAAATAGGAGCTAGAAATTATAATAGATTTATTATACCATGGAAAAGAAGTTTCAGGTAGAATAGTGTTGTAATTATCACCGATAAATGAGATATTGGCGCTTGATAAATAGACCTTTTCGCCATTAGCAAATACTCTTACTGATATGTTCATTGATTCCTTGAAAGTGAATTCTTTTATATAATTTTCTGGAATTTTACGACCATCTATATATGTCGATATGTTAACGGTTTGTTCACTTATCAATAATTGAAACCCAAAATCAAAGATTCGGAACTTTTCTTGTTCAAATCTTATATACACAAAATTTAATCCCGTAGAGAAATTATTACTTGATAAAGGAATTGTACTATTAAACCAAGCATTTGCATCTTCGCTGATTTCCTTATTATAATTATCCGAGTTCCAGGTAATACTCCCTCCTGAAAGATAAATCTCATCAATTTCTGCAAATATTCTTGCTGATATGTTAACATTTTCTTTAAACATTGCTTCAATTAACGAATTCTCTTGAATTGCTTGATTATTAATAAGAACTGACATATTTATCGATTGTTCAATTATCTCAAATTGAAAGATTCCAGATTGAGGTTCAAAAGCATAAGCAGAGAAATTTAATTGTATTTGATAAACTCCTAAAGTGTTGATATATGATGTATTAACTTTGATAGTATAATTTCCATCAAGATGATCTGTAATATTATAATAAGCATTATCTATATCGAGATTTGTTGAAGCTCCCGAAATACCTCCATTAGTGTAATTAGTATAACTATAACTAACTGTACTGTTGTCATGTAATTCGACATAATAAGATGAATCCCGCCGAAGTAGTTTTGTTTCCTTAAGTAAGTTGATTTTTAGTGTTAAATTACTGTTTTTAAATCCAATCTTTGATGAATTAATTTTCTAGGATGTGTAAAAAATCCCGCCTCTTTGGTCGATAATCTATAAATCTAAGTATTTCCCCTTTCCTTTTATTTAATACCGATAAAAAAGGAAAAGGACGAAACATTTAAATATTCATTTGGAATAAAAAAATTGTAAAGGACTAAATTAAAAATCCAAATAAATATGTGAGGTAAATTTATGATGGAAAGTAAGAATCAAAGAGAAAAAGAGCAGAATGAATATTTTATTAAAAAAGAGATTCTAGAACGGTTAAAATGGGCAATATTCGCAATTATTTCAATAAATTTCTATATAACTATAGGCTTAATTCAAGCACTTGTATATTATAATGGAATAACATTATTAGCATTCTTTCTTGGTCTTATCTTAAGTGGTGTGGGATATAAAGTCTATAAAAATTACAAAAGAAAGCTCTAATAATTATCTAAAAAAAAGTAACCTTATACACTTGTTGTAAAACGGTATTTAAAAATTCTCTTTATCACAGAAATACAAATTTAAAAAACTATAGAAGTTCTTGGGATATTTAATCCATATTTTTTGGAGAAATATGGAAAAAGTGGACCTTTAGCTCGATTTATCGACGATTATTTCAATATGCCCTTAGAAGATTTTAGAACTCAATTAGATAATATAAATATTAGGATGCCAAAAAAGAGTTCTCTTATTATTGCAGGAGATTTCGCATTAAAAGTTCTGAATTATATCAGTGAACATCGAGAATTAGATAGTATATTAATTGGAAATGTACATGGAGAATTTGATTCAGAAATTCGAAGACATAACATTTTCCCTCAACAGATGAGCTTTGAACTTGACTTCAAACCCGCGCTAAAAGAACTGAGAGATCGGGGCTTTATTACGGGCGAGGCATACATGAGAGAAAGTAGTGAGACAATATTCAAAGCACCTTCCCAAGCGCATTTAAAAAGATTTATAGAGATATATTCATTAGATTATTACTTCCAACAAATTTTTGGAAGTTTTTAGAAATTTCTGGAGGGAATATCATAATAATAGGAAGAATTTTTCTTCTGAAAACCAATTTATCTGGATACTTTGTTTGTATTTGTAATTTAAAATAATTTTTCTATTAGAACTTTTAATTTTTAAGAATTATAAAGAAAACTTTTTACATTAAAGTAAAAATATAAATTTAAATAATGCATATTTACAAATTAGTTAAAAGAATTTTTTTAACTAAAACTGTTAATTGAAATCCTTTCTAATAATTTTTGTTTTGATGAATTATGAAAATAGAATATAAATTTGATAAAAAAGCAATGTTATTACTTGTTTCAGACGTGCATATAGGAGCATTAAGAACAAATATATCTCTATTCAACGATTTTTTAAGAAGTTTAATTGAAGGGTTAGAAAATAGATCTCTTGAAAACTTGAAAGCTCTTATAATATTAGGTGATTGCTTCGATTTAATCATGGATACTCACGAAGATTTTTTTGAATATAAGATATTTGATGAAATTTTAGAAAATTTTAATAGCTTACATGAGAGAGAAGAATTTAATTTAGTTTTTGCGCTTGGCAATCATGAAGTTTCTGTAAAAAATGATTATGATAAAACTTTTTCTACTGAGAGATCTGACTTGGTAAATGAATTTAATAAAATTAAAGATAAATTGAATAGACCATATACTTTCTTTAATGATAAAATATTTTCTCAATATGTTATTATAAAAAATGATGAATCCAATGAACCTCAACTCCTTTTATATGACACCAAAGAAGAAATAGCTAAAGGTTCAAAGATAAAACCAATTCCATTAAAAATCAAAGCGCCTGAAGAGACAGATCATAATATTTTGCTTTGCCATGGTTTTCAATTTGATCCAAACCTAAGTTATTTTTCTGGAATTTGGCATTTCTGTTTAAAAGTAACTTCAAAGATAATAAAAGAGATAGCAGATGGAATATGGAATGGATTTTTTAAAGTAATTTATAAAGGAGGTCAAAGATTAAAACAATTTGTTGAAGATAAAATTAAAAGTATGATTGATGAAACATCGCGGAAATATGTAAAAAAAAATAAATTGACAATCAACAAACAACTAAATACTGAAATATACACGTTAATAATGAAAAAGTTAGAATCTGATCTAAAAAGAGACAAAATAGAAACAAATAAACCATTTAATGAACATATTTACACTGAATTTATACCAACATTAAAAAGGTTTGGATATAATGAAGATTTCAGTCATATAATTTTCGGACATACTCATCGTAGACGAGGTATACCCCTGCTAAGGAAAAAAAGACCAGAAATTCAACGATTTGAAGGATCTCAAATGGAAGATACAAAAATATTAAATACTGGAGCATGGCAACATGTTGATTTTCCTAGTTTCATTCAAATTAACACTGATTGGGAATTTAAATTAGGAACAATTGAAAAAAAAGTAAGTGAAATAGAAAACAAAATAATAAAAAAGCCACTATCAGGTAGAACAATCCAAGACTTAAGTCAAAAACAGAAAAATCTCTTGCTTCATTAAAGATCGAGTAATTAAAACCTTTTAATGAA
This sequence comes from Promethearchaeota archaeon, assembly GCA_019057775.1. The sequence goes on from JAHLWT010000082.1 coordinate 10,162, forward strand.
TTAAATTCTGCTTTTTCGCCAAACATACCAAAATATGGAGTGAAGATTACGGGCAACGGGAACCAGGTCTTTACTACCACCTTAATCGTAGTAAGTGCCTTAGGTGGTGTGGGAACAATTTCTGTTCTAATCTTAATGAGAAAAAGGAATCAAATTTAAGTTTTAACTTCAAAATCTATTCTTATTAATTTAAATCTTGAAAACATTAAAGGAAGTTTTTGGGAATAGTCTAAATCATATTAATACTGTACAAATTTTTTTTTTGGTAGTACACAAAATCTTGAAAACAAACTTTCAAGATTAAGATATCCGTTCTTTTCTGTACTTTTCCTTTTGAAGAATCCGTGAATACTGCATAATCCCTAGATACGCACTAGCGAAACCAATTCCATAGAAAAGTCCGATGGAAATATTCGCTATGATATTTTGAGGGGGAAAAAAGTTTATCCAGACCCAAGAGGTCATCATAAATAGGGCACCTAGCCCTATAACCAAATGTCGATGCTTCCATATAAGAGTGGGCGGTTTGGGGCATAACCTTGGGTATTTTTTGCACAATTCTTCAGGGAGGATTCGTATTCTGATTATTATATCGAGGATGGGAGGAATAATCATGATAATAGCGGTCCCAACAGCCATAACTGGGCCCAATACGACACAACAAAACTGTTCAATTCTCGGGCTTCCTCGTTCCAAAGGATAAGGATCACTTGCTGGCCACGTGTCGATACAACCTGGGCCACAGTCAATTTCATATGCTCCCTCTCCATCCCAATTTGACCAATAATTACCTTCATTTGTTGACATCTCATACCATATATTTCGCGCATTAATCCCTCTGTCGTCGTAAGCTTCAGCATAACAACTATAACAACCGAAACACATTGAGTTCGCGCCTATTCCTTCAGGGTTATTACCATAGAATTTATTATGATGGATAACATTTTCTTGACACAATCCCGCCATTTCTTCTTCACAAATAGGGCCAATTTTTACTCCATACCCTGTGTTTTTATAGAGATCATTGTAGAGTATTACATTCCAAGAACAATCTTCATAGAGATAGATCCCATGAAAGTTATATGAGCAATCATTGTAAGAGATGTTAGCCATATTAGAACTATACAGATAAATTCCATATGTATTATAGTAGCAATAATTGTTCGTAATATTAAAGGGATTGACAATCCCATAGCCGTTCCTTATATTTATTCCATGATAATTTAATGAACAATTATTATCAAGAACTAACACATCTGAAGCATAACATGCAATTCCCACAAATTCATTAAGAGCACATGTATTATTCTTTATTAGTGTAAGGTCACTAAATTCTACATCTATTCCCATTTGATTATCCATACAGCGGTTATTAGTGATGTTAGAATAATCACCATTATACACATAGATCCCTGTATCAAAATTATTGTTGCACTCGTTGTTAGTAATAATAACACCTTGAGAATAATAGATATGAATACCATCCTCATTTCCTTCACATATATTATTAGAAAGATTAGCAGTATTAGATTCTATATTCCTAATATATATGCCATATAATGTTGCGTTTATTTTACAGTTAACAATAGTAAAATTCTTGGTAGTATGATTGACTTGTATACCATAATTTTGAGTAGTCTCGATAAGCAACCCTGAAATTATATAGGGATCTTCAGAAGTACCAGTTCCAGGGAAGGCAGAAAATTCACTATCATGAGTAATATTGATTGGACTATGGGGTGTATAGGAAAGGCGTAATCCTGTTACTTCATTAATATTTCTTGTATTTTTAGTATAATTCATGTGTTCTTGCTTTGTTGGTTGGTGATTGTATTGAACAACAGCTACAATTCCTACAACTACTAGCAATAAAGTGATATAAAAGGTCATAGTCTTAAATATCGAGTAATAAACAGCTCTCATTCGTGTTTCGCCCTTAATAGAATGTTTTTTACTAATGAATAAGAATACTATTTTGTATAAATATATTTGGATCAAACTGACTCATAGCATGTTAAATAATAAAAAATACAGTCACTTCATATAAATGATTTAATTTTCAAATTAGCTTAGAATAATAAGTCTCAATTAATCTTTTTCTTTCTTTTTCTTATTATTTGACCAAATACAAATAAATATGCTGGAATAAAAATTAACCAAATAAAGATAATCCATACGACAAGTAACAAGATTATATCTGGATAATGTTGAATGATTAAATCAAAATCTGATAGTGGAGATCTCAAATTGATGATTCCTAATACTATGAATGGAATTGAGATTATCCCGACTACTAACAATCCATATTTAACCAAATTTTCATTATGAGATTGAATAACAATCTTTTGAAGATAGGAGATAAGTTATTTAGAACTCACCCAGAAAACCACTATTATAAATGGCTTCTAGAACCATTAGCAATTCTACGATTTCTAATGATTAATTCCAAGATACAAGAAGATTCTGTCATTATCTCAAAAGGAGATATTTTTGATTCATTATGCTCGATCGGCACTTTAATTTTATTGGATACATTTTCTAAAATAGATAAAAAATCGGGGAAAATATATCAATACAAATCTGAAATTCAACAAATAGTAACCAAGGTTTTTCCATTGGATGAGCTTTTTGATTGTATTGAATATCTTCAAGGAAGTTGGAAGATATTCGGACATTCTATTGGAAATCTAATACTTCAATTCCATAATACGTTTACAAACCCTGAGATTGTATACCGAGTAATAGATTCCTTAATGTTTTTAGAGAAATTATGAAAATTTTATCGATATCATATCCTTACCTAGAAATACAAAATCACCTAAGACAAAATATATTGGAGAAGAGATATAATGCTATATAAAAGTTATATTTAGAGAGATTTTATTATGTATTTTGCATTTATTGATGAATCAGGAAATCCCAATTCTAAAGATACAAACAATCAGTTCTATGTTTTATTAGCTCTTATTATGCACGAAAAAGGTTTCCACTATCTTAATAATTATACTAGATCTTTAAGGCAAGAGATTTGGGATTTAGTAAAGGACGACGAAAAAAATAGTGAAATACCTGAAGATTTTGAGCTTCATTTAAAAGATATCACCAACCGAACTGACTATTATCTAAAATTAAAAAATGACAATGAAACACTCCTGAAGGTGTTAGATAAGATTTATAATTTTATTTCTAATCTTTTTGCTAAAGTTATTGCTGTTGTTATCCCAAAGGAGGAGTTTTATAGAAATTATTCTGAAGGTATAACTACTTGGGCATTCAAATTGCTTGTTGAGCGTTTACATCGCTATATTTGGCTCCGAAAAGCGTATAAGGAAGAATTTATCTTACTTGTGATGGATAAAGCAGGTGAAGAAGAAGATAATAAACGTAGAAAGGAAATTGAGGATTATATGTTATATGGGACAGGGGGAGGAGACCGTCCTGAGAATGTTATTGAAACACCATTTATAGGAGACTCTAAAATTCATAAAGGCGTACAAGTAGCTGATGCAATTGCCTATATGTTAAGGAGACACGTTAGAAAATGCTCTGGAATTAATCCAGATGCTTTCATGGACTATTATTCTAATAGATACATGAAGAAATTAACTGGATTATTTTATGCAGGTTCAAGATGGAAACCACAAGATGTTATAAAATTTTTTCCGGGAAGTTATTGTATAAATGATGAGTTCTGGGATATTTTCAAATAGTCATTATTTCAAATTCAGATTTATTCCACAATTTAGCCAAACATTAATCAAACTCAACCTGGCAAAAGTCACTGTTCTTTTTATGATATTATTTCAAACCAATTAATTCTAATGATGCTCTTATTTATTAAAAATTTAATTTTTGTAAATTAATTGTAATCCCATTGAACTTTAAAATTAGGTAAATTCAGAGTCTGATTTTAATGAAAATTTAATGAAAAAGAAATAAAAATTCTATTTAAAGCAGATTTGATTTTTAAAAAAAGTACTAGGCTTTTTTAAAATAAATGAGTTTAACTAGTATAGTTAATTTAGGATTTTTTATGTGAAGGATTGGTCTTCAAGTGATCTAAGAGCTCCTTCGTAGATACGAAGCTTCTTAAGCAGTATCGGCAATCTATCCTTTCTTTCAGTTCATTATTCTCGTAATTTCAGGTCTTTCCATGCAAGTAATCGCGAACTTTCATGCTTTTCAGAGCCACTTGATATTCCTTGAGTAAGTCAATGAAATTATGATATGCAATTCGCTTTAAATGGATTCTATTTCCGCCCTTCACGTATTTTTGCCATTCTCCTATGACGTCATTTCCAGTCACGTCATCCCAATTAAAGGTAATATTGTCCAAGGAGACATGTTTAGCTAAGATCTTTCCCTCTTTAGACACGTCAATCTCGTGGTTCATGAGCTCTACCCACCCCCAACGAAATAATTTCAACCATACCATTTCAGAATCCTTGTGATAAGCAACTACCGGGGGAGGGAGTTGATATCCTATCGCCTTACATTTCTTCGCAAATTCCTTATGTTTGTCGGTATCAATTAATTGATAAATTATTGCTTTGCGGGCATTCAAATATCCCATGGTAATGACAAAGTGGCTTTTATTCTTGTGCATATCCCCCGTGGCTTCGACATCTATGACCGTGAAGGGAACTTTAAAGGGTACGGGAATGGTGATCTTGATCCATTTAGGCTTCTTCTGCATTATTTTAATCTGTTTATCAAACAAAGCGCAAAAGTGGGTAAATACTTTTTCTCTTGGAAAAAATTTCTCGGGAAAGTCTTTCACCTTAGCTCCATGGCATATCTTGCAGAATGGATGGCATTCAGGAAATATTTCTCGTTCATCACAAGATAGACAAGTGGTTAACTCCCTGTACCGCTTTTCATCTATGGACATTCGATGGGAATAATTTTCATAGTCTAATGTTCCAATATCAATTGTATCAAATTTAACCATATATTTTTCACTTTGGCATATAGACTTTCCTATCTTCTAAAGGCTTATTAGTATAGGGAAATATTTATCTTTTTAAATTTTGTCTTAACCTATAATATTTTTTAATAGAAATATATCTTTTTCCCAATATCTTCTATAATTATTGTCTCCCACCCCCGTGGTGCCCCCTCCTAAAAAAGTGTGTGTGGGATGAATATTTCTTAAAAAAAGGAATTATTTAAATTTCCAATTAATTTCTGTAACTGTATTTGGGGTTGTTTTCATTTCAATTCTTTTAGCTTTTGAATTTGGTTCATTATCTTTACTTATTCGAGTTTGGATTACCTCATTTCCAATTATCCATATAGAGATTAATTCCCCATTTTCATAAGTTGATAAATCCTCCAATGGTACTAGAGAATGGGAAGGTTGGAATTCTTTTGGATATATACCAATACAATTAACGAGATTTTCAACTAAATCGTGAAATGCTTCAAATTCAGATTCAAAATAATCTAAAGCGATTACTTTTTTATCATAGCTAAGTCTATCAAATTCATTTGTATATTTATCAGGAAGGTAAACTACAAATTCCTCTTTTGGTTTTATTCTAAAAAAAGTATGAAAAGATAAATTATAATGATGTTGATCTAAATTTCTGTAAGATCTAATTCGTTCTCCATGATCTTTCCAATAATTTATGACCATTTTTTGTATTGTTTCGGGGAACTTTGTTAAAATAGGATTATTCTTATCTTTATAACCATAATAATATGTAGGGAGTTTTCCTGGTAACTCTTCTTTAATTCCAAGATAGTGCCCAAGAATGAGCATTATTCTATCTTGAAGAATGAACATTGTATTAAGAAAGGGCATTATAAAATACATATATTCTCGTGTAAGAAAGGAAGAATATAATATTTCTGTTTCATGTGTTAGTTCAAGATTTGGCTTTAAAGCTTCAAATTGAGGTTTAAATGCTTTTTCTTTCATTAATCTCATGCGCTGTAAGATTGAATAAGCATAATACGCTTTATAGACAAATTCGTTATGAAAATAATGGAATTTCTCAAAACCAATAAACTGACTTTTGTCTTTACCAACAATCTTATTCATATATTCATCAACTAATCCATTAAAACGTAAAAAAAGCTTCTTTTGGTTAAATTCTTTACCCGAGTTGAGCATAATTTTATATTTTGAATTTTAGGTTTAATTAGAAAAAGAAAAATCACCTTTATAAAAAGAGTATCTTTACAGGTTTTTTTATTGAATTGAAGGATTGTTTTTAAATAGTATTTATTTCTTTTTTTTCACCCTATATTACCTCCCTCCCCCGTGGTGACCCTCTTAAAAAGGTAGAGTCTCAAATTAGAAGATCTTGATATCATTTCTTATGTGATTCTCCCAACGACTTGTAAAATATGTTGTGTAGCAATCTTAATCAGTAAAAAACTAATCACTAATCTTGATTCCCCCACTATACCATTCAAGATCATCCCTTTCATCAACTAAATTGATTTTTAAAAATAGACCAAATTTATAATTATAAGGGTCTTTTGTAAATGCTTTAAGTTTATTTCTATCAACCTTTCCAGAGATAGAACTTGGAAATTTCTTGACTTCAATAACAAGAAGATTAAAGTCTTGTGATCCTCGTTTATGAACTATAATATCGGGAAAAACAGTTTTGGCTTCAGTATCATCCCAACTAACGTTTTTTTGTGGAAGATCAAGTCTTTTCACTAAATCGTCAATTTCATTATGTTCAAATCGATTATATTCACAATCAACATTGAATTCTGGAACTAGCTCTTTTAAATATTCAGCTAATTTATGAGTAATCGTTCTTTCATTTACATTAATCTCAAGTAAATGTTTATCGAGTCTTCTTAATTTCTGTAAACTGCACTTTACAATTCCTTCAATTTTGTCTTTTGTGAATGGCATGTTATACATAATGTCTTGGTTGAGAATATAAACTTTACTTTAGGTATAAGTTTTTCTTATCCGCAATGGCGCCCTCCTCATTCCTCGGGGGAAAATTAATTTAATGAATTACTTTAATGATTTGAGTAATAAAATCATATCATAAATTCAGATTCCATCTTTTAATTAAGAAATTAAACATCTGTTGGAAATCCATTCGATTTAGTCTTTCAAAATGCTTTTGGAATTCACAGTCTAATTTTGTTTGTATTCCAATAATTAATTTCTTCAATTTTTCAAGATAATTAATAAAGTCAATTAATTGTTCTTCGAGTATTGGTATTTTCTGTTGTTCATATGCTAGAAATTCGTCTTTAAAATTAAAGATATCTGGTTCCTTTCCTTCTTCTGGAAGTAAGTAGTTATAGTCATTTAAAAATTTTATTAGATGTATTGACAAATTCTCTACTGAAATGGTTTCTGATAATTTAAATCTATTCGTTAAAAGAACCTTTAATTCTTTAATAACATCTTTACCAGAAATTATTTTAAAGTACTCTTTTTTGCTATAGTGCTTATCATATGCTTCTTTAATTTCATTGAATTTTTCAACGAATTTAGCTTTCTCTTTAATTTTAACTTCACAAAATTCATCTTTCCTATTTAATAATTCTTCTATTCTCTCAATCCAGTAATTATACAAATCATCCAATGTGCTAATATCTTCAGACCCATTATAGATATAATCACAATCATCTCTTCCAAACCAGTCGTAATTAGAATCAATAAACTTTTTTATGATATATTTTAAATTATTTTCGCCGTTCTTAGTAAAAATGCGTTCTAAATTTTCAAATAACCATCTGGAATCTGTAATTATGTCTTGAATCTTATTTTTAGTATTTAAGTAATCAATTATCAAAATTGGTTGGAGAAAGATGTTCTCAATTTCATAGGAAAAAAGCTTAAGTGTATGTTCTCCTAAAATTCTTTTAAGTCTGTCATTATTAATTTTTGACCAGATATTTTCATTACTTCTGTCTAAATCTAACAAAAATAAGAAATTTAGGTCACTACTGGTAAGAAGATCTAAAATTTCTGCTTCCGCATAATAAGGCATATTTTTTTTACCATAACATTGAGTAATTTTAAATGTTGGCTCGAAAATTTCTTCTAAAATGATTTTAAATACGTTTATATCATCTTGTCCTTCAACGAATAATATTCCATCATACAGAAGATAATCATAAAGACTTAAATCTAATTCTTTAAATACTTCCGATATGTTTTCATCTGAAATATTCTCGACTAAAGTGGAATTATTAACCTTTTGAATTTTATATATTGCTGAATTATCGAAATCTCTTGAAAGAAAATGTGGTGAGTGGGTGGTGATAAAAAATTGATTTCTTAAACTGTTTTTAATGAATGCATCTCGAACTAATTTTTGAAGACCTGGGAAAATGAACAATTCTGGTTCTTCAATACATAAAATACTTTCTTCTTCTAATTCCATTATGTATGCTATAAAATGTGCAATATGTAAAACTCCTGCACCCAAATTTTCATGTTTTAATTCCATTTCTAGACCCTTTTCTTTTAGAGTTAGAATAACCCGATCAGAATTAATATCAATATTATCACCCAGTCGATCTACTTCGGGCATATAACTTTTTAATTTACTATTCAATTCATTTAACCAGTAATCTTCATTCATTAATTTTTTTTTGTGAATAATTTTAACTAAATTTGTTCCATCAGCAGCAAGGTTTATATTAGCAAGTTTATCTCTACTTGAATCTGGATCAAACTTTCTTTTGCCAGGGATGTGATGAATTGCGTTAAAAAAATTTTTTGAAAGAGATTCTAATAAAATTTGTAAAATAGGATTTTTATTAAAATTGGAAACGTTGATAAATATCTCATTTAACGGACTCTGACTATTTCCAATTTCTGCCGAAGTAAAATCTGAAAAAAAATATAGAAGAGGATTATCTCTCGATGATAACATACTTAAGTCTAAATATTCAGTCTTTAAAGTGTTATTGGTAAAATTAGCTGAAAATAAAGTTTGAGATTTATCAAACTTTCTATTATATATCGATATTCGCGTGATGATAATTCTATTCAATTCATGTATATAATTTAAATTTAAATCTAAAAATTTATAAATATCATTATTCAATAACCATTTAATTGCAATTTCTTCTTTATTCCATTCATTTCTTTTAAGATGTCCTTCATCATTTTCATTACGAATAAATGCTTTTTGCATATAATTCCCTATATATAATTTTTGAAAAATTTTTTCTCGAAGAGATTTTGATAAAAGAAATCTCAAATAAATTTCAGCTTTAGAATCATTTTCATTATAAAAATAATTTTTAGTAAAATTTGTACTGTAAAATCTCTCCCTTAAAAATTCTAAAATTTTAACCAAATTGGACTTCCCTGAACTATTTTTACCTATTAGAACATTAAAATTTTTAAGATCTATGAATTTAGCATCTTTATAACTAAGAAAATTTTTTATCCCTATTTCTTTTAATTGTAATTCCAAAATTCACACCGTATATGGATTTTTTTAATTGATTTAAGCAAATCTTATTAAAACTATAGAATTTTAGGCATAAAAGTTTTACTTAGTCTTTTTCCTTTCTCTCTCTGGTGTCCCACCGTGGTGCCCCCTCCTAAAAAAGTAGGTTCTTAAATTAGGAATTATACCATCCACCATGATTAATGGTCAAACTTCCGTCTTTTTAAGATCTTTCCTTATCTTATAATGAATTAATACAGAATTTTAATTTAATCAAGAAATTGAATTTTTTCTTTATTAATATCTTGTATTAGTATTAGATAGTAATTAAAAACGATAGTTGAGAGGTGTAGTTCAATTTTTAAACAATTTTATGCAACAACATGGAGGAATAAATGGATTACGGCTAATGCTGGTACTATTGATGATTTTATTAATATTTTCGAAGCACTTGCTAAAAAATTTAGAGAATGGAAGGAATGGGGGATTCAGTTAAGTGATGATGGTGCCATGGGAGATGATTATGCGAGATTCACTACTGATGATATGGATGTTGCCATAAAAGCAGGATTTACCTTTACATATAGTGGTGATGACGAAAATGAGTATCTTGAAATTAGAATTAAAATCATAGGTTATAAAATCTTGAAAGATTGGTTTTACAATGTATTTAGGATATTTTCAATCTCTCTATTAAAAAGAGACTTTAATTCATTTTGGGCGCATTTTGATATAAATGATCCTTCAACACCATTATATATGAATTCGATAATCTCTTCAATGGTTAAATTATTTTCACATAATTCCGATGCTACAAATATTTCTTTTGTCCAATCCGTCTTAGAAATAGCAGGATCATCTGTGTTTATAGTAATCTTTAATTTGTTTTTAAGATATTTTTTAAGAGGATAATCATTAAATTCTTTTTCATTGATTTGTTTTAATTTTTCTTGATTTCTTTTTAAGAATACCCAAGGAGTTTTTCGATAATGGCTTATTTGGCAATTTGAAGAGGGACATAACTCTATTGTTGTTTGGGATTTAGCTAATTTTTTTAATAAAACAGAATCATGAATGTTTAGAGCATGACCGAGACGATTTGTATTAAACGTACCGATTGCATCTCGAACTGATTTATTCCAACTCCCTATTTCTCTTTTTGATAGATTTGAGGTTGGTTTCGTCTCTCCACAGTGAATTGTGATATATATTCCTCTATCCATTAAAGGCTTTAAATCGTCTCTGGTAGATTCAATAATATTTCCATATCCATACCTGGTATAGAAATTAAAAAAATCTTCAAGACCAGCCAAATCAAATCCTACTAATTTCGGGTGCCATCTTAATATATCACTTTTATTCATTCTTTCTTGATCTTCGCAGATCTCAAGATACAAATTAATTAAATGCAATAGTCTCTGTTTAAATCTAATTTTCTCATTATCAGTATCCTGCTTTGGTTTTCCTGATATAAAAATAAAATTAAATATGATTCCCTTTTGATATTTAATTACAGCATCTCTTATAACTTCATAGACCCGTTTTCCTGATAGACCATTTTTGGTATACCCAAATGGATTAAATCTTAATTCTAAATATTTTACATTATGATCTCTAGCAAAACTACATAAACACTTAATTGCTTTTTTAAGTGATTTCTCCGTTTGTAATAATGATGAGCCACCCCAATCACCAAATTGGAGATAATTTTTTAATCCTACTCCGAAAAAGTGTAAATTGGGTTTATCGTCGTTAATAAGAGAAACAATTTCTCCAGAATCTAATTTTTTTGTATAAAAATAATTCAATTTATCTAAATTATTGAACTTAAAGAGATATTTAATGATACAAGCAAAATAATCTGGTTTTAGTACATCATTATCATTTAACAAAAAGATTTCTTTTACAATTTCTTTTGGATTTTTTCTGAAGAATGTTTCTATATCTAATTGTTTGTTTTTTTTAAAAAAAAGCTTGATTTTTTCTAAGAGTAAATTGTCATCAAGGTACGTATTAGCAATTTCATAAAGATCATGTATTCTTCCACATCCTCCTAAGTGACAATGTAAATCAATTTTGGGAAGGGATTTTATCAAATTATAAATAGCCTTATTATCTATATTTGAAAAATTTATTTTTTTTGTTACAATTTTTCTTAATATTGGATTATTTAAAGCTAGTTTTACTGATGAAAAAGTTTCTTTTGAATCTAATTCTTCATAGTAAGGTTTAATAAATTTGATATCATCACCATATCTCCATATGGCTTTTTCCTTAATACTTTCTGTTTTTTGTATTTGAAGTTGATTTTTATAAATTTTTGAATGTAAATCAGATATTTCAGGGAATTTTGCAAGAAATTGTTGGTCTGCTTCTCTTCTTTTTTTAAAAATGTCATTTTGGAAATGTTTTATATATTGTGTATACTTTCTATACTTTCTCCCTGTTCTAAACTTATATCTTTTAAAAAAATATCTCCCTATAATTAAGACGATTTCGAGGGTAATTCTTATTTTATCGGTAAAATATAATCCATAGAATTTTTGGATATAAGTAATAGGAACTTCTAAAATTCTATAATTAAAGCTTAAAGCATTTATTATGGATAAAATAAAAAATTTATAAGAACTATATTCATGTATATCCATAAATATTTTTAGTGAATCTCTGGTATAAGCTCTAAAGCCACTTTGACTATCTGATATTTTTACACCAAATACTAAAAAAAAAGGTTTTTCAATAAGTTTATTGGCAAATTTATTAAAGCTCGAAATTTCTCCATAAATTCTACCCTTATATTTAGAACCGATGACAATATCTGCTCTATTATTGATAATTGGTTCCAATAAATTAATAATTTCATAAGGATAATAATCTTCAAATGTTCCTAAAGTAACAATAATGTCTCCTTTACATTTTTGTATTCCGGTTAATAATGCTTGGACATAACCTGTATTAATTTTATGTCGGATTAGAGTAACCTTGATATTTAATTCATTTATTACATCTGCTGTACCATCACTAGAGCCATCATCAACAACAACAATTTCGATTCTTTCATTTTTTGGTATCTGTTTTAATAATTGAGCAATATTATTTTCTTCATTAAAGACAGGAATAATAATCGATATTTCTTTTTCGTTGACTTCTAGAAGTTCATACAAATTCTTTTCTATTTTACTAATTTGATTCATGAAAAATATTGAAATTATCTTTTGATTGATTTATTTGATGTAGTATTAATAATTTTTTGGTTATTTTAAACTTTTGAGAGCTTTAATCTAGGAGATTAAAATAATAATAATAATTTTAATTAAAACTCATATTTGCCTACTAATCTACTTAATGAGAAAATTACCCCTAATATTAATTTTGAAATAATTGAAAAAGAATGGAAGTTTAATTTAACATTGGATAGAAAGTCTAAAAGATTTAATTTTAAAGACATGAGAACTGTCAAGGGGTAAAAATTATTTACTGATAAATTTGAAAAAGCCACATCCCATTAAAAATCAAGCAGTAAAATTTAAAGTTCAAATGAAATTTGTTTTTAAGGCAAACAGGAACAGTATCTTGAAACCCTATCTGGAGAAGATGTAAAAGTTCCAAGAGAAAAATTGAGATAAGTAAGAGAGAAAATGACAGATCGGGAATTTAATCAAGAGATAAATTCAGTAGAAATATATACTAAATAAAGCATCAACATTAAACCCAAAAAATGGGAGTAGTACTTAATCATTTTATATGTTTAACTAAAAATTTCTTAACCTTTTTTATTAACTCATCCTTGCATTCGGGATTGGACCATTCCTCAGAATTAAATAAATTTTCTTGCTTCGCGTCTAATTGAAGGCCAAATTTCGCAATAGCACAAAAAGCACTCCGAGAGAAATCTCTAAATCCCTTTTTATTAATGAATTCATCCAAAGCATCCTGAATTAGCATTTTTCTTGCGAGTACAAATTCAGGTTTATCTCTATTCATCATCTTAAAACATGGTGTTAAACGATATAAAGTTCAAGAGACTAAAGATTTATATCCGTTTAATTAATAAAACAATGATAAAAAGGGTGGTCCCTACTCTACGAGACGCAAACAAGCGTCAAAATATAATAGGGAGAGGAGGGCGATATCAGAGTGTAATTACTTACACTACCAAAAGACAAAAATCCAGGGTGTAAGTAGGGACCATGTTTTAAATTGAAATTTGGGTTTATCATAATTACAATCTATGATAATTCTTGTCAATTATTTAAATGTATAATCGTAATATAAATCTGTTCTTTATAAAGAAAAATTGTGATAAAATCGCTTTAACTACTACTTGAACGGGAGCAAATGAAGTCAGATATTTGTATTCTCTATTAAAAAAAGAACTTGTTTTTATAGAATATGGAAGTATATTCAATCCCTTTTATAAAATGTATAAAAATAGGGATTGAAGAAAAATGTTTAATTTCAATCCTTGTTCTCGTGGATATTTAGAAACGCAATGAAATTCTCTGATAAAACTGTCTTTCAATCCTTGTTCGTGAGGATACTATTTACAAGATAATCATAAGAATTGGTAAAGTCCCTTTCAATCCTTGTTCGTGTGGATACTATTTGACAATAGATGATATAAGAGAATGGGCTTATAGTCAATCCTTGTTCGTGTAGATAGTATGTAATGATAAAGCAAGATATATTATGTATAGACGTTCAATCCTTGTTCGTGTGGATATTATGTGGTTATCATACCAACAAATAAAAAACCAACCGTTCAATCCTTGTTCGTGTGGATACTATTGGGTAATCAATAATTTGGAGTGGAAATAATGAAGTCAATCCTTGTTCGTGTGGATACTATCTACTTTTTTCACATTCTATTAGGGTTACGTAATAAATTTTCTCCTATAGTATATACAGCGCATCTTCTATTTAATAATTAAGATTTTTTAAAATTTTATGTTTGCTAATGGAATTTTTCTCTACGTTCCAAAATCATGAAATAGAATAAACCATTCCAATCAGTTAAATAGTAAGTATATACTGTTTTATAACAGCATTAATGGAATGAAAAATATTTTCTAGATTTATTTCATTTTGGTCTGTGTCTAACAGTTTACTTAAGAAAAATATTAAATCTTGTTTTAATTCCCTCATAAGCTCCTCAATAGGATTTCCATATAATTCCTCGATTATTTCTTTAGTAACCGGTTTGAATCCATGACCATATAGAGAAGTATTCCTCAAGACTCCAAGATTTTTCTGACTGGTTTTATGTCCGTAATCCTTCTCTCTCCTATCGTCGTTTTTATAATCATAACAATATTTATTGATTTTATCAAGTAAATCCAAGAATCTCCCAATTTTCCAAATATCCTTAGATCGAATAGAATTTTTTTTTAGAACCGCTATATAATATTCCGCGGGGCGATCAAATACGTTAGGATTGACGTTTAGAGGAAGTGTCTTGAACTTTATGTTCTGCAACTTGTTCCATAGCTCTTGTTCTTTGTTTTGCAAATAATAACTAAGACATAAGTGAGCATCCATATGAATAAAACTATTATTTTTAAGAAATTGGCAGAAAGATGAATATACCATTGGATGTGATTCCTTAAAATTCTCTTCTTCAGGGGATTTATCTCCTTCTTTACACCAACCAGCATTATAGAAATTGAGGAGATCTTCTTGAAAGAAATAATGCAACAATTGGAGGAGGATCGATTCCTCGAGTCGGAATAAAAGTGCAATAACCGCAAGATAATCATCATTAATGTAGCATATCTCAATTTTCCAGTATAATTCTTTTATAAGGTCTTTAGGATTTTTTATCATATCTCCTAATACCCAACCTTCAAACCGATAATGTTCTGAACTGGGAATTAACATTAGCACCTTTTTAATTTCCTCATCTGCCTTTTTAAAGTCAAAATTTTTACGTGAGTGAGCATAAGTTAATAGACCGAGAAGTGTTTCATTACTTTTGATATTGTATTGTTGAACGTTATACTGATCTAAAATTTTGATAATAGACTGATAATCATGAATTTTCAGAAGTTCTATACTCGCATTTCTTAAAAAGACCTTATTGATGGTATTTTCATGTTTAATAGGTATTAACTCTCCATTAAATACGTTATAAAACTCATTATTTCGAGGGAAAAATGAAGAAATGATGATATATAGCGCCCCGTTCATTTGTGGAGTCCCTCCTGATAATGATATTATCCTTTTTTCAGTTCTTTCAAATACATTACCATTTTTTGTGAAGAAGGGTGTAAAATACCTAAAAATTTGCTCATAGTCCGTAGGATTTATGCTGCATTCAAATCGCTCTAAATGTATCGAATAGGATTCCTCGATCCATTTCTCAATAATTTGGCCAGAATAGAGAGTATCGCTTATTCTATTTTTGTCTCCTGGAGGTTGATTAGTAGTGAAAATATAGATTCCCTTCAATTTAGTAGAAAACCTGTCTAAAAAGGGTTTTATTAATGGGAATGAGAGAAAATTTTTTTCTATTTCATAATTTTCTAATAGTTTTTTACCAAATTCTCTAACTTGTGTCTTTTCTATTATTTGCCCTTTATACTGTACATCACGAGTACCAATATTTGATATCAAGATCATTCTTAAAGACACCTTTCATGAAGTAATTAATAATATTGTCTAATACATATTTAAAACATTTCCTCTTTTTTGAGAGACTAAAATCCTTTCTTTTTTTTTTCAATCCTTGTTCGAGTGGATATTATGTCGGTTAAGGGCGATACTAAGAGCGATACTCATTTCAATCCTTGTTCTAATGGATAATATGCTACTCCAAAAGTGGAAAAAGTCCTAAAATCTATTCAATCCTTGTTCGTGTGGATATTTTATTTGTCATGAAGCAGGACATATTGGATATGGGAATCAATCCTTGTTCGCGTGGATAATTTATGTTAGGACATTTTTTAACAAAGAATCCTGCTAGTCAATCCTTGTTCGTGTGGATAGTATGTAGACAATTTCATTCCATCAGTTTTGATAGCGAGTCAATCCTTGTTCGCGTGGATAATATAGAGTAGAGAAGGTTTTAAAATCTTTAAGAATCAGTCAATCCTTGTTCGCGTGGATAATATGATTGATTATGTGAATTCATCCGGTGTTATCTAAGTCAATCCTTGTTCGCGTGGATAATCGGAGATGATATGAAGAATGGTAAAAATTAGAATTTTCAATCCTTGTTCGCGTGGATAATATGTGATGGGGTGTGTGTAGAGGGACATCCAATTATTTCAATCCTTGTTCGCGTGGATAATATGATGAGTTGTGAAGAGCTACACTTGGAAGACGCATTTCAATCCTTGTTCGCGTGGATAGTATAAAATCTATTGTAAAACAACTACCGGGTGAGTCTTTCAATCCTTGTTCGCGTGGATAGTATACTACTTTTCTATCATTCCATGGGAGTTACGTAAAAATTCTCCACCTATACTATTTACAGCACACCTCCTTTATAATACCGGTGATTTAAGATTTTATTATTAAAGATTAACATTAGAAAATCTCTTCACGATACCAAACCCGTGAGAAACTGCTTTTCCTATTCCTATATGATCGGGTATTAAGAAATTAGTCTCAAATATTCCTTTAAACCCCACCAACGGCACGTCTTTATAGAACACCTTATTGGGAGTCAATTCAATCTCTACGTGAATTGTATCGGTAACATCGTATCCTAAATGCTTCGACATCGATAAAATATTCCCTATTAGGATGCTTTTCAGCAATTTTCTCCTCTCTTTAATCGTAGCTATGATAAATTTCTTATAATTCTCGCTATTAAGGGCAAGCCAGGGAGAATTAAACTTATACGAGAGAACTTTTCCCGAATTTACGATACCAAACTCCGTTTCCTCATAATGAGCATTGAATTCAACGATATTATATGTGTTAGATCCCAGAATAAGTTCCTTCACATTCATAACTACATTTTTTAGTACAGAAATTGCCTTTTCCTCAATACCGAGAAGGATCGCTTTTTTTCCCTTTACATTATACTGAATTCTCGGATATTCGTGTTTTAGCTTGCTGTCTCCCTCGGAAGAGTCTAGGTGATGATGTAGCTCGACGTATTTTTTAAATTGATTTCCGATGAATCCCCTTAATTGTGTGGATGTTTCTTCGATATTCCTATCCACTGTTAGTAATAAATGCAAGAGTTTTAGCTTCATCTTTTTATATAGGATTGTTTATTTGAATTTAATTTGATAATTTTACAATTCTATTCATTCCCAGGTTATTTTAATCCACCCAAATGGAAAAAAAAGCTTATTATCCGCTGAAATCACAAATTTTCGAGTAAGAGGGTATAATAAATCGCCTAATCTTTCGATATCAAAAGAGGGTGTTATTTTCTCCAATAGAGATACATATTTACTATTGCGTCGAGTAGATTTTACCGAACACAACCATGTCTCATTGATTTGAGGTCTGTATTGTGAATTTCTATCGACCAAGACCAACAATCTTCCTTGTTTGGCAACTGTATTCTGAGGATTTCTTCGATCTGGTAAATCAAAGCGTATTATTTCCAGTCCTTTAAATTTTCGTACTACTTCTTTCTTATCAGAGAAATTCAAGAATAGAGTAAGACCTAATGCGCTGGAACCTTGTCCTAATCGTAAAATACATTCCTTATCGTTCAAGGAGTTTATCTGAGCTTGAAGATTCTCGTAAAACGTAATTATTTCTTTTAAATTAGTATCTTGTTGTTTTATGAATGTCCTCAATTCATGGTTTATTATCGTTTTAGAAAAAGAATTCATAGCTTTTATGAGATTTTCAGCATGAAGATCAAAATAATTAGAGATCAAAGTTCCGGAATCTACAAGTTTTCGATTGATCTTTATCCTACCTTCGCTTTGAAATCCTTTGTCTAAAACCTCATTAAAAATTGGGATTGTTGGCTGTTTATTCCTTAAATGATAAACAGTAGACTCATCAACTTTTATGGAGGAAGTATGATTTTTCAAGGCTTGATCAGTAACCATTAAAGCTCGGAGCAAATCAGTTTTCCCATCCGATTGAATTAACTGAATGATTTCTCTATGGTTAAAATCAGAAAGGATCCTTCTTATGAATCTTTCTCTCTCTCTTGGGTGTTTATTCAAGATATCAAATAAAATTGCTGTTCTCATTGCTCCCTTGATGCTTGATCCTGGAATGTAGATGAGGTCTCCTGTCTTTATAAATTGATTAATTTCATTATCTCCAATGTCTCCTCTCAAATCATAACTTTTTTCTATGAAGTCTCTCCAATTTAACTTATATTTTTCTAAGAATTCCTCAACATTACCTTGCCATTTATTATTCCAAAAGTTCTTGTTAATATCATTTGTTAAATCGTCTATCAATTCCTCAGGAACTTGTGATAAAATCTTATCAAAATCTAAAATGTGAATTTTTCCCTCAGCACTAATATAATCCAGTTGTGAATAAGTATTTCCAGAGCCTATAAATAACGGGGACAATCCTTCGATCGAAAGTTTGCAAGAGTTTTGCTGACTCACCTTTTACTTCACCTCCAGATTTCCTAGATTTAAATAGAATCCGATCCCATTTTTATATACTGAATGATATCTAGATGAAAAATCAGCGGGCGCCACTTGGACTAGCTTCCCTCGCACTTTTTTCCTGAATATAGAACCCTCTTCTATAAATTTAACATCATTAAACCTTGCGGAAACACTTTCAATAGAATATACGTACCCACTCCGTCCATAGATGTTAAAAAATTCTATATTTTGTAGATCTTCTAAGCTCGGATAGACTAAAGATAAATTCATGAACCAACCATCTATATTGGAATCAATTAATAAATTATAATAGGCAAACGTCTCATTTAATTCAATCAATTCAATATCATCTACCAATCCACATCCCAAGCTCCTCCTACCTCCAATACCTTCATCCATGATCAAGTTAATTGATGCCCTGATCTTATTGCGTATTTCAGGATCTAAGTGTGAATCATCAAAAATAAAATAATAACCAGGGACTAACTCATAATCAATTCTCTTTTCTTCATTTATAAAATAGGAGGAAACACTTAACTTCAGTTTAGGCCAAGTGAAAGGTTCGGATTCTTTGGTTTTACGATTTATTCTAACTTTTTGTTCATCTAGTATTTCATATATGGAAATCTTATTTCGAATCACTTTTTCAACCCTTTCGAGATTAGGATCAGGCTTACTTAAGAGGGAAAGAAATCTGATTAAACCGAGTTTCTCCAGATCTTCATTGTCTACAAGAAATTTGTTCCCTATAATATGATATTGGCTGAATGAAATCTTTTTATTTTCCTTTAGCTTCCTTGCTAATTCGAGAGAAATGAATTCAATTTTTTTAAACATTTTAGGATTCTGATCCAAATATTCTTGAGACTCCGTTGTAAAGGGAAACTGAATTAACGGTTTAGGGATAAAGTAAATAATGTCTTCCACTTTACCATCCTTATAGATATCTATAAAATGGAAACTCGAAGAAATCTTAAAGACCGGGTTTTCAATTTCACTAGCTGAATTTATTTCTTCTAAGAAGCTCTCTAACTCACTCTTACCATAGAGTTTTCTGAAATTATTACAAATAGCACTAAATAATGTATCATTATGTACGATTACACTCAAAATATCAGAGTAATCCTTGCCGATGCTAAAATAATTCCTTTCTTTAGAGATTAATTTTACTAAAAACATCTGTAAACCATTGTTCATTTTTAATATCGGTTAGAGAAAATTGATCGGCTAGTAAAATTTCGTCCTTCTTCACGGTATAATATTCTACTGGTCTAAGGATCATTGATAATTCTTCAAAAACCACTTTTCCACTTCCTCTCGTCCCACTTCCTCCAAGATAATCATCTTCAAGAAGTTTCAATGCTTGTAACAAAGTTCGAAGTAAAGCTTTATCGTTCTCTGAATAAAGATCGAAAATAACTTCGAAATTAAAGTTGGTACCCCTAGGTACCCTTTCTAAATGCCTTGGATTTGCTCTTGCCGAGATTCTATCAACTGTATTCTCAATTTTATCCTCGGTATATTCTAAATCTAGGTTCTTAAAAAGTTCATCTCTATTTTCCTCGAAATGCTCTAGATCGAGATACATATCTCGAAAGATACCTCTTACAGGCTCTTTCACTTCGGGAGCTCCAAAAATCTTAATAACCTCATCAATTGTTCCATCCTCGAACTTATGAATCACCATTTTTTCGTCAAAAAAACCAAATCCGTCGTCTTTATCTTTATTTCTCAAAGGGTAAAGACTTTGCTCTAGAAGGCTTCTTAATTTTCCTTTTAGGGTACTACCAGGAATATAAGGTACTCCTTTTGAATCCTTTATTACGGGACTATCCATCCCTCCAATATCTAGTGAAGCCTTACTACCTCCTATGGCTAGTCCTGTTTCTATTCTAATTTTTCCTTTTAGGATTACTTTTCCTTTTAATTGATATTCTTCCATTCTATTCTCTACCTCCATATGCTTTATGATAGGCTATAATTGCTTCAAAAAACTCCTTAAATCCTTTTAATGTAGCATCATCTTTTACATTTTTAATCAAATGATCTAACACTTTAGTCAACGGCTCTAGATCGGAAAACCTTCCTTTTTGATATGCTAGTTTTGGCCGTAATAGGTTCAGATCTTTTTTGCAAACCTCATACTTATCAGATAAACGTTTGACTCTTGTATAAATTGCTCGAATTTGGGATGTTGAGATTTTTACTGAACATTTCTCTCCAAATTTTTCGGTTAATTTAAGAAAAAGTTCGATATCTTCAGTAGTCTCCTTTTTTAACAATCTATTTGAGTTCTCTGCTATTTGTTTTGCGAGATCAAACATCTCTTGCTTTAAACTTGGTCCTCTTCTTTGACCCCTACCATATGACATTATATTTTACCTACATGTGTTTATTTTTGTTTTTTTTTATTATATTCTTGTTAAATAATCTGCCCATTGAACTGCGACAGAAATAAATTCTATATTTCTTATTTGTAAACTTGAATTTGGTGTAAAAAGATTATTCTTAATAATTATTTCAAACAATTGGATGATGAAGTTACTTAGTTTTTTAACTTCATTATCCTTGGATTGTAATACAGAACGTAAATAATATTTTAATCTCCATAACTTAGGAACTCTAATTTTTCCTTGAAGGGAGTCTTCTAATAAATTTTTCATTCCCTTAATAGAATTCTCAACTTTATGAAGCATCGATTTTGAAAAATCCTTTTCTTTAATTAAATAGACAAAAATATCTTTTAAGATGACTGCTAAAGCAAATTCAGACTGTGAACTTACCCATGAGACGATTTTCTCATTGATTTCGCCCTCATCACTCCTTTCCATTACTTTAAGTATCTGGGTTCTATGGTATTCTTCCGGTTGAGTTATACTCTTATATTCTACTTCTTTTTCATGAGTCCAATCCCAGTTCAAAACAGATCCAAAAAGTGAAACTTTATTTTTTGTATTAAAATTCGGATTAAAGATTTCAAAACTTTTTGCTTTCTCTAACTCATCTTCAACCAAGAACGCAGCTCTCATAATAGGATATTTCGGTGCCTTAATAATAATTCCTGCACTTAAAGTTATATCAGGATTAAATGCTGTAAACTTTCTAAAATCTTTATAAAGGCAATATGCAAATTCAATAATTTTATCCCAGGAGCCGATCGCAAAGAGATCATCACCTCCAGAAAAAATTAGATATACTGAATCCGAAAATACACTTTGAATGAGTCTAGACACGTGTCCCCTAAAAAATAGACTTAAAGACGTGCTTAATGTGGATACCCTCGAAATCGTATTATTTTTCCCCAGACCCTTCTGGATAATAGCCCCCAATGAATCTACATCCATTTTAAGAATTCCTAACTTATTAAAACCGGTTCGTTCAAAAGCCTTTTCTGCTAATGTATCGGTGGTAAGAATATCTCCTGCTTGATTGAGGGGAATTGCAATAGGTAATAAAATGTCTCCTAATGTATTTTTTTCCCTTGGGTTATTAATCGAATAAAGATCTTTTTTCATGGTGGCAGAATTAATTAGCTCTATTGCACCGTTAAATTCACTTAAAATAGTATTGAAACTTTCATCTCTTTTTGAGGAAATTCTTAAATAGTTGCTTCCTTTTAATCTAACAGATAAATCCTTGAAACTTTTACATTGAGTGCACCATTTATCATCTGTATCGGGGATAGGTTCCAGTTTTTGGAATGAATTACATATTGCACATCGTTCAATCTTCTTCGCGGAATCTTCATTAGGTCCAAATAATTGAGCATGGTAACTCTCTCCTAAAGTTTCAAGTAAAACTTTAAACTTTTTCTTCTTCTGTATTGTTGTTCTATTGTTGATATTCTTCCATATTTTATTAATATCAGTCAGTAACTCTTCAATCGTTATAGGGAGAAGATCCAAGGCGAGATATATATTTGAGTTGAATTGTTCGATAAAGATTTTATTGACTTTTATACTAATAACTTTTATTATAGATCTCAAGTCTTTATAATTATGACTTACTAAGTAAAAATGACCTCCGCCGGCAAATAGAATATTAGCTTCTGTGAGATCCAATTCTTGGGTTATATATCTGGCAATGGCATCAGTTAGGAGACTAAGAAAAAAAGATCTCCCTTTCAAAGTTTTCATTGCTGACTTCGAGGTGATTAAGTGAATAAAATTTTGAATTCCTGAAAAGTCTCCGTGAATAATTGCAAAAATTGGAGTCTCTGCTAAAATTTTTCTTTTACTTTCATCTTTTTTAATAGTTTCTATATAGGCTTCTCCCTTATAATATATCTCTTTTAAGATTTGACCTATATCATTTAAGAACTCAATTTCATTGGTCAGGTTATTTACATTCAAATAATTATCAATTGCAATAGCGAAAGCACACACAATCTTTGAATGATCAAAAAGACTAATATCAGGTTCAACACCGTAAGCAGCCGACGGCACAAATTTAAAACTTTGCTTTAGAAGTGATAACAGAAACTCAAAGATTTTTGAATAATCCCCTCTGTAATTTTTAATATTATCAAACTTTGATTTGAATGTTTTCCAGTTCAACTGAAATTTGTCTTCTATAATATTAGAAACATCTTTTAAGGTATAAGGAAAAATTTCCTTAGAATTATTATCAAGAGTGAGCTGTTCTCCTAAATAAGAAAATTTAGTTTTGGTTTCTTTAGATGGAAATATTGAAATCTTTGAAAATATTGGTGTCAATCCAACTTTCTTAACACTTTCCTTTTTCTCTATTCCAATACGTTCTGATGAAGCTAACCAATCCGCAATCACCAACCTTTTTAGGATTTTATATCCCGCTTCTTTAAATATATCTATCTCATCGTGATGCATCGAGATAAGACCACTTACTCCAGGTAACAAATCATCATAGTGTTCTTGAATCAATTTGCTACCTATTTCCTGATGAGTTCCCTTTTCTCCCGCTCGATATCCAAGTTTCCCAATATCATGTAATAATGCTGCTATTACTAAATGGCTTTTGGTATTCATTTTATTAATTTTTTGGATCGTTATGACTTATATTTGACAATTTTATATAAATATATACAGTTTGAAAGTCTGAAAAAAGTTCAAACAGATCATTTTAACCGATGAAAATAATAATAATCATTTTTATATAGATGGAACATTCTACATACTATAGAAAGAAATTTTTCACGTAACCCCAATAGAATATAAAAGAAGTAGTATACTATCCACACGAACAAGGATTGACTTTCATCCTCCAATATTTTAATTAGTTTTTTTCTATACTATCCACACGAACAAGGATTGACTGTATTGATACTTCCTAAAGATTGTTTCTCGTTTATACTATCCACACGAACAAGGATTGACTGCACCATTAGGATTATCATTTTTGAGATTTATAATACTATCCACACGAACAAGGATTGACTTCCATCCTCACATTCATAGTCTTGTGTTAAAGCATACTATCCACACGAACAAGGATTGACTGCCACATATAGGGTGAACAATCCAAGCAATTCTATACTATCCACACGAACAAGGATTGACTCGCTATCAAAACTGATGGAATGAAATTGTCTACATACTATCCACACGAACAAGGATTGACTGTAAATATTCCGAAGCATTATCGTAATCTAATCATACTATCCACACGAACAAGGATTGACTTTGAACGCAAGCCACATATTGTATTTTGCATCCATACTATCCACACGATCTCAGTAAAGATCACAATCTTTATTAATCTTATACAAAAAGGGTTTAGCAATGTCATTAATGTTTGGAAGATTAGGATGGCCAAAAATTACTCAGTATAGAATAAATAAGATAATGGGTAAAGCAATAATGTTAAATAGGGCTAATCAGTGTAAAAGATCGATTGAATATTTAGAAAAAATCATTAAAATCGATCCTAAAATTAAGGAAGCTTGGTTAAATAAAGGATATTCATTGAATGATCTAGAAAGATATGAAAAAGCCATTGAATGTTTTAATAAAGCACTTGAGATCGATCGAAATGATACTATAACGTTGACCAATAAAGCATATTCATTGAATGAACTAAAAAGATATGAAGAAGCCATTGAATGTTTTAATAAGGCACTTGAGATCGATCCAAATGATATTATTGTGTTGACCAATAAAGGATATTCATTAAGTAATCTAAAAAGATATGAAGAAGCCCTTGAATATTATGATAAAGTACTTGAAATCGATCCAAATGATATTATTGTGTTGACCAATAAAGGATATTCATTAAGTAATCTAAAAAGATATGAAGAAGCCCTTGAATATTATGATAAAGTACTTGAAATCGATCCAAATGAAACTAGTACGTTGACCAATAAAGGAAATGCATTGAATAGTTTGAAAAGATATGAGGAAGCCCTTAAATATTTAGAAAAAACACTTAAGATCGATCCAAATGATATTTTTGCGTTGACCAATAAAGGATATTCATTAAATAATCTAAAAAGATATGAAGAAGCTAACGAGGTTTATGATAAAGCAATTTAATGCATTATAAGTTTCTTGAGAGTCCGTTTTTGCTTTAATTTTTATAAAAATACCGTTTCTACTCACTTTACGGGTGCTTTTGTGTTTTTCAAATTCTAACTTTCCCTTTTCTTCATTAGGATAATAATATTTATGAATAATTTCTGGGGTTCGTCTATTAGTGATGTCTAATTCATCAGCTAATCTCAGTAAGCAAGCTAAATATGGCATACATACAAATTCCTGTCCCGATCTAACTGTCTTTTTTAATTCATAAACAACAAAATTATCAATTTTCTCTTTTCTATGGGCTTTGGCGATTAAAGCAATTACTTCAGCATAATCTTCATCAATGATTTTCAATGCTTCGAAATTTTTTAAAATGAAATAATAAGAGATTTCATGGTGAATATTTCTGATGAAATCGATATCACCGTCTTTTTCATATAATTCTACCAGCTTTTTATATTCTTTCTTACCAATAAATTCCTTTATTTTATTAACCTCTATACACATTCCAATATCGTGAAGTATAGAACTACTCAGTAAAATATATAATTCATCTGCATTTAAAGTATTAATATTCTTTTTATCCAGTAATAATTCGATATTTTCTATAATGGTGAATGAGTGAAAAATTGAATGATCAGTATATTTTGGAAAGTTTACAGAATATTTTGCCAAAAGATCTTTTGCTTCATTTATAATCTCCAAAAATGAAGCATAGAGTTTTGTATTTTTTTTTAGTCTTTTTAGCAATTTACTTTTAGAAAATTCCAAATCATCCATCATAACTGAACTCATAATCTTAATCTTCTTCTATGTATTTTATATTATTTATCTTCTTCTATATATTTTATATTATTTCATATATTTCTCAGACTGGTTTTTAGGATTTTTCATGACCTCAACATTAATTAAATAAATTAAATCATCTGGTTTTGCTCGAAGGGGCTTAAAACCACCAAGTAATAGGGGTACAATCCCGTGGTGGTATTAAATGTGTCAACAAAAATTCGTAAATGCTTTATTATTAAGTATATTATTATGAAAAAAGACAACAAAAAAGAATTTCAAAGTATTAGAATTTATATTAATAATTACAGGATATCTTTCAGTAAATAATTTTTCCCGTATAATATTTATAAGTATCAATCTTTTTTTTAAGTTAACAAATGGCAAAAAAACGCACTCCAAAGAATAATTTTCACAAGACGCTTTTCCAAAGCTATATTCTTACTAATTGTAAGCGAAGGCTATTTTTAGAGTTGGGGAAGAATAAACCACATTTATGGTTCGATCCAGTACGCCCTGTCCCTTCCACACCCCCTGATCGATTAATGTTCCAGCAAAAATATCTAAAAGACAAGGGAAAGGAGTACGAGAACAAAGTATATTCTTACTTAATGCGGCTCAGTAACTCTCACTTTCAACCAAATGTGAGCGGAGGGGTAAATGCTTCTCTCCTAACTAAAGAAGCCTTAGAAACCTTTCACGATTTATATTTAAAAAGTCCAAATAACACGCTCATGCTCTTGGAATATCAGTTTGTAATTCCCGAAGCTTATTTTGATACAATATTCACATCTAAGAATGGAATAAAAATTTTTCCGGTAGATTTTTCCGATCAAAGACCAGATATTATTTTTCTAGGGAATCAATTAAATGAGTTAGTAGACAAGGTTTATGAAATTACTTGCGACGGAACGTTTCGGGAACTTCCAAAAGAAGAACTCAAAAACCGATGCGGAATCTCGGTATTTGATATTAAGTATATTCAGGAGGAAAATGTGAGTAAAAAGAATTTTCTAGAAATTTTCTATTATCTTAAGACTCTTGCAATCTATGTAAAAAGGAAAAATCTCGATACCAGATTTTACATTAGAGCTAATTATAACGGAATCCTCCCCCTAAGAGACGAGGAATTGCTACAGAAAATAATAGTTATACAAGATCTTTTCACCATTCCTATTTTAAATAATATTAGCTGGAAAGAAGCCAATCGTATCTACGATGTAGTACTTCGAGATATACAACGTCTATGGAAAAAAGCTCCTTGCCCGATAGAAGCAATAAAAACGAATATCCACCAAGGTTGTGGGTATTGTCAATATATCGAAGATTGTAAAATGACCCTAGGAATGATCGATGGGGCATCACCCAGAGATTGGTCTTTAAAGCTTATCCCTTTTACTTCTCAATCTATTGCCCAAGAACTTATAAAAGAATACAAATTGCACACAATTGGCGATCTTGTTGATAATTTAGACAAAATTAAAGTAGAATCAATTCCAAAACCTCTTTATTCGGAATTACCCTCATTGAGATTAAAGACCAAAGCCTTACTTATCGACCAAATTACCTATCCTACCCAAGGACAAGCTCAATCTTTTGCAATCCCTCGTTATTCTCCTATTGCTTTGAATTTTGACGTGGAATATGACCGAAATAATGATAAAATCTTTGCCACATGCATCTTTCTTACCATATTTATCTCTTCTAAGCTAAAATATCATGGGATTTTTAATAATTGGTGTAAGATCTGGAAAGAATCACTTAAAGAGAAGAGAAGCAATGACGAAATCGCTAATAAATTGAATCAATATCTTATCAGAGATATTCCCTTAGAAACAGTTGTACGTTTCCGATCCTGCCTTGAAAAGCTTAGGACCGTGCAGTTCTCTTTAAAAGGAGAGAAAACAACGGCAGGGACATCTATAACATATAGATTCGCAAAAGTAAACGAGGGTGATACCTCTGAAAGCGAGGCTCGTCTTGCAATTCAGACCATCCATCGATTCCATTTACTCTTTGAAATTTGCAATATTCTCGAAGATTACATTGTTATTAATGGTTTTGAGCAAGATACTTACTACGGTCCTGACACGAGTGTGTTTTATTGGTCTCCAAATCAGTTAGAGAATTTTCAAAACATGCTCCAGCGGAATCTAAAAGAGATCTTGGATAATCCTCATGCACGAGCGGCTTATGAATCAATTTTCTTGTATTTTTCACCTTCCGAGACCGAGGTAAGCCACCCTTATCAACACAAAAAAATGTTTGATGTTCAAGGATTCGCTGAATCATTTGTAGGGTTTCCTGACATTATTAACTATACGTGGCACGGGATAGCCAGGAAATTATTTAATTTGAATTTTAGTCCCCAATTTTGGATTCCTCATTTTAATTTTCTTGACCTTACCAATTGGCTCCGGTTTTTGGCAGAAATCGATCCTAAGAAAAAGAAAGAAATAAAAGATCAAATAAACAAGCAGTTGATTTTAAAGGTAAGCGTAATAAATAATATTCGGCATGAATTTCAGAAGCAAGGAACATTTGTAATCTCAAGAAATGCACGGGTAATTAGTAGATATGATTATAACAGTGCTATTTTACCGGATGATTATCATGATATTGCTTTTGTATGGTATTTGTTCTCGCGGCTTAATGCTACTTTACAACAATGGGAGAATGAACATTATCGGACAATGTTTCCAGAATATAGTGTCGGAAAATTAAACTCAGCGAACATCATTAATTTAAAGGGTTTCTCAGTTGGCGGAAAGAAATATTATTACACCTTCGATACTGTAAGCATCTCTAGTAACATGAAGGTTAAAGAAGGGGCTCAGGTACTACTAATTCCAAACGCAAAAAGAGGGTTGAAAATAGATAGGAGCATTTTTAGATGGAGGGTGGGAATAGATAAAATAGAATGGGATCCCGTTAGAAAAGGATACCACTTTACAACTAAACTTACGTACGCAGATATTTTTAGTAATTGCAAGGATGAAGGGATTAATCCTAAAACTCAGAAATGGTACATATATCCCTTAAGCTCTGATCCGTGGTCTTCAAAATTATATAATGATAAAAGGATCGGTCTATTTGACAGAGAAGAATTCGGGACATCGTGGTTAGGAGAGCTCCTTGCGTGTTTATGGCACTTAAGGAGCGACCCGATCTTAAATCTCCCTTATAGTTGGAAATTCACGACCCCTTCCATTTATTTATATGCTCCGGAGCTATTAACTCAATTTAATGAGTTAAAACAAAACTATAACCTAGTTACTAAAATTTACCCAAAACCTGATATTTCTCAGGAAGTAGCAATTAAAAATTCTCTACGCCATATCATATCAGGGATTTTAGGACCTCCAGGTACGGGGAAATCTCAAACCATTGCAGCATTAATTGATGAGTTTCTTATTCAGAATCAGAAAAAAGAAAAACCGGTTAAGATTCTTATAACATCCTTTTCATATGCAGCATTACGAGTTGTGTTAGATAAAATAAGAACCAGTAAGGATAAAAATGGTAAACCGACACCTTCATCTCTAATTCAGATGATCTTTATACGGTCTGATACCCAAACTCCTATCAAGGAAAAGATAGGATGCCGGAATGTAGATGATTTACTGCACTACGGCTCAACTTGGAAACTTAACGGGAGGTCTCGTTCCGTGACAAAACAGAAATTGTTAGAAGAATCATTGGAAGAATCCTGCATTATTTTTGCAAATGCACATCATCTATATTATTTACAAGAACGAGTAGAAGATGATTTTGCGTTTGATTTAATCTGCGTAGATGAGGCAAGTCAATTGCCCACGGATTACTTTATGTCAAGCTTACAATATATATACAAAAATTCATTCTCTGTGAAACCTCTTTCCGACCTCAATAGGGTTTCTGTGAGTAATCTTAATTTAGAAATAGAAGAAGATAAGATTTATTACTTAACCAAGGTGGTGATAGTAGGAGATCATAATCAGCTTCCTCCGGTCAGAGTAAAAATACCACCTAAGAATCTCGAGCCTGTGCTGGATAGCTTATTCAGTTATTACGTGCAAGGGCATTCGATTTCAAGCAAGCAATTAAGGGTTAATTATCGATCTCATGAGGATATTGTAGCCTTTACAGCATTACTGGGGCTCTATAAAGACTTAACTGCATTTAAGGTAAATGCAAAGGCTTTATTAAAAGGAGATATCAATAAGGTTTCTCTCCCTTGGATTAAGGAGATCTTGGATCCGAATAAAGTTGTGTGTTCAATACTCCACAATCGTAAGTTTGAAATTGGGATTAGCGTATTTGAAGCCTTCATCGTTTCCCAACTAATTTTTTCCTTTTATAACATGAATGGTCCTAAAAATGAACGAGAGGAGGTTCTATTTTGGACCGAAGGAGTAGGTGTAGTCGCCCCTCACAATGCTCAAGGGCGTACCATTATTCGGTATTTATTCGATATTTTTCAACCAATATCGTATTTATCAGAAGGCGCTTTAATGAATCACTTGAAAAACACTGTATATTCTGTGGAAAAATTCCAAGGTTCAGATAGAGAGCTCATAATATCTTCAATCGGATTATCGGACTTGGATAAGATTAGTGCAGAAGAGGAATTTATATTTAATTTGAATAGATTTAACGTGTTAACTTCAAGGGCAAAACATAAAGTCATTTTCATTTCGAGTAATAAATTCTTGAAATATATTCCAGATGAGAGAGTGATCCTTGAGAAAGCCTCAAAAATTTATACCTACGTCCAAGAGTTTTGTAATAAAAATATAGAACTAAAAATTGATAATGAAAAAAATGAAAAAGAAAAAATCATGTTTAGATTTAAGAAATAAATGGTGAAAATCACGACATCCACTAAATTTTTACATGTTGCAGATGTACATTTAGGAAAAAAACAGTACCATTTAAATGAAAGGTATAACGATTATTTTAGGGCATTCAGATATATTTTAAACGAAGGTATAGAGAAAGCCGTGGATTTTTTCTTAATTTGTGGTGACCTTATTGACAGCGAACAAGGTGTAACTCCTTCGATGTTAGGAGACATTATATCTTCTATAACCGAGTTCAAGGATAAATGTAAGGCGACTTTGGGAAGGGAAATACCCATTTTATGCATTGAAGGAAACCATGAGAATCCCTTTTTCTCAGACCATACGTGGTTAAAACTCCTTACTGATTTGAAATTAATAGTTTTATTATCAGGGGAATATAATCCACAAACTAAGAGCTTAACATTTGGTTCTGGTGGAAAATACACCGTGAATAATACATGCGTGTATGGCGTTAGTTACTATGGTACCTCTACCTCAGATCTATATCCGCTCATCCGGAAAGAGATTAAAAAATTCGATGACTATCTTTAAAGAGTAGAAATTTTAATTATCAATAATATTTGATTGTAAGAATTACATATTTTATCTGCATAAGGATTTCCCTTCATAGCGGGAGTATGTTCTTGGATTTTTTTCTTTATTTTTTTATATGATAACCTTCTAAGTGGAAAATATATCCAAACAAGGATTTATCATATTTTTCAATCGGTTTTTTATTAAAAGTTTTGAAAGGGCTAATGATTCGCCTATTAAGATAGATTAAATCAATCTTTTTGATATCCTCTTCAAATTCTTTAATATTATTTGAAAAATTATGCATTTGATCTCTTAGCAGATATCTATACTTCCCAGAATAAATTAATTGAAGCGATAAAAGTTCATGAAATTTCTATTGTGCTGCTAAATCAAATCGTCAAGATATTATCGATAAATTTTTAGATTTCTCATTGAAAAATAAAGAATTTACGGAACATCCTTATTCACTTGCTAATATACTCTATAATTTGAGCAAAAAAGAAACTAAAAATGCAAATGAAATAGCTATGAAGTTAACAAAAAATTATTGGAGTATCTTTAAAAATACGAAATATAAGAAAAGGCTTCCTTCGCTTTGGGCTAATATGACTTGGTCATATGTTATTAATGATGAAATAGACGAGACTTTTGAAGAAATCGTGGAGGATGCCCTAAAACATTTGAAGGAAATGCCTTCTTCCATTTATGAAAATTTAGCTTGGTTTTACTTAAAGAAAAAACAGATTGATAAATGCATTTATTATCTGAAAGAGGGGAAGAATAAGAACGCTTCTAAATATGATAATAATCTTTTCAAAGCTTTGGCTGATCATCCAGAATACAAGAACCTTTTTGATTGATTATAATTTAGAAAGACCATTTCAAATCTATTATGGATTAAAATTATTTATTTATATGGATTATAAAATTACTGAGAAGGTTGTCTCATGCATTGTCGGAGCTTTAATAATTTCATTTGGAGTTATGATTAAACTTGTCCCGTAATTTATCCATTTATTATACACATGGTAGGGTTTGTCCACTCTTATAAAAGATACATTATATTGTTTTGCATAATTTGAAAAGTGATCAGACATTATAGTAAATGCTGTGCTCCTACTGGCTTGGATCATTTCAAGATTATTTTTTAAATATGTAGGTAATTTTATTTCTATTGGAATAAAAACAATCTTTGGCAGTTCTTTTAATGTTTCATCTAGATATGTATTAACTTCACTATCAATACAAATAAGTAGCCCAATCTTACAGCAATCAGTTTGAAAAATACCAAGCTCTTTACCGGGAGATATTTTTATTTTCTGTTTTTGTAATTTTAGATGAATCTTTCGCTTCCTATATATATCTAAAATCTCTCCGTTTCGATTAAATATAATAGAAGTTTTATGGTAAGTATGAGCTTCCTCTCTATATTCTATCATTGTTCCCAAAATGAGATAAATACCATACGTCTTAACTATTTCAGAGACTTGTCTTAAATACTTATTTCGATGGAGATCTATGACATCTGGAAAACGAGGTACAAAATTTTCTGGAAAAATTACAAAATCAGGCTTTTCTTCTGCTTCAGAATTTAATAAGTCATGTAGAAAATTTCTAATTCTTCTAAAACCCATTTGTTTTTGCTGACAGAGAGAGATTTTAATATTTTTCATACCATAATAATTAATACCATTTTTATTTATATCTACTTTTAGCTATATCAACGACTTTTGTAAGTACCCAAAAATATTGCATTCGCTTATTATACTTTGTATGATAACTCGTCGCGTGATTATAAAAAATGGCTGATAAGAAATTCAAGGTGAGCGAATATATCACGCTCAAGCTTGAAGGGAATAAAACTATCATTTATGTGGAAGGGAAAGAATTTCAACAGTGTAAGTTCTTGTTGTTAGATATTCCAGTTAAAAAAATTGTTTCATTGGATGATGTTGAATCAATTGACGAGACTTCAGAAAGATTAAGTAAATCTATGGAACGTGGACGGGGAAGTCTTGATGTTCCTCCAATTACTGAATTTTGGGGGCATTGCTCAAACTTGCAAGTGTGGGAAGAAAATGAATACGATACTCGCCTGCTTCATTCAAACCTGGCTTTTCCGTTATTAGAAAAATTGTCTGAAACGGGAGATCAAACTGCCAAAAAAATTTTTAAAGAAGAAATCGCCAAGAGATTTTCGAGTGGTTACATCCCTGTGATGATATTCATACTCGAAATGGGTTATCTAACAAGCTTTATTAAAGAAGAATTAAATGTTTTATTTGAAAACATTGATTATGAAAGTATTGCAAGATTAAATTATAAGTTATCCTTTTCCTTACTAAAAGAATTGATTATTCTAGGAGACCAAATAGCCAAAAATGTTTTCAAGGACGAAATCGCTAAAAAATTTAGAAACGAAGACGCTCCCGCTATTAAGTACTTATTAAACAATAGATATTTAGAAGATCTCAATGATTTAGATTTCCAAACCCTATTTCCTGGATATGAATTTGTAGAATATAATGAAAAAAAAATCCTGGTAATTAATGGTTGTTTAGATCTAAGGTATAGATGGATAACAGACTTGGTTGAGGTTAAAGGATTAAAAAGCTTAACCTCGCTCCAAGTATTATTTTTAGATTACAATAATTTAACATCACTCCCCGAGTCGATTAGCAACCTCATCTCGCTCCAAAAACTCAGCTTAAGATTTAATAAGCTAAGAGCACTTCCTGAATCTATTGGCAACCTTACATCACTCCAAAAACTTCGGTTAAAGCTTAATAAGTTGACTACTCTCCCCACCTCGATTGGCAATCTCTCCTCACTACAAAAACTATATTTAAATAATAATGAGTTAAAAACGCTTCCTGAGTCGATTGGCGATCTTAAATCTCTACAAAAGCTTAATTTAGAAAGAAATAATTTAGAAAGCCTCCCTGACTCGATTGGCAACCTCTCCTCACTACAAATACTAGAATTAGGAGGTAATAAGTTTACAACTCTCCCCGAGTCGATTGGCAACCTCTCCTCACTACAAATACTAGAATTAGGAAACAATAAATTTACAACTCTCCCCGAGTCGATTTGCACCCTTAGCTCGCTCCAAAGACTATATTTAAGAGCTAATAAGTTAACAACTCTCCCAGAATGGATTGGTAACCTCACCTTGCTTCAATATTTAGGTTTACGTGAGAATCATTTAACAACGCTCCCCA
>JAHLWT010000083.1 GCA_019057775.1 Promethearchaeota archaeon
GTTTTGCAATTTCTGCTTTACATAATACTAAGGCAGCTGCTCCATCTGAAATAGGGCAAATGTGAAAGAGTCTTAGTGGATCAGCAATTATTGGGTTTCTTTTATCATCTTCAAGGTATTCGTAAATATTACTCCAATTTCCTTTTCCTTTATCTATAGCACTCTTCATAAAATCCTCAATTGTTCTTTGGAAGTGAGCTAAAGGGTTTAAAGCCCCATTTTTATGGTTTTTAATTGCGATATCTGAGAGCCATTCCATTTTTGCATTATATTTTTCTAAATATGATCTTGTTAATAATCCTGCAAAAGAGGGTAAAGAAACGCCATGAGGTCTTTCTGCTTCTGGATGGGTTAGTTGAGCCACATTTGAAGTAATAAAACCAGGAGTAGTAATATGGGTCATTTTTTCCCCTCCCACCACCAATACTAAATCACTCACACCAGAGGCTATAGCTTGAAAACCGGCTTTAATCGCAGAACCTCCACTTGCAGGACCATTTTTAATATGGTCGGCTGCAGCAGGAATTAAGCTAATTTTATCTACTAAAGCACTTGCAACTCCTGATAGATTATTAAATGCAGCAGGACTCATTGTTCCTACATAAACCGCACCAAAATCATTATCATTGGTCTTGGAATCAAAAATCGCTTCTAAAGAAGCTTCAGAGAGTAGGTCTAATAACCCTTTATTTTCCAACTTTCCAAATTTGGTATGACCGACTCCAATTATAGCTACTTTTTCCATAATCAAACCCCTATATTATGTATTATTTTGTTTATTAATTAGTTATCCTCCGAAAATACCATAATATAACGAGGAAGAGTGAATCTTATATTTGATGACGACACGTACTATATACAATTAACAAATAGTTAAATTAAAAATTTGTTATATTATTATAATATAATTCATTTGTTTTTTAATTATTAGAGTTAAAAATGGAATTTAAATCAAATCTTGGGGATATTGAAAAGAAGTTTTCGATGCTATTAAAGAGCATCCCGATACCCGCTTTACTTTGGAAAAGAATGAATAATTCTTTAACGCTTGTAAACAGCAATGAAGAAAGTTCTAGAATTAGTGGAGGAAAAATTAAAGAATATATTGGAAGGAAAGCCTCAGAAATATATAAAAATAATTCTCAGATTTTAAAAGTGTTGCAGGAGTGTGCTTTAAATAACCAAAAATTTAATTTAACTGCAAATGATGGTAATCCAATTGTAAACAATGGAATATCTTATAATATTTCTTTTGAACTTGTAGCTCCTGATACAATTGTTCAATATTTTACTGTTAAATCTTCGGTTAACAAAAGAATTCTTAAAAATGACACTTCCAAAAAGAATGGGAAACAAAACCAGTTGATACAACAAGCCATATTAGAGAGTATATATAAAGCGGCACCAATTGGTATTGGAATGGTTGTTGATCGCAACTTTGTTCATGTAAACGACTATTTCTGCGATCTTGTAGGTTATGATAGAGAGGAATTAATAAATAAAAATACTAGAATTGTATATCCTACAGATGATGAATACGAGGATGTAGGAAAAGAGACATACGATCAAATTATTAAATACGAGGTTGGAACAGTTGAAACGCGGGCTCGGAGAAAAGATGGGAAGATCATTCAAATTTTACTTAGTTCTGCCTTTGTTGATCCTAAAAATCCCTTATTAGGTGTTTCATTTACAGCTTTAGATATCACGAAAATAAAAATTATAGGTAAAGAATTAATTAATAGGGAAAAAAGATTCCAAGAGTTCGTCAATATGTTACCTTTAGTTGTATTTGAAGCAGATACTCTCGGAAATCTTAGCTTTGCGAACGAAAAAGGTTTTGAACTTTTTGGATATAGTCCAGAAGACATGGAGAATGGTGTTAACGCTCTCCAGCTACTTATTCCACCAGATAGAAAGAGAGCATTGATAAATATTTCAAGAACTTTAAAAGGAGAATTTTTAGGTGGAGTAGAATATCTTGCACAAAAAAAAAACGGAGTTATATTTCCTATTTTAGTTTATTCTATACCTATGATATATGATGGAAAACCTATTGGTTTTAGAGGGGTCATCATAGACATTACAGAACAGAAGAATAGAGAGATAAAATTAAAAGAATCAGAAGAAAAATATAGAATACTTTCGGAAAATTCTGATGATTTAATTTCTCTCTATGACGAGAAATTAAGAATGATATATGTAAATGCTGAAAGCCATTCTAGAGTTTTGGGATATCCTGCGAAGAAGTTCTTAAAATCCTCGTTTAAAAATTTTATTACACATAAGGATGACATAATTCCTATGATTAACATCGTTAAGAAAGGGGTTGAAGAGGGGAGTTATAGAAGTCAAATTAGATTCAAACATCAAAAAGGTCACTATTTGTGGTTTCAGATCACGGCAAAGTTCTTTAGCATCGATTTAGAAAAGAGAAAGCTCTTGGTTGTAGCAAGGGAAATAACAGATATTAAACAAGCAGAGAAAAATCTGAAAGAATCTGAAGAAGAACTAATAAAACTTAACAAATTAAAATCTGAATTGTTTGTAAGAACATCTCATGAATTAAAAACGCCTTTACAATCTATTAAAGGATTTTCTGATCTATTGTTGACTTATCATAGAAGCAAATTAGACGACTACTCAATATCAAAGATAACGGCAATCAAGAATGGCGCAGATAGATTGCAAAAACTTATAGGAGATATTTTAAAAGCTGCAGAATTAGAATCAGGATACACTAAGTTAAAATCAAAAAATGACAACCTTTCCAACCTAATTAATATTTGCGTAAAAGAAGTTCAAGGTTTTGCTGATTTAAGAAAACACCAAGTAGTATTAGATATAGAACCAAACCTTATAACAAGTTTTGAACGAGAGCAAATTCATAAAGTTGTAAGTAACCTTTTAAACAACGCTATTAAATATACTCCACCGAATGGCAAAATTGAAATCAATTCTAAAATAAAAAACAATCTAATATTAACTTCGATAAAGGATAACGGAATTGGTTTCACAAAAGAAGAAATACAGATGGTTTTTAAGCAGTTTGGTAAAATTAAACGATACGGTCAAAACTTGCAAGTTATTCCTGACGGAACGGGATTAGGCTTATTTATCTCAAAAAAGATCGTAGAACTCCACGGGGGAGAGATCTGGGTAGAATCAGAAGGGGGAAACCAAGGCTCAACATTCTATTTTACTCTACCAATAACCCAAGATTAAGGACGATTATTTTTTTTCTTTTTCTTAATACTAGTGTAATTAATTTTAAAATAAAAAAATAAAAAAAAAGAGCAATATGAATTATTATTTAGGATGCTCATTTCTTACGATGGTTGCGGCACCCATTCCGAGACCAACA
>JAHLWT010000084.1 GCA_019057775.1 Promethearchaeota archaeon
GATTCTTTTCCTGTAATTCTCACAATAGAATTCAAAATTCTGGAGATTAAAGCATGAGAAAAAATATCTCCTTTAATGAATTTATGGGATTTTTTAGTATCCCTTAGACTTGAGACATATTTGGTGTACTTTTTTATTATTTCTTCTATTTGTTTAAGAAATATTTCTTCTTTATCATTCATTGTAATTTCGATATATGTGATTGTTTAATTTCTTAAATTAAGGAACTAATGGTATTTAAATTATAAGAGTAAGCAATTAATAACTATGTTATAAATCTACAACTATTTCTTGTTAGTAAAAAATTATCTAATTTTATTATACGAGTAGAAAATATATTACTACAATTCATACAGCGTTTTATCATAAATTCTTTAAATCACTTTCTTATTTAATTTAGATGACTTCTTTAAAAACTCGTACTCATCATAAGGACTCTGTGGTACATAATATAGAGAACTATAATTTAGGAGTTTATGAGTTTCTTTATCTACAGGTAGTGGTTTTGGTTTATATGTCATTATTTATCCTCTAATTCTTTTTTCAACTTTTCTCCTTCTATATCCAAAACATGTATTATGGTTTTTGCTAATATTTTCTTAACTCTTTCAATATCAGGCTTTATTTCACTTTTAAGAATTTGTTCTTTAAGTTGACGTAGAATTGGCTCATACTTCTTTCTAAAAATAATTTTACCCATTGTCATCAAAATAAATTTTATTTCTAATCATTAGTTCTACTAATGTTTCTTTTGACTTCTCAAAACTATTTTTAATCGTATTGTCTACTGGGTCTCTTTTTAATATTTGTTTTACAACATTTACACAGAGTCTTGATAATTGTGCTGGAGTTAGATTATCAATTTGTTCTAACATTTCCTTTTTGATTTTTTCTATATCTGTCATTTTGATTACTCATCCTCCAATTCTTCCAATTCAATATCTTCATTTTCTAATTCTTCTTCGTCTTCAAATTCCTCTAATTCTTTAATCAAATCTTTACTCATTATTCTTTAACCTCCTCATATATATCAAGTATTCTTTTAAGTACAGAATTTAAATGTTCGTCAGGAATGAGTTTATGAGATTCTATTCTATCTCTTATTTCTCTGGTAATTGTAATTGATGTTGTTTTTCTTTCTGGTTTATTTTTTCTTGGCATTCTCTAATCAATTTTACAATATTCTAATATTAATAAATATTGGATTATTTAAATAAATTTTGATTTGACTAATGATTCGAACTATCATAATTGGCATATTAAATGACGATTTTTACTTTTAGAACGATTAAATAAAAAATTATAAATTTATTGATTTTTATAATTTATTTGGATAAATATGGTTATTAACGTAAAAGATGAAATATTTATTACCCCTAACAGAAAACCAGAATCTTTTTATAAAGAGTTCTATGGCAAATGGATAGTAAAAAAATATATGCAATATTCTGCTTTTGGTATAACTTTTTATGTTAAGACCCTTGAAGAATGTATACAACTTCAAAAAGAGCATGATGAAATGATTGATAATAATCAGTTTAAAGAAGATTTAAAATATGACATAAGTGGACGTAAAGAGTTTATAATCCAAAATAATTCATATCAAAAAAATAAAGAGTTACTTCTTTTATATGAGCAAAATTTAGCATTACTTAATTCAAAATACGGAGAACAAGAACCAGAATTCATGGAACATGTAAATAGATTAATTAAGAAATGTGAAGAAATCCTAAAGCGTGGATATTTGGTGACTAACCAATTATTTCTAATTAATTATTATACAGAAGATGAAAATTTTTTTGAAGATGATAATTATGAGGAGGATTAGAGTTGTTTAATCCAAATACGAAGTGGAAATATCTCAGGGGATCACGCAGGATAATAAATTTTTGTAAGAAATTTCGTCTTGAGGATAATCTGGAAGAAGAATCTTTCAATAAAAAATGGAGTCATAAGGATAAAAAGAAATATCTGAGTAAGAAATATAGGCGAACTAATAAATTTATAAATGCTATTATAAAGAGGATTAGAGAAGAATCAAATATAATTATAGTTATATATGGATCACCAAATTCAGGTAAATCTGAAGGGGCACAGATGATAGCCTTTTTTATAAGATATATTTTTTGGAAGTATAATAAAAAAGTAAAAATATACACAGCATTTTCAACATCAAACTTCCAGACTATATTAACGGAGATGAATGTGGGTGATATTGGAATCCGTGACGAATCCCCCGACGAAGCTGGTGCTGAGAGTAAGAATGTTAAAAAATATTTGAATAATATTACAAGGCTAATTAGACAAAATCAAAATTCATTTATTTTCTTAGATCCCACACTAATTAAAATAAAAGTAGCGTCGTTCTATTTAGAAACGGCTGGGAAGAATAAACTAACAAGGAAAATTCGATTTATATTATATGATAAAGAACATAACCCGATGGGACATATCTATTTGCCTCTACATTGGTGTGAGAGGTTTCGAAAAATATATAAAGAGAAGAAAACAGCAAATATCAAATCGGCATTGGCTTTGGCTGGTATGGTCACACCAGATGAATCAAAAAGAGCTATTAGAGATGAAAAACGATTTTTAGAATTTTGTAGAAAGGAAGGAGCTACAAAGAAAGGTGAAATAACAGGTTTATTAAGTCGTTATAATCGCCAATTCGAAAAACCAGAGGATAAAATAAAGGGATCAAATAAATATATAGGCGATGTGGTTTCATTGGTATGGCATGACTTGAATAAATTAAGAATTAAGAGAGAAGAAATAATAATAGAGAAGCAAAGGGAAGAGCAGAAAAAAATTAAATTTTTAAAGGGAGATAAATTTCCAGTATTTGTTAAAAATAATTTGGCTAATGACGAAAAATCAAGAGTAGGATTTGGTTTAGCAAGTGGACACACTGAGGATAGAATACTTGATAATAACCCTGATATAAAAGGCAGACTGGATTCAATAAAAATGTGTTTAAGATATACAGGAGGAGTTAATGAGAGATTGGGATTCCTTTTCGAAAAATGGGTTGCCTTAAAGCTTGGCATACCAAAAGATAAATTAGATGAGATACTTGGAGGAACATCCAATAAACCCGATATAATTTGGAATAATAAAATTTATAGTATAAAATATAGAATAGATGGTAAATCAAAATCAATTACATTTAGTCAATCTAAAAAAGGAGAAGGGCTTAGACCAGAATATTTAGAAGCCAAAAAAAGAAATTGTAAATACAAACTTGTTTTTATGAATCCTAAATGGAGTTTAAACTATCAAGTAATTAGAGTTGATCCACATGGAGACGATAAGGTAGTAGTATATAGACCCCCGCGAAAATAAACTCAAGGTCACTTTATTTTATAAAGTGATACATATACACATATGAAAGTATGTCTTTCTGGGTATTATGTACGTAATAGACCTTGAGATATTGGATTTTTAAAATTTTTTGTGAATTAAAACCACTCAAATAATATTAAAAAAATAAAAAAAAATATATAACTTTCTGTTACGTATAATATTTTTGAGTAGACTTAAAATAAATTATTGTTAGATTTTTGCTTTTTAAGACCCTTTTACTATTAAAATAAAGATAATCTAATATCATTAAATCTATTAAAAATTAATTACCCTTTCCAAAATCCAAAAATATCCAATATTAAATCAAAAATATTTAATAAGAATATATGAAATTAGGAAAATAATAGAGTAAATTGATTTAAAATAATTTTGTATAATGGAAATGATAGAGTTATATATCGAAAATATCCAATTTTAACAATTAAAAACTAAAAAAATATAATCTCCAAAATAGAGGATTGAGTATATGTACAATCATTCTATTAGATACCCCTAAACTTATGTTAGATAATTAGACTTATAAATATTATAAATTTTGATTATGGTTTTTGAGAGATTGGATTTTAACAATATATTGAGTTAAAGAAAAGTTGAAAATTATTTGAGATTTCTATTAGAAATTTATTTTAAAAATGGATTAGAAAGATTATACTCAATAAAATTAACATCTATATTTAAAAAAATAAAAAAAAAGTCTAAGTGGAAAAATTAGACCTTAATTATAATTATTATAGGTAATTTTTCAACTTAGAAAAGGGAACATGCTTTTATTTCAATCTCTATAACTTTTATAATTATTGTATTAAATAATATTAATCAAAAATATTGTTAGATTTAAAATATTTGATTGTTTGAATATAATTATTTTTTTACCTCACCGTCTAAATTTTCAACTTAGAATGCTATTTGTAAATGGATACCAAACATCTCTTTGTCCACCACGTCCACTCAATCTCCCGTATTTTATTAGATTATTATGAGCCAATCTATGTAACTCCATTCTTGCGGTTGGTATAGATACCCCTAAAAATTGTGATACAAACCGCGTACTGACTCCATTATGCCTACCAATCTCATCAATCAAATCTTTAAATTTACATTAAATTAACATTAAATTAACGTTAAATTAATATTAAATTAAGTTTCTCCTGAAATAAATCAAATTTAGATGATTTCAATCTTTTTTGGATAATTAGATAAATCAAAAATAATGATTCAAATAAATAGGTAAAAAATTGATGTTTTAATTATGTTTGAATAAAATTCTCTTAAATTTTATAAATTCCAAAACTAATTTATTATATAATCATCTTTGTACTAAAGAAAAGAATCCAAATGTTAATTAAGACAAATTAGGGTTTTAGATGGTTGTTGATGATAATGCTCAAGAAAATGGGGTTGTAGACTATTTATATGAAGATATAGGTGGTATACTTTGTTGCGTGGGAATGATTTTTATCATTATGTTATTAGGGGTAATACCCAGTATATTTTTATCTATAATTAATGCTTGGTTAGTTATTTTAGTCTGGGTTGGTGTAATCTCATTGATTATTTTTCTCCATTTTGTTTTCTCTAAAACTTATTGCTCAAATTGTAAAGAATTTGTTCATCCAATCTTTTCAAAACATATATGTGAACTCAATATTAAAGACAAAAAATCCAAAATGAAAAACTATCTTCTTAACTTATTAAAACAAGATTTCAAACAGGTTGATTTAGTTACAGTAGATATAGAAAAGCACAATATGTTCAATAATGATGAAGAAAAAGAAATTTTTAAGAAAAATATGAATTCCTTACAATTCTTCGAATCTATCGGAGATTTTAAATATTGTATGGTGGCAATGGGCTCAATCATTGAGTTTTTGTTAAAAAAATACTGTAAATTAAATGGTATAAAACCAGAACCTTATACAGATCCTTTTGGAAAGACTGTGCCTGCTAAAAAAAAAGATTTTGTAAATTACACACAATCTGCGATAGTAAATGATATTTTGGGTCAAAGAAATAGCTGGTTTATAGTACATAACAGTTTAAGAAATTTTCGTAATTATGTTCATATAGAAAAGGAAATTAAAGAAGAAAAGATAGATGTTAAGTGGTATGAAATAATTAGACCTGCTTATGAAAAAATTATTCAATCTTTTAGATAAAAAATTTTTGGAACATTTATAATTTATTTCTTTGATTAATTCGAACGTTAACATATATTAGATGTAGTTCTATTACATAATTCAAAATTTCGGGGAATAACACTATTTTTTATCGATTTCTGAATTTTTAATATTTTATATTCAAAAAAGAAAATTATTTTGTACAATAGGAAAAAAATTGATTTTTTTTATATGTTTAAAATGAATTCCAAATTGGAATTAATTTATATGGAAAACTGATTGGCTCTTTTTTT
Organism: Promethearchaeota archaeon; assembly: GCA_019057775.1. The sequence continues at coordinate 5,777 of JAHLWT010000084.1, forward strand.
CATATCTGTTTGTAAATCAACCGAAAAGTCACATAAACATATGGATTTATTAGGTAACCTTTCTATTTTTTAATTTAATAAAATTTATTTAAAAAATGATTAAGAAAATTTATAAGAATTATAAATTGGAGGTATAGAAAATGGCAAAGAAATCAAAACAAACAAAACTAAATTTAAAGAAAAAAGGAGGTCATAGAAATGGATGAAAAAGAGTTTACTAAAGAAATTCAACAGAAACTTCAGGCTAAATTAGTTAATTATGAAGTTTCTACTGGTGAAAATTTAATTTACAGGGTTATTATTGATGATAATATTGAATATAGACCAAGAAATCCTAAAAAACCGAGCAGGGGAAATTTATCGTTCCAGACCGATTTAATGATAAAGCAAAATAGTGTACCACTGGTTATAATAGAAATTAAGCATAAAAGTCTTACTACTCATGACGTCCTAACTTATTCGATGAAAGCACAGAGACATAAAGAAATTTATACATATTTAAGATATGGATTAATAATTGGAAAATTCCAATTTATTCCTAACAGATTTTTTACACATAATTACGGATTTGATTTTGCATTAGTAATTGAAAACATTGAAGTTGAGAGTATCAACAAATTAATTAGAGTTATTAACGCCCAAATTGAAAACTCCAAAAAACTTTTAGATATTATGAAAAAAAAGAAAAAAGTTATAATATTTAACACTGTAATAGAAACTGAATACCAATAGAAAATAAATGTTTAATTAATAGAGGTGATAAAATGAGTAAAGTACCTATTTCGAAAAATGATGTTGGTATTGCTGGTGAATTCTATATAGCACATGTATTAGCCAAGCATGGATTTAAAGTTAATGTGTCATTAGGCAGAACAGAAGGATTTGATTTATTTGTAAAGAATCCAAATGGAATAAATATAACGGTTTCAGTAAAAACGACATATTCAAATAAATCTATAGAGATTATAATGAATAAAAAAGCTGAAACATTGATCGATGAAAGTTTGTTCTATGCTTTTGTTAGGTTAAATATGCCAGATGGTGTTCCAGAGTTCTGGATTGTTCCTTCTAAGATTGTGGCATCTGTAATTAAAGAATCTGATGAAACCTATATGGGGACGCCTAAAAAGGATGGTTCAGCACATAAAGAAACTTCTATGAGAGTTTTTGCCTTAGGAACACACCGTATTTATCCTGATGATTGGGAAGATCAATTAGAACCTTTTAAAGGGAATATAGAATTATTAAAATAATTATTTTTTTTTTCATTACTTTTAAGTCCAAATAAATTATACTATAATTTGATGATTTACAACATTTGTAACTCTTCCAAAACTTATAAATATTATAAATCTTATTAATATTACAAATGGCTAAGAAAATTAAGTATGTAAATATTAATGTATCAGAAAAGAATAAAAGTGAATTAGAAATGATTAAACGTGAGTTAGAGAGATTTCATAAAAAAGACTTTAGAATAGATATTGCTATTGGTCATGTTCTTAAAGTTTATAATGATATAATGAAAAGATTGAAGGATAAAGAGTCTTACGAAAAATTTTTACAAAAATTGTAAATGTTATTACAGTTGTTAGATTTACAATATTTGCTATTTCTACAAATCTCCTCTCGTAAAAAGTCTTATATAGAAGATCTAATATTATTTATATAAGAAAGATTCTAATTAATAAAAAAAGTGAGGAATTAATCGTGTATAATAAAGATGATGAGGTCTTAGGAGAATATAATGAATTATTTTCTTATTTACATTATAAGATTAGAGCAATTCATGATAATATTAAAGCAGAAGAAAAAATTTTAGAAGGAATTATAGATAGAGAAACAGAATACGGTGAAAGAGTGTATACTTTATGTGAGTCAGCTAATTATATCGATGAAGAAGAGAAATTTGATAAATTTAGGGATAAATTGACAAGCATTTTACATTATATGGTGGAACTATGGGATAAAAATCATCAGAATTTAAATTCATTTAATAGTTTAAAGATACTAACTGATTTTTTTATTCAGATTATCAATAGACTCTTGAAATATAACATGTATAGACTTTACAGAATAATGACAATCTACCAAGCAGACAATATAATTATGACACCTAATCTTATGAGTATGTTCGATGATAAAATCAAAGAGAATGATGTTGATTTTGAGAGTGATATTTTCCCGATTTGAAGAATCAATGTTTTATATAATTTTTTTTTTTTATATTTGAGCCTAAGAATAAATCTACTGATATTGAAATGTAAATTTAAAATTCTTATAGAAAATTAATTATCTCGGAAAAAACATTTTTAATATTAGGACTTAAATAATATAATTAGTTCTTTCTTATTAACCTTAAATTAAATTTACTGAAAGAAAAATGACCAAATCTTATAAACCATCAATTTATTTTGATATTTTATCAAAAAATATTGCTCTTTACGAAGGTTTTCGTGGTCTTAAAGAGAGAAAATTAAAAGATCATTTTAAAATGTATGAATCATATGAAGATTTTTCCAGTTATGTAGACTATTTAATAGATCCCTATAAAAATATCCCAGCATCTAATTTAGGAGAAGGTGTAAATCGTCTCCAAAAATTACGTGCAGAAATAAAAGGTGGAATAAAGGATAGAATTGATTATCATTTTAAAAATTTTAATATTAAAAAATTTAAAGAATTTGAAAACATAACTTTATTGTTTTTTATGTTCTCAGAGTTTGAAAATTATTTATTTAAATGTTTTAAATATATTATAATAAGAAGACCTGAAATATTATTTGAGAAACAGATTTCTATCGAAAATATTATTAATAAGATAAAAGATCTCAAATTAGATTCTAAAGATGAAATTGAAAATGAGGAATATAAAAATTTATTATTAAATTCTATAATTGAAGATTTCACTGAAAGGATTATCCATGATAAATTATATGAAAACTATGAAGAAGTATTTACTTATGCTCGAAGAGTATTAGGAATTAAACATGATATAGAATCTGGAACGCTAAATCTATTATATCTTTTTAAACAATTCAGAAATTTGTATTCTCATGGTGATGGAATAATTTCTTATATTTTCTTAAACAAAGTTGAAAAAATAGGATATAAAACAAAATATTTCAAGTTGGGCGAGAAATTAATTGTAGATGATGAATTAATTGATGATGTTAGAAGTATGATTTTTTTTATAGGTTCAACTTTTGATAAAGCTTTTAGTAGTTCGTATCCAGAATTAAAGGTTAATATAGAAAAATAGCTAAATTATTTATTATTAAAATTAAGTGTTAGAATAAATCTAATATTTTTGAAATGTAAATTAAAAACTCTTAATGGAAAATGATTGTTTTTTGAAAATTGGCAGTTCAAGTTTTTGATAATTAAAAAAATCAAAACCTTTTGTTCTCTTATATCCTGTAGGAGTAGGATATTGAAAAATATTAAACATTAAAAAGGTAAAATAAAAATTATTATATTTTAATATATAATTTATGAAAAATAATTAATATAGTTCATTCATGAACGTTTTCTTTTATACTCCATAAGTGTTAAATTATAATGTGAGAGAGAATACTATTTGATTAGGTGAGAAGATATTATAGCTGTAGAATGTGCATCATCCTTTTGTGAGGAGGGAGAATTTGAAGATGAATCTTTTTACGAAGAACATTTCTGGTATTTTTTAATACCCTCGGCAATTCTGCTTGGTATAGCTATTTTACTAGAGTTTGTTTTTGAAATTGTGTTAACTGCTCAAATTCTTGCAATTATTTCAATAATGCTTTCGAGTCCTGGGGTGGTAATGGAAGCAATTGACGATGTACGAGAGAAGAAGATTACTGCAAATCTTTTAATGCTTATAGCTGGAGTAGCCTCATTTTTTATTTTACATGGACAAGAAGGTGCGACTGCTTTATTATTATATGCAATAGCAGAGAAGTTGGAAGACATTACAGCTGAAAAATCTCGAAATGCGATAAAAAAATTACTTGAACTGGCACCTGATGATGCTCTATTAAAAACTGAAACAGGATATAAAAATATACCAACAAAAGACGTAAAAGTAGGAGATATAGTTGGTATAAAACCCGGTATGAAAGTTCCTTTAGATGGAATTATTGTTAAAGGTAGTTCCTATTTCGATGAGAGTGCTATTACAGGTGAATCTATTCCTGTATTTAAAAAGGATGGTGAAGAAATCTTTGCTGCTAGTTTAAATTCTGATAGTTTTGTTGATATTGAAGTCTCAAGAGAAAGTACAAACACTATTGTTGCTCAAATTGCTGAGAGTGTAAAAATTGCTCAGCAAAATAAAAGTGACCATGAAAAATTTATTGAGAAATTTGCGAAATACTATACTCCAATCATTTTATTGACTTCAATTTTAGTCATGATTATTCCCCCTAGCTTGGGATTAAGTTTTAATGAATGGTTCTACCGTGGATTGATTTTATTGGTAGTATCATGTCCTTGCGCCCTTACATTGTCAACTCCTTTAGCTAATATTGCATCTTTGACCAAACAAGCGAGAGAAGGAATTCTTATTAAAGGGAATAAATTTATAGAAAAGATTCGAGATATTGAAGTTTTTGCTTTTGACAAAACAGGAACTCTAACAGAAGGAAATCTAAAAATTTTTGATATATTTACATACAATAGCACCAATAAAAAAGACATAATCAGTATTGCTGCGAGTTTAGAGGCTTTATCAGAACATCCTATTGGTAAAACAATTGTAAATCATGCTAAAGAATTAAATGTACCTTTTCTTAGCGTAGATGATTTTAAAATAACAAAAGGTAGAGGAATTAATGGCAAAATAAACGGGGAGTTATTCCATGTCGGAAGTGTTAAATTTATAGAAGAATTAAATTATGATCTTCCAACTGATGATATTAATGAGATAGAAAGTTCAGGAACAATTCCAATTTTATTAGGAGATGATAAAAGATTATTGGGAATAATCTCTATTAGGGATGTACTTAGAGTATCTGCTCCAATACTTATTTCTGGTTTAAAAAAGAGAGGTTATGAAACCGTTTTAATATCTGGAGATAATCAGAAGGTCTGTGATTCTATTGGAGCATGTCTAGATATAGATCTCACCTATGGTGAACATTTACCCGACCAAAAATTACAAGAAATACGGAAATTAAAGGAGAAATATAAAGGAGTAGCCATGGTAGGAGATGGAATAAATGATGCTCCTGCGCTAGCATTATCTGATTTAGGAATTGCAATCGGTGCTTCTGCTACAGATGTCACACTAGAAACAGCAGATGTCATTATCATAAATGATGATTTAAAAAAAATTTTAACATTCGTAGATATAGCTAAGAAAACAAATAGAAAAATTAAACAAAACATTTGGACTTCAATAATTGTCAAAGTATCGTTTGCGATTTTAACTGTTATCGGATTTATGACACTCTGGGTTGCTGTAGGAGTTGGAGATATGGGGGTCTCTCTCCTTGTTCTTTTAAATAGTCTAACAATTTTCAGATACAAATTTACATATAAGGAAATTTCCACAGAAGAGTTGGAAAGCGAAGCGAAACTGATTATTTGTGACAATTGTAACACTAAGGATATCATACCTCAACATCACGGGAGGGACATGATAAAGAAGGAAGATAAATTGATTTGCTGGAAAAATATTCTGAGTAGCGAAGAACTTGAAACTTGTGACGAAGAACTTCCGCTCCATTGTCCTCATTGTTCAGAAAGGATGGAATTGAAATAATCTACTCTTTTGAGACTCTAATTTCTTCTCCTGAGAGTGTTTCAAGGTATTTAGTTTCCTCATCATCTAAATGAGTATGAGTAAATCCTGCTTTAATTGCGAGATTTATATCATCAGTAATAAATGAAGTGTTTATTTCTTTTTTGCTTTTTCTTCAACCTTCACTCTTTCTTCTTCTTTAAATTTTTTTACGGGTTTTGAATAATCGATTGGTTCCTCACAAGCCCAACACACATTTTCCAAATTAGATAATGCTCGAGCACAGTTTTCACAATAATTAGCACCACATTTACAAATGTATGAAAAGCCAAACACTTCACCTCTACAAACTAAGCAAATTTTCGTTTCTTTAGAAATTACCACTTTCTCTTCTCTAATTTGGGCAGTTAATATCGTACGACTCTTAATTATTCCTTCGATTTGATCATCTAACCGTGACAATTCCAGACGATCTGACATTGGGGCGTTTAGATCTTCTAATTTTTCCCACAAGTCTGATTTTTTAAGTAAATCCTCGTATTCATCGGAAATTTTCGTTGCTAACTTATTTAGACCAAATCTTTCGGCAATTTGTTGAGCTTGAGTCAAAAATCGCTTAGCCTGTTTTATGTTGAAGGTTAATAGTGAGAGTTTTGCTTTTAAAATATACACTTCGACAATTAACCAATTTGAATGTTTATCTTCAGCAGCTTCCAATAGTTGCTCAATTAAAGGTCTTATTTCACCCACTATTTCAACTATATTAGTCATACGTAGTTCAACTAAGAGTAAATCACAAAGATTTACAAGTGCCTTAACCCATATTTCGAAATTAATAATTTCTTCTTCAACGATTTGTCTGAGTAAATCTTCAGCCAATACACGATTTCGTGCTCGAGGAGTTGACATTAGTATGTCAGCTTTACTAACTCGATAATTTAAATTAATGTTCTTGTTGTCTTCTTGATGATTGAGCTGTTCTAAACGTTGTAAGTAATTTTGCGCTTCTTTTAAATCACTTTTATCTATACATATCTCTATAACCAATGATAATAAATTGGCCAAAATCCCTTTATTTGCGTTAATGAAATATTCTTCATGTAGTACAAGTCCACGTTCAGCATACTTTGAAGCGCGATCTGAATCGCCTAAAGCACGATATCTGTTCCCAAGATTGAGATATAGAGTGCAAATTAAGTTCTTATCATCAATCTCCTGTGCAAGTGACAAAGCTTTTTTGTAATACAGTAGCGCTTGTCTTTGATCACCCTTAATCGCGTAAAAATTGCCTATTACTTTGGCTAAGCGAGCGTCTAGTCGTTTAATTTCCTTGGATTTTCCCATTAGTGTTTTGAATAACTCTTTACAAGCTTCTAGTTTTTCAAAACCTTTATCTAGCTCCCCTAACAATAATAAACTCCTTGCTAGAGGTAATAAAGATTCCACTGATTGTTTTTTGTTA
>JAHLWT010000085.1 GCA_019057775.1 Promethearchaeota archaeon
CACCTTGCCATAATGCAAAGGCAAATTGGCAATCCCCGTCCTCTGTCCCGAGCTAGGCATCTCCTATTCCAGGGATATTATACAACAGCGTTTGCCCTCACGACATTGCAGTTTTGACATGGAAGGCTGCGAATAGCGCAACTGCTTTCAAAATAGTGGACGTATCCCCAGCTTTCCGTGGTTCATTGCAAGCGAATCATAGCAACCTACTAGTGGCGAGAGAGAAATTGGTTATGAAGCGCGTAGCTACTCCTTGCTAAGGTGGCTAAACAAAAAAACGGTTTCACAATGTTAGTGGCAAACTTGAGGAAAACGAGGATAGCAGCTACAATATGTACTTGGAGGATAGTGATATGGAGCAATGCACTGAATTGAAGCTTTTTATTAGCTACTCACATGAGGACAATACCAAGGAAAGGCCTTTTGTTGGACAATTCGGCAGACACATTGCACCGCTAAGAGACGGTTGTTTAATAAAGGACTGGTATGACCGGGAAATTTTACCAGGCAAAGAAGATTATAAGGCCGAGATGGATAATAATTTGGAGGATGCAGACATTATTTGTCTATTCGTATCAGCGAATTTCCTTTCTTCAGCTAGCTGTCAGGAGGAAAAAAAGAAAGCCTTGGAACTGAAAACAAAGAAAGGGCTGTCTGTTGTTCCAATCATTTTGTCTCCTTGTGGATGGCAAGACGATAAAGACATATCTAAACTTTTGGCTTTGCCTCAAGATGGGAAGCCCATTTCGAGCTTTGAAGATCGGGATGGAGCTTGGCAGGATGTTTACAATGGACTTAAAAAGGTGGTCGAAAAAGAAGCAAAAATTAGGCGATTAAGGATAACAGAGAAATTTGAAGCTTTCCTACAAAGTACGGAAATGTTAACAAAAGCACATTCTCAAAAAGAAAGAGTTTTTTTGGATGATATATTTATATATCCTGAGTTGGATAAATATGATGAGTTAAGAGATTACGAAGAGAAAATAAGCTCAGAGAAATTGTTCGAAAATCCTTTGGTTTATCCAAAGTTTGTTGTGTCAGGAGAGGACCAGTCTGGGAAAACAACTCTATGTAAGATGCTATTTAAGGAGTTGCGGAAAAGGAATTTTGTTCCGGTTTATGTATCCGATGGAGAGAATCTTTTTAGGGGGAAAATAGAAAATAGAATATTGTCTTCATTTCGTGAAGAATATGAAGGAGCTGATATAAATGAAATTGATAGGGAAAGGATAATCCCGATAATTGATGATTTTCATTTGGCTCAGAATAAAGAAAGGCATATAAGAGTTTTATCTAAATATCCTTACTCTATAATCACGGTGGATGATATTTTTAGCTTGAACCTTAATGATGAAAAGCTCGTTAGTTCCTTTGCTTATTTTAGAATAAAAGAACTCAAGTCGTTGTTAAGGTATGAATTAATCAAGAAATGGATTTCTTTGACAGATAAGGACACGAGAGATTATGCAAAGATTGACAAGGCCACAGAATTAATAGATTCCACTTTGGGGAGTGCCAAGAAAGGGATTATGCCCGCATATCCCTTTTTTATTTTGTCTACCCTAGTCATCTACGAAACACTTGCAATCCCACTCCATCAGGAAATAACCTCTCAGGGTTACTGCTACCAGGCTCTTATATATTTTTATTTAAGGAAACAGGGGGTAAGAGAGGATGAAATTGACATATACATAAATTTCTTGACAGAGATAGCTTTTTATTTCTACAAGGAAAAGAAATATGAATTATCGCCTAACGATTTGACCGCATTTATACATTCGTACTTGCAGAAATATATTCTCCCCATAGAACAGGAGATTTTACTGAGAGACGTAAGTCAAATAATTTCAGTAGATAGCTTTAATAATTACTCATTTCGCTACCCCTACCTTTATTATTTCTTCGTTGCTAAGTATCTTGCTGACCATCTTGGGGATGAAGAAATGAAGATGGAAATTGAAAAGATAACAAGGAATCTTCACGTAAACGAAAATGCCTATATTGCAATATTTCTGGCACATCACTCTAAAAACGTCAAAATTCTAGACGATATTACACGCATTGCATCGACGCTCTTTGCAGGGTCTAGCCCTGCAACTTTAGTAAAAGACGAGATTAATTTTTTCGACGAACATATAGGCACTATTATTAAAGCAGCTTTGCCACCACCTAATAAAACACCTGAACAAGAAAGAGAGAAAAGATTGAAAATTCGAGATGACATGGAACCGTGGCAGGAAAAAGAACAAGAAGACGATTCCTTGGGCAAAGAATTGAGGAGAGCTGTTAAGACAGTGGAGGTGATGGGGTGTATTATTAAAAACCGAGCCGGTTCCATAGAAAGAACAAAACTTGAAGAAATATTTAAAGAAGCAATGAATGTGCATTTAAGGATTTTGTTCTCTTTCTTTGAACTTATAAAAGACAAAGAAGGCCAAAGAGATATAATTGACTTTATATCTGAAAGGTTGGGAAAAATTAGTGAGGAAAAAGAAGGAAAATTAAGTAAAGAAAAGCTGGAAGAAGCTTCAAGAACTATTTTCTGGAACTTGAATTTCTTTGTTGTGTACGGTGTTATTAATAAAATTGTGCACTCTTTAGGTTCAGATAAACTGACAGAAATTGTGAATAGAGTTTGTGATGAAATAAATACTCCGGTTTCCTTCACAATAAAACATGGAATTTTAATGTGGTACAGTAAACACCTAAAAACTGGCGAAATTGTGGAACGGGTTAAAGAGAAGAATTTTTCTCAAATAGCTGAGAGGGTAATAAAGTTAATGATTGCTAATCATTGTGCCTTACATCAAATTAATTACAGAGATAGGCAAAAAATAGAAAACAAATTGGGGATTCCAACAGAAAGGCTCTTAGCCGCACCTTATAAAGAATCCTGAGTAGAATTCGCATATTTTTAAGACTGCAGGTAACAGCGAGCATATGGCTAGTCTTTGCTGTACTCAAATATTTGCTGTCATCTCGTAATTTGCATGTTCGTAGCTGTTATACGCCGTGTCCGAGGACTAATATGACAAAAATATTAAAGTATACACAGGCAGCGAAGCGTAGGAATCCAAAAAGTAGTCGTGGACATCGTTTAAAAATTTCAAGAGTTACTATTTGCAGTCTCGTGAAGAAGAACTCACTATGCGATACAAATGTTTAATCACGACACTAAGGGATAGCACGGCACAGCGCAGCACATGGCATAAGAGGTTCGTGCGTGATGGTGCGCACCAGAATTTTTGCGTCGCAAGAACCTGCTTTAACTGTTGCGATACGTGAGATGAATGAAAGCAGTAGAAGTTAGAGAACTGGTCAAGGACTATGGGAACTTCAGGGCA
>JAHLWT010000086.1 GCA_019057775.1 Promethearchaeota archaeon
TGAAAGATGCGTTTCACGAAATTTGTAATAAATTCTTAATTCTAGACTCGTTATTAAATATTCATTTTTGTAAAGAAAAGATAATAAGAATTTTTATGAACATATATGAACCATATATTTAAAAATTCAATATTACAATGAATAGAATAACGGATTTTAAAAATCATATAAAACATATTATTGCGTATAAAAATGTTATAGAACATGTAAAAAAATGAATATTAGATATTTATAGTTTAAATTATTGAACAATAATTAAAGTTTGAATTTGAGAAATTATTATAAACTAATTAAATTAGATCTAATCATTATATTTATAAAACCTATCATTATTAAATCGCAATACAAATCTACAAGGGAGAATTAAAATTGTTTGATTATATAATAAGTCAGGATGCTAAAAATATAAAAGAGGAGGTACGAGCTTTTGTAAGGGATGATGTTCCTCACTCATTAATTAAGAAGATGGATAAAGAGGAAATTAACTATCCAAAAGAGTTTTTAGAAAAGTTAGGAAACCATAATCTCATAGGACTGAGATTTCCAGTAGAGTTTGGGGGTCGAGGTTTGAATTGGGAGTGCGAAGTTGTAGCACTTGAAGAGGTAGGCGTTTTAGGAAGCTCTTTGCCTTGTTTATATTCTCTTCCTATTATAACTGGAGAAGCTATGAATTTATTTGGTTCTGAAGATCAAAAATTAAAGTATTTGAAGCCAATGTGTGAAGGAAAAAAGTACACAGCAGAAGCACTGACAGAGCCAAGAGGAGGTTCTGATTTTTTTGGCGCAACTTGTACTGCCGTTAAAGAAGGTGACTTTTATATATTAAACGGTGAAAAAAGATTTGTTGTAGGGGCTGAGGGTGCTGATTTCTTTTTAGTTTACGCTAAAACAAATCTCGATCCAAATGCTGATCCTCGTTCAGCACTTAGTCTATTTATCGTTGATCGTAGTAAGGGTGTTGAAACGGAATATATATATGGTTTATTAGGGACTAGAGGTGGTGGTGCAGGAAGACTCAAATTTAAAGATGTTGAGGTTCCACAAGAAAATATTATTAGAGGTGAGGGGGAAGGAGGGAGAGTTTTTTATCAAATGATGGTCCCTGAGCGCCTCACAACCGCAGCTGGTTCATTAGGATCAGCAAGAACTTGTCTTCATATTGCTACTAAATATTCAACAAAAAGGAAGGCTTTTGGGCAAACAATAAACAATTTCCAAGCGGTCAATTTTAAAATTGCTGATAGTATCACTCTATTAGATGCAGCGAGATCAATTGTATTAAATACAGCAAGGACAATTGATGCCGGAGCCCCACCAGCTTTGCAACGAAGATTACTCACTGAATCCAAAAAGTTTTCCACAAAGGCTTGTTGGAAGATTGTTAATAATGCTATGCAAGTAATGGGAGGAATTGGTTACACGACGGTATATCCCATTGAAAGAATACTTCGTGATTCAAGACTTGGAGAAATTTGGACAGGAACCTCAGAAATAATGAGTTTAATCATCCAACATGAATACTATAAAGAATTGTTAAGTGGAAAATGGCTTGATCGAGATGTAGAAAAAGATGCTATTGATGCGGACCATGAGGAAGAAAAACATTATGGTCAATAGATTTTAAGATTGAAAAATAGGACTTTCAATATTTTTTGTTATTATTATTGTTTTGACAGATACCTTGTCTTTACGAGTAAATCGCGTAATTCCATTTTATCATTATCAGGAGTTATATATTTCTTTTTTATCCCTTCTGCTAATAGCACAGTTTTAATTTTATTCCCTTGGAGTGAAACCATATTTCCAAATTTGCCTTCTATTACTAATTTCATTGCTGCTAAGCCAAATCTTAGCCCTAAAATACGATCAAAAGAATTAGGTGTTCCTGCTCTCATAGTATGTCCAAGAATCACGCTTCTACATTCAAAATTAACGTCATTTTTATAAAACTCTTGTTTCAAATCGTCTCTCAAATTTAATTCATCAACAATAATTTGCGACATATTTAATTTTGTGAGTAATGGGTTCCCGAATGTGTCTTTAGGTAATTTTTCTATAATTTCTTTTGAAATCGTCTTAAAATCTCGTTCTAATGATTCAAAACTAGGATATGCTCCTTCGGAAGTGGCGATTATATGATATTTATAACCAGCATTAACTCGTTGTCTTAAAACATCAACTACATCCTTTTCTAAATCAAACGGAGTTTCCGGAATTAATATAATATCAGCTCCAGCTGATATTCCACTATACATAGTTAAAAAACCCGCATCTCTCCCCATAATTTCTACTACAAATACTCTCTGATGTGAACGGGCAGTTGTTGTAAGGTTATCCATTGCGTTAGAGGCTAATTGTATAGCACTCCAGAACCCAAAAGTATAATGTGTTCCATTTAGATCATTATCAATAGTTTTAGGACAACCTACTACTTTTGCATTGGAATATTTAAAAAGTTTATCTGCAACTCCTAAAGTATCGTCTCCTCCTATTACAATTAGAGCATCGATTCCCAATTCATCAAATTTCTTAGACAATTCTTTTGTTCTTTCTTCGATTGAATTTACCCCCTTAAATGGATTAGTTCTGCTTGTATATAAGATAGTTCCACCAACAGTATGTAAATCATCGTGTTCTGCAATATCAAGTGGAATTGTTTTATTTTCCAAAAATCCTTTCCATCCTTTCAATATTCCTACGCATTGTATCCCTACATCATATGCTTTCAGCATAATACCATATAAAACTGAATTTAATCCAGGACAATCGCCTCCTCCAGTTAAAATCCCTACTTTATTTATTTGATTTTCCATTTATCCTCACATCATTGACAATTTCATGTTATATTATTGGCATTTTATAATAAAAAATTATGATTATTATATTTTATTTTATTGTTCACATTTCTTAATTTTCTTGAAAGTATATTTCGTTTTATCTTGGGGGATTATATAACTACCTCCTTCTGTATCAGTTATTTTTAAAGTGAACTTAAACTTTCCTTCGATTGCCTTTTTTAAATTTTTTAAAATTTCATCAATCTCTTTAACTTCTGGATGATCATCTTCTAAACTTTTTCTGTATATTAATACAGCACTCTCAAACCTTAAAAGAACACCTTCTATGTTTGTATAGTAAAAATCTGCTCTGGGACCAGGTTCTACAATTAATTCCAATTCGGGTATTTCTAATTTTCCTACTGGAGAACGGTATATTTTTGATTTAAGATCCTCTTCATTGGATATAGTTAGAGTCATAATTCCGGGCTTCCTATTAGTTGTTAAAGGAATGACATCATTTTTTTTAAAATTGCATTTATTACATTCAAATTTTAATATTAACATTTTATCTCCATCGCTGAGATCATAAATTGTTTTAATAATACTAATTTCTCCCTTATCACATGAAGGACATTTAAAGGAATAAATTAATTCGCTATTTCTTTTTGTTTCGGACATATTAATGAGTAATAACTTGCTTTGTTCTGAAGACTAATAATTTTCTTTGAAAATTTTTTAAAACTAATTTAAAAGTGCATCCAATTGAAAATCTATTAATTAATATAATCATTATTATTTTAAACTCTACACTATTGATTAATATTGCAGTTATAATACTTAAATCAATAGTGCTTTTGTCCATTGTATTCTTAATAGATATATAAAAACAGTTGAAATATCGAAAATTAGGTGAATGAATTTGTCAGACGAGGAAAAAATTGTGGAAATATCAATGCATTGCAGGGGTGGTCAAACATGTATAACTGCTAGTCAGTTATTAGCAAAAATGGCATTTGAGAAAGGATTCAAGGATACAATAGCAATTCCAATCATTGGGGCGGAGAGGAGAGGGGCTCCTATACAAGCCTTCACAAAAGTTTCAAAATCTAGGTCCATTAAAACTTACGACAGTGTAGTGAATCCGGATTATATCTTAATGTTTGATACTTCATTACTTGAAATACCAAAAATAAGAGAAACTATTAAAACAGGTGTAAATCTCATAATAAATAGCCCAAATCCTATAAATGTAGAAGGCCTTCCCGAAGATATTGGAATTTTTATTGTTGATGCCACAGGAATATGCATCAAAAGGAATTTCATGCATTCCAGCGGTCCAATCTTAAATATTCCAATGCTTGGTGCTTTTGGGAAAATAACTGGATATTACGATCTTGAAATAATGAAAAAAGTAATAAAAAAGGAATTTGGCGAAAAGAAATTAGAAAAAAATATGAGCGTAGCTAAAGAAGCCTATTATTCAGTAAAGGAGATTTAAATATGACTGATTCAGACAAGTGGAAGAAAATTAACAAATCTGTAAAAGAACGCCCTAAAGTTCAAGAATATAAAAATTGGAAGGAACTCCCACCTATTCCAATTTCATTACCGATCGAGGGAAGTATGGGCACTACAGGGGATTGGAGAACTTTTCGACCAATAATTAGTGATGGATGTAATCAATGTGGGATGTGTTGGATGTATTGTCCAGAAGGAGTAATAACCAGAATGGAAGACGGATCGTTTAAAATTGATTTAAAATATTGTAAAGGATGCGGAATATGTGCAAAAGAATGTCCTTCTAATAGTATAGAAATGGTAAGAGAGAGTGAAATAAAGGATGGTTGAATCCCAAGAAGATTTTGTTCAAAAGAAAGAAACCATAATTATGAAAGGAAATGTTGCTGCAGCATATGCAGCAAAATCTGCTAGAGTCCAAGTAATAGGTGCTTATCCAATTACGCCGCAAACAACAGTTGTTGAAAAATTATCTGAATTTGTTGATAATGGTGATATGCCAGGAACTCAATATATAAAAGTTGAGTCCGAACATAGCGTTTTTGCTGCTGTAATTGGAGCCAGTAAGGTAGGTACGCGAACCTTTACTGCTACTGCAGGACAAGGAATTTTTTATGCCCATGAGATGATTCACTGGGCTGCTGGAGCAAGGCTTCCGATAGTAGTTTCAATTGCTTCGCGTGGTGTGGCTCCACCTTGGAATATTTGGGCAGATTTTACTGATGTATTAAGTCAACGAGATACAGGATGGTTGAGCTCTTTTTGTGCAACACACCAAGAAATTTATGATGAAATTTTAATGTCATACAAAGTTTGCGAAGATCATGATATATTACTTCCAAAATTTATTGCTTATGGCGGTTTCATTCTTTCTCATACTTCGAAGCCAGTAATTCTTGAAGAACAACACCTTGTTGATAAATTTTTACCTCCCCTACCAAGTGAAGAAGGTTGGCCTCATATATGGATGGATCCAAAAAGGCCAATGATGTTTGGTAATTTAATCATGCCTTCTGGGTTCTATTATGAATTTAGAATGAAATTACATGATGCTTTTATCAGAGCTAAAGAAAAAATTAAAAGTGTTGCTAAGGAGTTTGAGAGTACTTTTGGTAGAAATTATGGAAATGGATTAATTCAAGAATATAAGATGAATGATGCCGAAGTAGGAGTTATAATCTATGGAGATCTAGCTTTACAAATGGAACAAGCGGTTGATGATTTAAGAGAAGAAGGGTATAAAGTTGGTATGATTAAGCTTCGACATTTCAGACCATTTCCCACAGAAGATATTGTTGAGGTTGCTAAAAAAGTGAAATTACTTGGGGTTATTGATAGAGCTACAGCATTTGGGTCTCAAACTGGAGGTCCTGTAAGTTGTGAGGTCAAATCTGCTTTACATAATACCCAAGGAACAGCAAACATATTACCAATAATAAATGGATTAGGCGGAAGAGAAGTCACCCTCGACCAACAGAAGAATCAACTAAAAATGTTAGTAAAATTATATGAAACTGGAGAAATTCCAAAAGATGTAATTCACGGAACTCTTTGGGATGGATTATTAGAGGTTGAATAAATAATGGTTAAATTAAAAGACGCTTTAGAGTCTTGTCAGGAAGAATACTTTCTTCCCGGAAACTCCTGTTGTGCAGGATGTGGTTTAGAAATTGCACTCAGATGGGCAATGAAGGCATTAGGTCATAAAACTGCACTAGTAACGCCGGCTTCCTGTTTAAATGTAGTTGTAGGATTATGGCCAAAGGCGGCACCAAATTTTCCGTTTACGAATATGGCTTTTGCTGCCGGAGCAGCAGCAGCGACTGGTATGTCGGCAGCTTTTAAAGCTAAAAATTATAGATTCCCAGGAAAGGGTTGGGATGAGATAACGACAATTACCTTCGCTGGAGATGGAGGAACTGCAGATATCGGAATTCAAGGCTTAAGTGGAGCAGCAGAAAGAAATTCTGATCAAATTTATGTGTGTTATGACAACGAAGCATATATGAATACAGGAATCCAACGGTCTTCTAGTACACCTCACGGGGCTATAACTACAACAACAACACTAGGAAAAGAAAGATATAAGAAAAACCTCCCCGCAATTATGGCAGCACATGGAATACCTTATGTTGCTACTTGTAGTATAAGCGAACCTCTCGATCTTTATGATAAGTTTAAGAAGGCAAAATCAATTAAAGGGTGCAGATATATTCATATTTTAGCTCCTTGTCCTCCTGGTTGGGGTTATCAAAGTGAAGATTCAATTGATCTGGCTCGTTTAGCTGTAAAATCTGGTTCTTGGATATTATATGAAGTTGAGAATGGAATTATGAAACTTTCAAAAAAGAGTAAAATTCTGTTGGATCCAACAAAAAGAATTCCCTTAATTGATTATCTTTCAAAACAAAAAAGATTTTCAAAAATATCTGAAAAAGATTTAATTGAGCTTCAAGAAAGGATAGATAAGAATTGGCACCAAATAAATCTTGAATTAAAGTGTCAAGAGAATTATGGCAAATAATCTTTATATTTCAAAATTACTCATTTTTAATTATTAGTTTAATTTATTAGGATTGAAATGGGATTTTTAATAAAAGTTGCAGGGAAAGAGCTAAAAGATATCGATTTATACTTGAAGATAGCGGCTGAAAATATTTTAGAAGGAAAGCTAATTGCTTTCCCTACTGATTCCGTTTATGGGATTGGGGGTGATCCTCAAAACCTAGATGTAATTAATAGAATTTATGACATTAAATTTCGTGATAAAAAAAAAGGTTTTTTATTATTAATCTCTGATTATGAAGAGGCTTTAAAAATCGCAGAATTTAATGATATTGCTAAAAAACTTGCAAAAAAATATTGGCCTGGCCAATTAACACTTATCTTAAAAAAAAGAGAACCAAGCAGTATCCTCCCTGAAGTTACAGCATTTCGAAATACTATTGGTCTTCGTGTTCCTGAAAATGAAATAATTTTGAAAATCTTAAAATTAATAAAAGAACAAGGGCATTTCCCATGCATGATTGGAACATCTGCTAATTATAGTGGAGAGCCTCCATCTATTAGTGGAGAAGGAGTTGCAAAAAGATTTTTAAGCCCAATAGACTTAATTATTGATGGAGGAAAATCAAAGTCGCGTTTACCAACTACCATTGTTGATTGTACCACCCCAGAGATACAATTTTTACGTATAGGGGTGATTTCAAAAGAAGAAATTTTAGAATATTTAACACTTAATCACATACAAATTGATAAGGCTGAAATTGATGAATGATTTTAATCTCCTCTTTTCAACTTCAAGATATAATGAAAAGAATGCAATAGCGGAACTTTGGTTTGCTTTATTAATGTGTGGGGATGCGTATCCTATTATATCACGTACTCAATTTCCAGGATTGATTAAAGTATTAACAAATTTGAAGGCAAAAGGTTTTATTTCAGATCTTAAAAAAATTTTAAATCAAAATCCTAAATTTTTTAACTTCGTTTTAAAAATTCTTCCAGTAGATTATACCTGCGAAACAAATACAAATGTAATAAATTCCAATATTCAAGAACATTATCGAACTTTCATTAGTAATGAAGATTCTTTTAAAATTATTTTAAAACGTAGAAAAAATGAAAATATTGATCGAGATAGTTTTATAGAAATAATTGCTAAAGACATCAATAACACAGTTAACCTAGAAAATCCAGATAAAGTAATTAGGATAGAAGTTTTAGGAAAAGTATGTGGTATTTCGTTTTTACAACAAGAAGAAATTCTTAAGATTAAAAATTAAAATATCCACTCCATAGAATTCTAAATATTCGCTATTGATAAAAGCACCATTCTTTCACAAATTAAATCGAAAAGAGCTGAAAATTTAGAATTTAAGTGAGAAGTTCCACATTTGGAATCTTTCCCATAAGAATTTAATATGCATGTAATTTGCTCCTCAGATATTTCATAAAACTCTTGAATTAAATTAATTTTTTCATAGGAAACATTATTTATTGTCAGTTCCTTTTCTTTAGCTTTTAAAACCTTTAATAATTCATTATTTAATTTATGCAAATTATTAGTTGAGGATATTATGCAGTATAATAAATTCCCTTTCCTTATATCAGAATATTCTATTCCAAGCGCTTGAATACTTTTACTAATTTGACGATTAGTTGATAAATACAATAAGAGTTCAATTTCTTTTTTATTTGAGATATTTTTATGGTTGAAAAATGCTTTTTGTAAATAGTAACAGGCTAAAAAGATATGATCTTGATTTAAAATATATATTTCTTTAAAAAACTGGACAATAGAATTAGTATATCGACTTTGGAGCTCACTAATTGTTTTAAAAAACAAATCTAACGTTTCTTTTTCATCAATTACCCCTTGAGTTTGAAAGATATAATCTGAATCAAATTCAACTTGGTTTATCCCAACAAAATAATTTAAATTAATCTCCTCAATTTTAAATTCTTTCACAATCAAACAGGAAAGCTCCACATTAAGAATTCTGGCATTGTATTAAAATTAATTCTTACAACAATAAACAAAACTAATATAAATAATAAATAAATCGTAAAAATCCAATCCTTTAGTGAATACTTTATAGAATAATAAAATGTACGCTCTTTTCTGCTACCAAATGCTCTGGATTCAAGCGCTTCTGCCACATTAAATGCTCTTCTAATGGAACAAACTATGAGTGGAATCAATAGAGGGAATAAGTTCTTTATTTGACTAATAATTCCTTTTTTTTGCATCTCATAGCCTCGGCTCTGTTGAGCATCTAGAATATTTTGAGCTTCCTTTGCAATCGTCGGAACAAACCTAAAAGCTAAAGAAAAGGAAAAAGCAAATTCATATGGAATTTTCATTGAAATCAATGATAATGCTAAATCATTTGGATCAACAGTTAAAAAGAAGAGAGAGAAAGCGGAAACCATAATTAAAATTCTGATTATCATAGCCATAGCAAAAGATAATGATAAAAATAATGTATTCATGAGAACAATAAAGAGAATAAGAAAAGATAAACCACGGATACTTTTTAACCACTGCTTAAATAATTTACCAATAAGAATTAGAGGGATTAAACTAATAAATATAATTAAGAGAGGGACAATTTCGGTAAATAGCAAAGCACTAATTGTATATATAAGAGCAAAAATTAATTTTGATCGTGGATCTAAATTATGGAAAAAAGAATCTTTTTTCATAAATTTGAATGCGTTGAGAAATTCTAAAGACATAGTCTCTCCTCCTAAGTTGATGAAAGTTTATTTTGCATATAATTTTTTAAATAACTAACAACAGAATCGTTTGATGTTAAATTAACAGCGTTCTGCAAACCTAATTTTTGCATTGCTAAACAAAATCGACGAATTTGAGGTAAAATAAGATAAGTTCGCGATATTAGAGTCTCATTTTCAAATATTTTTTTTGTAGGACCATCGGCGATTATCTCACCATCGGTCATTAAAATCGTTCTTGGCAAGTGGTTGTAAGAAAATTCGGTATTATGAGTAATAATTATGATTGTTTTCCCTTTTTTTTTTTCACGATTAATGAGGTTGATGAAAAATTCCATTTCTTTTTCATCTTGACCTAAAGTAGGTTCATCGAAAATTAGCACTTCAGGATCTCTACAAATTATAGAAGCAATAGCTAATTTTTTTGACTCCCCTCCAGATAGGTTTAAAGGAGATCTCTTTCTATATTTTTCAAGGTTAAATTCCTGTAGCGTTTGATTTATCCTAATTTGAGTTTCTTCCCTACTCAGATTAAAACTTTTCAGTGAAAACTTGATTTCTTCTTCAATTGAGTTAGAAAATAATTGATGATAAGGATTTTGAAACACAATTCCTACTTTCTGAGCCATTGTAGCGATAGTTTTTTTATTAATATTTTCATTTTCTATGAATATATTTCCACTTGTGGGTCTAATTAAACCATTTAAAGTTCGTATAAGAGTAGTTTTACCAGCTCCATTTTTTCCCATTATCCCAACTAGTTCACCTTTAAATATATTCAAATTAATACATTTTAACGCTTCTGTCCCATTTGGATATATATAGCCCAATTCTCTTATCATAATCAATGGTGTATCTGTAATGATGAGTATCACCTATTAAAATAATTGGTTTTTAGTACTTTCACCGCTTCTGGAACAGAAATTGGAATCTCTTTGTTAAATAAATTAGCTTTTTTGAGTTTCTTAAAGATTGAATAAATTGCGGGTTTATTTAACCTTAATTCGTCAAAAATTTTTCCGTTAATAACAATTCCTCTTACTCCATGCTCAAGAACTTTACCTTCCTTCATTAAAATCATTTCTTCCGCGTAAGGAAGCACAAGATCAAGTCGATGTTCACTAATTAAAACCGTTATCTTTTTTTCTAATTGTATATCCTTTAACAGGTTGATTATTTTATTTGCCATGAATGGATCTAATAAAGCAGTGGGCTCATCTAGTATTAAAATTCTTGGTTTCAATACCAATATTGAAGCTATAGCAACTCGTTGCTGTTCTCCTCCACTCAATTCAAAAGGTGCCTTATCTAACAAGTGTTCAATTTCTGTTACGGATGCACTTTCCTTTATTCTGTCCGAAATCTCTTTTGGTGGAATACCTAAATTCTCTAAACCAAATGCGATTTCATGTTCTACATTCATCGCTATTAATTGATTCTCTGGATTCTGAAATACAATCCCAACCTCCTCCGATAATGAAGAAATCGGTGTTTCATCGGTGTTTCTTCCAAAAACCATTACAGAACCTTTATAATATCCTGCGTAGAATTGTGGAATTAAGCCATTCATGCATCTAATTAAGGTTGTTTTCCCGCTTCCCGTCTCTCCACAGAGTAATATGAATTTATTCTTGTCAATCTTTAAATTGATATTATCTAAAGCATATTCTTTATTTCCTTTATATCTATAAGAAAAATTTTCAAAATTTAGTATACTCATTTTTAGAATGTATCAATTTAGAATTCTTTTAATTAGTTAAGTCTCTGATAGTAAATATTGTTTTACCTTCTCTACTATTTTATCAATAATGATATTTAGTTCTACATCAGAAGTTAACGATGCAGCACCATCATGTCCTCCTCCACTTCCTTCATACATATCTGCTAATTCACCTAATATTTTACCTAAATGCACCCCGGTCTTTAAACATACACCCTTTTTTGCTCTAGTAATTATACGATAAAAATCTTTTTCTTTAGAATAAACTATACTAATATCAAAGCCAACTTTCAATAACATTGAAGAAACAGCTGCTCCATAACTACTTACATGCGTAATTCCAATTAAGTAATCTCCCTCACGGTTTAATTCAACCCTTTGTAAGCCTTTAATTTTAGCTATTTTTTCTGATATGTCAATATTATGCTCAAGAAGAGCCAAGATATCTTGAAATTTAACATTTCCATTTAACAGCTTACTAACATTTTGTATAGTATGATTATCACCGTATTTAAAGAATCCAGAATCTGTTAAAATTGCCGCAATCATTAACATTTTAAGTGAAGTAGATAATTCTACTTTAAATACGTCAAATAGGTCTAAGATTAGTTCCGTAGTAGATGAATACTTTTCTTCGATTAGATTCATGGAAGAAATATTCCCATTAACATTTTTTTTTTGTTCATAATGATGATCTATGAAGAGAAATGGAATTTTTGAATTTAGTAATTCATCTTTATTTTTGATTTGTTCCAAATTATTTGTATCTAATACCAAACAAATATCAAATTTCGAAATATCAATTTTTGTCGAAAAATCAAAATCAACATCGCATGGAGTTTCTGTAATTTGTTTTAAAAAACTCGTAGTGGGTTTAGTTATTTCTGAAAAATAAACAACAACTTGTTGGTTTTTTAAAAATAGATTTATGAAATTTTTTAATGCATAACATGATATTAATCCATCAATATCTACTAAATCATGCGTGATAATCAAAATTTTTTTGTTTCTTAAAAATAAGATAAATTTTTCAAATTCGCTTTTTAGCATAGAGAATATTCTTTATTTTTAATTAAAAATAATAATTACTAACCTAAATCCATTCTTAAAATTCGTGCCATAATTTAAGACCTTCTTTTATAATCTCAGAACACCTAGAACAGTAATACTCAGGTAGTGAATCCTTATACTTTGCGATAAATCTGGAATCACCTTTTCTGATCCATTCAAATAAATCATTATTTCGAGGGTGAAAAACACATTCTCCTACATGCTTTGCAAGCACAAGAGTAAAGTGGGTATAGCCTAATAGATGTGCAATACCCTCCCCAATCTCGTGTAATAGAGTAACTAAAATTCTATGCTTCATTACTTCTCTATTATCAGACTCAATATATTTTGTTGAAACTACTATTGCATTTTTACTGCCTATAGCAGAAAACAAACCAATATCCTCTTGTTTAAAATCAATATCTAGTACTTGTACACCGATTATATCTTTATTATAATTTTTTAATTTAGAAGAGAGATATGGAATATATTTAATATTTAAACATTCTTGTTCAATAAAATCTGTAGGATAGCATGAAAAGGAACTATCATCAATATAAAAGGTATTTCTATATTCTTCTATTTTTATTATTTCTTCTAAAACTTCAAAAAGGTTAAAAGTGCAAGGAGTAATTGATAATAGGCCAATTTTCCTCATAATACTAAGAGATATTTTCAAATAGGTGAAAATTAGGAATTTAAATTTTGAAAATCAACTTGAAGAGATTTTCTTAATGTTTCGATTTGAGTTTTAACTCGGTTTTCTTTCTGCTGTAATGTTTTTACTCTCATTTCGAGAGTAACCTTCATGGATTTTTTCTCATCTAACAATCTATTTCTATCACTCTTAACTAAAATTCCCCCAATTGCCTTATAAACGGTATTTGTTGAATCTATCTTCTCTAATTGATCAATTGCCAAACCTGTTTCTCTCAGTGTGCTTTCGGTTTGCAATTTCTGGGAAGTAAGAAATTCAAAAGTTTGCTGGAGATTATTAAGATTACTAATCTTCTTTCTTTGTTCTTCATCTAAATTATCAAGGTTTATTGTCATGATTCTGTTTACTTACGTAAATATCTTTAATTTTAATTCTATACTCTAAATAATTTATTTTTTTCTATGATTTATCAATTATTTTCAAGGAGTTTTCAATTATCTTTCCGAAACTAATTATCTCATTTATTGAAGCGCGAAATGCTGTAATATCTTTACTTTCTACATTGAATACAACATTATTACTATTTTTTTTTTCTATTAAGATCTTAGATCGTTTAGTTTGTAACTTTTTAAGATCTGGTAAAAATGAGTTATAAGAAATAGTTCTAATGCGAGAATTTTTAAATTGGAATTCTATTATAGATTTTAATGTAAAATTGCTGTTCTGATTCATTATTCTTCTAGAACTTCAAGTTCTCTTTGTTTACGCTTAGCTATTCGAAATGATTCTGCACCTCGAGGAGTCTCAATATAATATGCTCCACCAGTAAATTTAGCATTACATTTCCTGCAATGCCAAATACCAGTCGAGACTCGATGAATTGAATCTTTTGTTTCACATCGTGGGCATTTGATATCCCCTTTCATTTTTTCTAAGATTAAACGAGTTCTTTTACGTAAAGTACTCCCGTATCTCGCCCCGTATTTTCCGGTTATACCTACCTTCTTCGTTTTTCCCATTTTTAATCAAAATTAATTTTCAATAATTAATGTTATACTAGAAATTACGGTAAACTATAAATTTTTCTAAACAAGGGCTTCATCAAAGTTATAAAGGAAATTTATAAATCAATGTTAATTAAACAATTAAATTAAAAATCAAATTCAATTCTTGATGACATAAATGTCCAAAGAAGGATTCTTTATTGTTGGCTTAGAAGAAATCAATAATAATGAAATTGAGGTAGGGTATAAAGCAGAAAATCTAAGAAAATTAATTAAAAATTCTTTTAACGTTCCTGATGGTTTTGTCATAAAGGTTAACGCATATGATTTTTTTGTGAATTCAAATAATCTTAATAAGACAATACAAGAATCTTTAGCTATCATCGTTTATGATAATTTTAAAACTATTGAAAAGTGCTCTAAAACCATCCAAAACTCAATTAAAAACAGTAATTTTCCCTTGGAATTAATTGAGGAGTTAGAATTAAGTTATAAAAGATTTTCGTCTTATAGTGTTGCTGTTCGATCTTCTGCAACTGTAGAAGATCTACCTACAGCTTCGTTTGCGGGACAATATGATACTTATTTAAATTTGAAGAATTTAACCCAAATCGTTGACCATATTAAAAAATGTTATGCATCTTTATGGACAAACCGGGCAATTTCATATCGGTATAAAAATAAAATCCCGCATGAAAAGGTTAAAATTGCTGTTATTGTGCAGAAAATGGTTTCTGCAAAATCTGCAGGTGTTTTATTTACTATAAATCCATTAACATCTAATCATAATGAAATAGTTATTGAGTCAAATTTTGGGTTAGGAGAATCTATTGTGTCAGGTAAAAGCAGCCCAGATCAATTCTTTATTTTAAAATTAAAAAGAGGATCACTTCGCATTTTTAATAGTAGGATAGGTAATAAACAGTTAGTTGCACAACCAAAGTCTAAAGAAATTAATGGAGGTATTGAATATGTGGAATTATCCGAAGATTTAACTCAACAACCTTCTATTTCTGAAAGTGATATTATAAAACTCGCTAAAATAGGACTAAAAATTGAAAAAAAGTTTAGTGGAATTCCACAAGACATTGAATGGGCTATAGATCAAGATAATCATATTAATATCCTACAGACTCGCCCTATAACAGTGATAAAAGCTGAAAGCAAACCATCTGAAATATTGTGGAGCAGAGGCTATTCAGATGATTATTGGAATGATAATGTGACGCCTCTTTATTTTGAACTCTTAGGGGATCCAATAGCAAAAATAGTAAATATCGAATTAAACAGCATAATGGGCTATAAGCGAATGGATACTGATTTATTAAAATTATATAAGGCTCACGTGTATTTCAATCTCGATGTGATAAGAAGAAAAGTAGAGAATGAAATACCCAAGTTCATGCGTAATGAAGATATTTTGAATTATTTTCCAGAAGGTTCAGGTACCTATGGAAAAAAAACTATAAAAGATCTACCATTCCATACAATTAGCCGAATAGTTGCAGAGCTCAGAATAAGTTTTCATGACCCCAATGGGGCGATGTCTAAAACAGCGGAAGCCTATGAGAATTGGAATCAGGAAACTTTTATCCCTTATTGTAAAAAATTTAAAAATCAACTACAAAAACTAATCGAAATTGGAGAACTTAAAGATCTTATTAACTTAGCTGGTGATCTAGATAGAATTATGGTTCCTCATTTTCAACTTATTCGATATGGGATTCCTGTGCATAATATAGGGATGAATTTATTAGTCCAATATCTTCTTACTCGTTTTCTTAATAAGGAAGATTGTTCACGATTTTATCCGATATTAATTTCTGGACTTAAAAACATGCTAACAGAATCAAATGATGCAATTAACCGCTTAGCTTCTATTATTAGTAAGTCTCCAGAATTAAAATCAATAATTAGTAATCAAGATTCATCTGAGATTTATAATGCCTTATTAACAAACAAGGAACCATCTATTAAAAATTTCTTAAGTGAATTTGAATTATTTCTAGAGGAACATGGAGATCGAGGCTTTACTAGAGAAATCTATTACTCTCGGTGGAAAGAACCACCAATGACTAATGTTTTTGATATCCTAAAATCGTTAATAGTAGATCAAAGAAAAACCGTGGAAATGATAAAGACTAAAAATTTAAAAAAAAGAGACGTAATTGTTAGGATTGTGGAGTATAAGATACGATCACAACGATTGGGATTATTGAAATGGAAAATATTTTCTGTGATACTGAAAAATAGTAGGAAGTACATTTCATTTAGAGAAAATCAGCGCTTCAACCTCGATAGATGGATTTCAATGAATCGAGATGTCTATTTAGAAATTGGGAATATATTTACGAAAAGAAAAATAATTCCAGATAAGAGTAAAGTCTTTTTCCTCCATAAACGTAAAATTAAGAAATTAGGATTAGGTAAATATAATAACCAAGAAATTCAAAAAATCTCATCTGAAGTAACTAAACGATACGAACATTTCAAAAAACATGAAAATAAAATACCTTCTAAATTCCTCTTAGGCACACGAGAATTTGATGACATGTTAAAATATAACAAGAGTAGTAAGGTATATTATGGTTTACCCGCAAGCCATGGAATTAAGACTTCTGTAGTCCGTGTCATCTATGATATTAGCTTCATCTCTAATGTACGAGCTGGAGAAATCCTAGTTGTACCTCAAACAGATCCTGGTTGGACACCTATTTTTTCGAAAATCGGGGGCTTAATCACAGAAACAGGGGGCATTCTCTCTCATGGAGCAGTAGTTTCGCGAGAATATGGGATACCTGCGGTTACTAATATCCCGAATGCATGTAAAATATTTAAGACTGGACAAATAATAGAAATTAATGGTTTTAAGGGGAATGTAACATTAAAGGAGAATATTGGAGGTTAATAATATTTGGAACCAATAACTCATTCTCATCTCTGCACAGATCATTCTGAATGGAATGAATCATATTATTTTGTATTTTTTGATAAGAAAAACAACCTTGGAGGAATGACTCGTTTAGGTTTCAAACCCAATAAACGGGAAGGAATGACTTTTCTCTTCTTATTCCTCCCCAATGGTTCAGCTGGAGGGTTTCAACTTGACCAGAAAATTCAGGATTATTCCCATTCTCTCCAAGTAGGTAAAGTGAGCCATACCTATCAACAAGATTCAAAATGGAGTTATAATTTTCAAGGAAATATTATAATCGTTAACAATCCTGAAGATTTACCTAGAGTTCGTGAAAATCCAGGTTTAATTAGTGAAATTCAACAGGTTAAAATGGATTTAATATTTGATCCTATAAATGATATATATGAATATAGTGAAAATATGAGTCCAGAGTCTCTAAAGATTGGAAAGAAGGCGGGTGATAGGCATTGGGAACAAATTGCATTAATTAATGGAACTTTAAAAATAGGAGATAATAACTATTTTGTAGATAATGCACTTGGACAAAGAGATCATACTTATGGGGTAAGAGATTGGACAGGAGTCGGAAACTGGTTATACTATGTTGTGTGGTTTAACAAAAACTTAGCAATAAACCCTGCAGTAATTGTTACTGAAAATGGTCAATTCTCTATAGGTGGTTTTATTTTTAAAAATGGTAAAAATATTCCATTAGTTGAGATCAATATCGTTGATCAACAATTTCGAGAAGATGGTATACTTCCGATTAGTTCAGAACTAAAACTCCTAGACGCTCAAGGGAATGAGCATATATTAAAAGCTGTTGTTGGTTCAATAATACCTATTCCATTTATTGATGGTGAAGGAAATCAATCAATTTTGGTCCAATCAATGGGTAAATTTGAATTAGATGGTCTATCGGGAGGTTATGGCTCATTTGAAACCCTTAGAAGAATAAAATAATCATAATGATACTATTACTAAAATTAAGGGTAATAAAATAGAATAAGTATAAAATATTGAAAACAAAATTTAAAAAAAAATATTGAAAATTAATCTGTTTTATTTAAATATTGTAGGAGATTTAATTCTTTTCTCAATTTTTTGCTTTGTTCCATAGAATCTTTACAGAGCATTTTAATCTCATCAATTGAAAATGTAGCAACACCGCTTTTTTGAATTGACGTAATTTTACTTTCTGTTGTAGATATAGATATTCTTCCTTCACTCACTAACTCTTCAGGTAAGTTGGGATCAAGAAAGATGATATCATCTATTTTTCCATAAGTCGTAACAAGTGGTAATTCTTTTATAAGTGTTTCTCCAGTTAAATATTTACCTGTCCATTCAAGGCCATTTTCTCCGATTATGCCTTCGGGTATGTGAGCGGAAATTAATGATGTTAAAGCACCTACTCCTCCTGTATCAATTAAATTTCCAGCATGGTTTATTACGTACATATCAACAAAGAGAATATAAACGGCTTCTTTTTCTTTTATACATAACTTTTTAGTTTGAACACAGTCAGCATGTCGAATTCCTCGATCTACAACTCTTGCTAATTCTATTGATTGTTCATCGGGAGGACCTCTTTCAAAGAGAGGTGATGCTAGAGGTAATAACTCTGCCATGACTGTACAAACCCCTTCGTTGGGTAAATCTGGAAATGGTGTACCAACATCGTATTTTAATCCTGTTATAATCCTTGTATCGCCTAATAAAACATCTGCAGATCCTTCTGCTGATGCAATAATATCACCTTCTATTTTAAAATCCCGATATTCCCAAAGACCTCTCCCATCAATTCTTTCTCCTTTTTTTAAGTTTGATTTTATGTAATTCTTTTCAATCTTTGAAATAATTCTTTTTACATCCATCATCTTTATTTCTCACCTTTAATAAGAGCTTCCTCCTTTTCTTTAGAAGGTTCCTCTGATAATTTAAGAAATTTACTCTTTAGAGTCTCTAATTGAATTTGGTAGATTGAAGTCAGTGCATTTTTAGCAAGGTCTAAGAATTCATTCATTTCATTTAAATCCACTTCTCCATCAAATTGTAATAGCGAAATTTCTTCATTAAACCAGGTAATTGCATATGGTAAATCTGCTTCACCCGCCTTATCTTCAATTCCCGAGAGATCAACAACTATTTTTTTATCGATTTTTCCTACGGCTACCGAAGTTACTAAACTTTTCATTGGGATTCCCGCATCAGCTAAAGCTAATGCTGCGACTGTCACGCTAGCACAACGAGTTCCCCCATCAGCATCCATAACTTCAATAAAAACTTCAAAGCTCGTACCAGGATAAAGTTCGAGAAAGAGTACTGGTTCTATACAATCAGATATTATCATTGAAATCTCTTTTTCTCTACGCCCTGGTGCGGGTCTTTTTCGATCAAACACAGAATAAGTAGCCATTCTATAAAAAACTCTTAAGATCCCTCTATCGGGTTTTGCTAGATGATGGGGATGGACTTCTCTAGGGCCATAAACGGCTGCATAAATTTTATTATTTCCCCATTCGAGATATGCAGATCCATCAGCATTTTTAATAACTCCTACTTCCATTTTTATCGGTCGTAGTTCATTTCTTTCTCGACCATCTAGTCTTTTTCCATCTTTACGAAATAACTTTTCTGGATATTCATCTTTAATTATTAATGGCATCTATTCAATACCTCTTTTCTTTTTTTCATTAATTAAAAATTCTTGCATTCTATCTGTTAAGCCAATAGTATGGGCTTCTGAAGCAATTTTATAAATAGCTTCAATAAGTAACCTTTCATGAGCAAGATCTTCACCCTTTAACCAAATTCGGCCGTTTTGGGTTACAAAAATATTACATTTTGTTAGGTTTTTTAACATTTTTATCATTGACCCGTTTCGGCCAATCACTCTCGGAATTTTAGGGGAATTTATAGAAATTACTATTCCTCCGAATTTTTTACCTAGGTATTTTCCCACAGTTGTTAATTCAGGTTTGTTTAAGCGATCGGCAGAAAGAATTTTAACTACCAATATATCTCCAATATCATATCTTTCTGTATTAAAATCCTCTCGAGGTTCATTTCCACCCCTAAAACCTCTAGTTTTCCCTTTTTTTACGGTATTCTTGGGTTTTAATTGCCCGAAATCTTTTGCATTAATATCGCATTTATATTTGACTGGATTTTTATCCACTACTAAAGCGATAACTTTATCTCCGGGGCGAGGAGTGTAAAATCCTCTAAGAGGAATAACATTTATATAGTTTTTTTTTATATGTTTTAAGCCAATATTCAAAGATATGATCTTGTTTTTTTCTTTATTTAAAATTGTCCCTCGTCCTGGTAGAAAACTCTTCGTATCTTCAGTCAATACTTCTCCAGGTACAACCAAATCTCTTGAAGTATCCTCCTCCTCAAAATTATCAAAATCTTCTTGTTCAGATTCTTCATTTTTTAGTTGTTCTTCATTATCTTCCATAATTATTCTTCACTTTTTTTTAAAAATTTCTTATCTTCCTAACTTATGCAAAAAAATAATATAAATCAGAATAAATCAAAAATTACTAGGTTAAGATTTTAAAAGCTTAGTCTGAACTCTACCATGCGTCAATTTATTTAGCTTATCAATTAACTCCATCTGTAATCCTGCTGGCAAGCTTACTACAGCAACCCAAGAACCATCAGATTGCCATTCTTCCTTCTTAATTTGCACATATTGGGCTACAATATTATATCCCTTAGCTGTAAAAGAAGATGGAATTTTAACTGCCATCTCTACTTGTTCCATTCTAATAGGAATAATCGCTCGGATGCTTTTAATAACATCATCTACTTGTTCTTCAGCATTCCTCATTAAATCTATCCTAACTTTTGCTTCTTCTATAGCTTTTTCAATTCTTTGGAAAGGATGGGGTTTGTTATTCTGAGGATTAATGGAATTTTTACTAATAATTGTTATAATCTGCTTCAATTTTTTGTGCTGTTCTTCTTCTCTCTGAGTTTTTGTCCATTGTATTTCACCTTCTAATACAATATGTCCTGCAATTGTCATTCCATCTTTTGTATTGAAAACGGCTTCCATATCTCCATCTGTTGCCTTTTTTCCTCTTCTTAGATCTTCAAAGACTGTAAAACTCTCAAAAACAAGTTCTAAATCAATATTTGGACTATTAATTATTTCATCTATACCAATACGAGACTTATCTTGACCTTCTTTCAATCGTTTGTTGATTTCTTCTCTAATAAATTTCTTAGCTTCCCAAGCTTTGTCAGGATCCAACAGCATTTCAAAAACTCTTCCTGACTTCTCGATTCGTCCTATGATAAATCCACCCAAATCAATTCTTGCTCGATCTATCATGCTTTAGTGTTTAAAGTAACTAATTTAATATCTTGATTTCTTTCCGTTCCGATTTTTTTGTCTTTCCTGTTAAGAGATAAATATAATTGGAATTTCCTTGATTATTTTACATTGTAAGAAAGGAAGTTATATTTTACTTAACCATTCTTCCTTTTGATCTAAATTTAATAACCTAAAAGTCTTATCATCCTTTAATATAAAAGCTATATCACATGTATCCTTATTTAAATTATCACCCATTGTTTCTTTCAATGTTCTTATGGGTAATAGTTTTAATTCTTCTTCACTCATATCTTCTTTATAGTGTTCCTCAAGGTAAGTCCTTGCTTCCGTTGCCCCTGAGCCAATTGCGAAGCTTAAATATCCCCACATTGCTCCAGAGGGATCGGTTAAATACAAAGAAGGCTTCTCATTAGTATCAATTCCTGCTATTAGGAAACTAACTCCAAATGGTCTGACTCCCGCATTCTGCGTAAAAACTTGCTTATATTCACAAATATTTAATGTACAATCTTTAACTGAAATTACTTCATCATAATTCAATAAATTTACTTGAGCTTGAACTCTAGCTCTATCGATAAGCACTCTCGCATCCGCCGTAAGTCCCGCTATGGCTACACCAATATGATTGTCAATTTTAAAAATTTTTTCTGAACCCATACTTTGTTCTTGCAGTTCAGAACTCTTTTTCTCAACAGCGAAGACAACTGATTCCTTGTTTTTACATACAATTGCTGTGGTGCCCCTTCGGACAGCCTCAATAGCATATTCTACTTGAAAAAGTCGTCCTTCAGGTGAAAATTGCGTAATAGCCATATCATATCCACGGCCTTGACCAGAAAAAATACTACATCTACCTCCTTAAATTTTTAACAGAATAAATTAAAATCCTAACATATATAACCATTAAGGTTAATTTTCATAAAGATATTTATTAATCAATTCTTTTTTTATATTATTTTTTTTATTTTACTTATTTAAAAAGTAGTAATAAATGATATAATAAATATTTTTTTTATATATTTTAAAAAAGATTATTTTAGGTTAAAAGAGAAAGACATAAAAAATGTAAATTTGCATGTAAAACTTTTTTAAGACCAAGCAACTTTATTTATGAAAATAGACCATTCTAATAAAATCAGACCTTCATCTCTGGTATGAGCGATAAGATAATCTCCTTCTTTTGTAATAGAGCCAATAATATTTCCTTTTCCTGCACCTATATTCTTAGCTGCTAATTGAATTTCATCATTTTTTAATATAGCATATCGATGATCTTGAAATACAAGAGCAGGTTTTTTTGTTTTCCAAGCTTCTAGCAATGCTTTTGCTTCTTCATTAGATAATGGAAAATCTTCGTTTTTATGTACGATTTCTCCTTCCTTATTAAGAAGAAATATATCTTCAACACCTTCGTACTCATGCAATGCCTCAACCAATGAATTAAATTTTTGCTGTTCCAAAATTTCTCAACTTTGTAATTACTTCTAGTTTTAATTTAATGAATGATAAAAATTTTACAATTTAAATCTTTTTACAACCATAAATACACTTTTTAAGGATTAAGAAACGTAGCTTGTAATCCTTTCAATAAAATACTTAAAATTTGCTTAATTTTATTAATTAGTGCATTTGAATGGTAAAGAAACTAGTTTTATTTGATAAAATATATAATACTGCAAGGAAAGGAAACAAGGAAGATATCTATCTAAGATATTATAAATACATTAGAGAACATGCGATTGGCTTCCCCGATACATCTATAAAAATTAAAAAATTAAGAAAGTTTGATAAGAGATTTGAAGTAATAATCAGCGGCCCAGAAGAGACTTTTATTTTTAATATTTTAAAAAATGAAATTGGAAGTATAAATAAATTCCAAGAGATTAAAGTTGGCAATGTGTTTAGAGGAACATTAGTAGAAGTGAAAAAGGTAGGTTTTGGTTTATTTGTTGATTGTGCGATTCTGAATCCTCCAGTAGATGTTCTTATAAATTTACACACATTGCGTAATCAACTTTGTAATGGCAAGGAAAAATCTATAAAAGAGATTATCGATGCTTATGATTTTATTGATAATTATCCTTTACTTATAAAAATAAAAGAAAAAGATACAGCTAATAATAAATTACTGGGAGAAATTGCACATGAATCTTTAGTTCTTTTTGAAAAAATATTGAGTGAGAATATTGAAGGCGTGTTTCTTAGTGGTGAAACAAAAGGACAATTTAAGAAAATGATCACTAAAATGGGGCATTTTCGAGACATAATTACTTTCAAGAGATTCGGATTTCTAGAAAACCTTGTTTTATTAAAAGAAGGGACAGATGCAGTTGGAATAATTGCACATATAGGTAAACATTTAAGAAATTGTAAATTAAGTGCTCTACGACCTAAAAAAATAAGGGCATTAATTAATTGAATAAAATATATGGTGGGCCAGGAGAGGATTGAACTCCCGACCTTCGCGGTGTAGGCGCGACGTCATAACCACTAGACCACTGGCCCATATGCTAAATACGCTCAGGGTGGGATTTTCAACAATATGCTAAATGCAACATCTTTTCGAACCCACGAATCCGATGGACACCGGTTTAGCAGACCGGCGCTCTACCAGGCTAAGCGACTAACTCTTTACCAAAAGGCTTATTAACTGAGCTCCTTATTATTTCCTGAGCATAAATTTGTTTCTGTTTGTGTAAAACTTATATTTTGAATATAACGAATTAAAAGTTTAATATTTTATTATAAGTTTATTCAATCATAAAAAAAAATAAAAGTCAATCGGAGATTCATTGATCGAAATTATCAGAATTGATCATAAGTACCTCTCTTTGTAATCTAATTTCTTGAGTTCTAAATTCAATTTCTTCCATTATATTCACCCCCTAACTTGATTAAAAATGAAGATAAAAATATATTTAAAATTAGACACGTAAGGGTCCTTATTTAAAATTGATTATGAGTTTTAGCCTTCATTCAAGATATTTTAAAAAATAAAAGAAAAAGATATTTTGTTTATAGAATTCGTTTCTATTCAGAGATTATCTCAAAAACCATTTTTTCGATGATCGGTTTTTTTGTGTATCTTTTATCATAATACCAGCCTACGAGATGTGCTTTTTGCTCCGGTGTCTTATCTGGAACTGGAGGTATTATAATTATCATAACGCCATTAGATAGATATTTCAAAATTCGCTTATCAATTGCATGGAGTTTTTCATTTCCCGATGGATGACTATGCCACATCCATACAATATCAACTCCGAGTTCTGCTTTGAATTTGCGCATATTATAAATCTTTGATTTTTTATAACGCATCCAGCTTCTAGGTTTCACATGTACTTTACTTTTATGTTGTTCAGAGGTCGTTATAAATTTTGTACAGATTCCAAAATTTTCTTTCCGATCGGCAAATAACCAGCCATTGGTTATATTTGGGTATTCTTCTGCTGATTTTTGTGTAATCTCTATAAATAAACTTTCAGGTATCAAGTAGCGAAAATCCTTTGCCGCACTCATATCTTCACCATCTCTTTAGAGTGTCAATGTAGCATAAGATTTATATTTTACTTATTGTATTGACAGATCCTTATTGAAAACCATGATTTTTAACCCTTAAGAATCGTCAAATAGTAAAGATTCGTAAAAATAAGATAGTACCACATATTTCTTAATAAATTTATTAATTTATTTGTTTTAATTTTTGGATTTCTGGTTAATTTAAAAGAGCGGGCTATGAGGGAATTGTTCAGGTTTCTCGAAGTGGAAATCCCTTTGAACCCCCGACCGTCAGGTTAAGAGCCTGCTGCGCTACCTGCCTGCGCCAATAGCCCCCTTTATTGTATAAATCTTATCTATCAAACCATATAGAGCGCAGATGGAGGGACTCGAACCCCCGAGCGCTTACGCGCACCGGCTTACTTGATCATATATGCTTTTAGCACTCAAGGCCGGCGTCTTACCAGCTAGGCTACATCTGCACTTTTAAAACGATATCTAAATTTTTATTATAATACAATTATTAGTTATTAATTTAGAGTATTTACCCTATAAAATAAATTTTTTTCATTTTGCATTGCGTTTAGAACTATTGTCTTATAATTGTATATGTTTACTCAAAATTATAAATTATTTTAATAGTAGAATGAATTATTATGATTTTTAGTAAGTAAATTATTTTTTTTCTTCAGTTCCTGAAGTTCTCATAAATTTTCTTCTTTCTTTAATATTTCCTCCAATTTATCCTAATACTCGGGAAATCGCTCTTTAATGAGTAGTTATATACTTTTTTCTAAGTTTTTCTCTTAAGATTCTAACTTCCCTTGAGCTTTTTCATTGAGTAATTTAAAGATAAGAGTTTTAATTTCTTACTCTGTATAAAATTAAATTTGTTCCCTATTTCTGAATAAAAGTTAAGAAATTAACAAATAACCAGAAGATAGAAACATGTTTTATAAAAATCTTAGACTCTTGAAGAAAATAAATTATAAATACTGGAAAATTACTTCAAAATCTGAGAAATCAAAAGGTTTAAGGATATATCCATCTGCCTTAGTTTCTCCCATTTTTCTTTCAACTTCAGAACCAGGAATAGCTGTTAATAAGTAAATAGGGATCTCATTATATTTTTGATGGTCTTTAATCATTTTACAAATCTCATAGCCCGAAATATCTGGTAATATGATATCTAATAGTATAAGCTTAGGGATTCCCCCCCGCAATTCTTCTAATCCTTTAGTTCCACTTACTACTCCTTTACACTTATATCCTTTACTTTCAAAATAACTTGTGAGCAATCGAATTGTAGCAAGGTCATCCTCAATAAGGAGGATATCGTATTGCGAAATAATATTCTCTACGTTTATATTATCCAATATGCTAATTATTTTAGATTCTAATAGCAAACTTTGGTCAAAAATGTTTTTCACTGTGTCTAACACTTCTTCATTTAATTCACTTTTATAGTTTTCCAGGAGGAGTTGACTGAAGCCTTTAATTGTAGTTAGTGGTTCTTTTAAAGCGTGAGAAATGTTAGCTATCTTTTTATCATCCATTTTATTCAACCCTCCGGTTATAAGGTCGCTTTTCTGTTCAATAAAATAATCAACACTTTCTCTTATCAGTGATGAAATCGTCGAATATTCATGGTTTTTTTTAAAATCTTGCCACTGTTTTTTGGTTTCCTCAGAAACATACAAAGAAATTCTCTCTTTATCTCTATCATAGATTTTTTCTCCTTTTAGCCACTTTTTAAATCCCTCCGTAATTGCTCCACGCCAAACCGCGTATTTATCTGTCTCTTCTTCATATAAATTACGTAATTCCTGAATTTCCTCGTCATCAATCTTGATATTTTCTATTTCTTCTTCTGTAAAATTCTTTCTATCTGAATCTTTATCATTTTTCTTTGAATTATTTACTTTTTTCGCTTTACTATTTTTGGTTGGCATTTTATTTTTCACTCCTTTTATAGCAAATGGGTTCAGTACAACAGATTTTCTGTGTTAAAAAATATGAATGTTATAAAAATTGTTCTGAAATGAAATATTTAAATTACTTTTTTTTAAGTTTTTCATAAAAAATTTCATCGCAATTTTAATTGTTTACAATATTCAGTAATTTTTTATCTATTTATAAATCTTTTATTTTTTTTATTATAAAGTTAATGTGTTATGGGGATTATGCTCAAATATTCTAAATTGATTAAATTAAACTCAAAAGTAGTATCTTAAAAATTAAGAATTGAGTAAAGCACCTTTTTAACTAAGGTTTTCCGTCTAGAATATTAAATATTATTTCAAAATCAGAAAAATTAAAAGGTTTTAATATATAGCCATTAGCATGAGTATCTTTGAGGTTTTTTTCAACTTCGGATCCTGCGATTGCGGTCAAAAAATATACAGGAATATCCGCCCATTCTTTATCAGATTTAATTGTTTTACAAATATCATATCCACTTAAATCTGGTAGAATTATATCTAATAGAATTAGTTTAGGAACAGATTGCCCTAATTCTTCTAAACCCTTTGAACCACTTACTACTCCTTTACACTTATATCCTTTACTGTCGAAATAACTTGTTATCAAACGAATTGTAGCCAGATCATCCTCAATTAATAACACATCATAGATCGACTCTACTTTGATGTTATCTAATATATTAATGATTTTCTTTTCAAGAAGCACACTTTGTTCAAATATGTTCTTAACAGTTTCTAATACCTGCTCACTTAACTTTTCTCGGTAATTTTCAAGAAGTAGTTGAGAGTAACCCTTGATTGAAGTTAATGGTTCCTTTAAGGTATGAGAAATGCTTGAAATCTTTTGAGGATTAAATCTTGCCAAAATGAGTTCAGCTGAGTTTGATTTTGCCTCAATAAAAGCCTCGACTGATTGTCTGATTAATTTTGAAATTGTTAAAGTGCCATTATTTTTAGTATAATCCAACCATTTTAATTTAGTATCCTCCGATACATATAACGAAATACGCTCCTTATCCCTATGGTATATTTTCTCGCCAGCCTGCCATTTTCTATAACCCTCAGTAATAACACCGCGCCATATTGAATATCTACCCGTCTCTAATTCATAGCGGATCATATCTTCTGTTTTCTCAATAGAATTATTATTGATCATTTCTCGAGAGTTTTTATTTTTGTTATCGTCGGGATTTTTCTTATCTTTTTCAGGGTCGCTAATTTTTTTACCACTAAATTTTATGGTTAAATCCAACTGAAATCATAATAAAAGAACTTTTATTTAATATTTTTTTATTCAATAATCTTATTTTTCAAATGTAATAATAAATAACTTGGAGCAAAACTTTGTTTTTACAATTTTCGTTGAAATGGATAAAAAAACTTTCAAATATCAAGAGAAAAGAAGGATATACAATTTAAAATACGGCAAAAGATGCTATTGGTCAATTGAGTCCCCCAATCGTTTTACTTCAATTGAATTGATGGTTCTGAAATTCTCTCTCCTGGTTAAAGTTAAAGGCTCGAGAGCTAAAAAAAATAATTTTCCCTTGATTTAATTAGTAAAAAACTCATCTTTTAAAACATTTAATGCCATTTTTTTGTGGTAAGTATCTAATTCATGTATGGATTTATTATTTTTTTTATCCATCATTGACGAATCTTTACGAAGATAAAAGAGGATTAGTATTAAACAATTCTTT
Organism: Promethearchaeota archaeon; assembly: GCA_019057775.1. Next base: position 28,420 of record JAHLWT010000086.1, read on the forward strand.
AAAACCTCTTTGCTAACTATCTTCCTTGAGAGATAATTTAGCATATAGTTTGCTAACACTACCCTACTATTCTCAAGAAGATCAATGATCCTGAAATAGAAATCCTCATCTGTCATATTTTCTAAAAGTATATTTTCACCTAACATTAAATATTTCACCTTTTTTTCTATTGGTTTTTGTATTTGGTTCATTAAATAATCCGTGTTTATACTGATAGATATGAAAACTGAAGAGATTTATTTAATGAATTTCGATAGAGGGAAATTATAATAATTAACTAGATTATAATTCATCTTATAATAGAATAATTGAATGTTTTTTGTACACAAATTTGAGTGTAAAAAAAAAATTATTCCGAAAAACATATCATTATCAAGAATCATCCTCATTTCAAAATTAAACTCGAATACCACTTATCTATCACCATCTAAGCCGACATATTTGCCAAACTACCTCTTTAAAATTTGTTATAAAAAAATATCCGATGTACAGAACTTAATATCGCAAATACTAAGTGGTTAATACTTTTTGTTCACAATTAATTTTACCTAGATAAATTTTTATACAAATAAATAGCATTCAAATTTTTTTTTTACAACAAAAAGTTTAAATACTAGATAGTAATTTATTATTATAATAAAAAAAGAATATTTACCACAAAAAAAAGTTTTGACACAAAAACTTACTGTGTCGGATTGTTTATGTGTGTAAAAATTTTAAAAACTAAAGAATTAAAAAACATAACTGTGGTTAAGAGTAATGGTTGTTGAAGTATTACCTCAAACTGGTTTCTGTCCCGAATGTGGTGGATCTACTATTTCGGTTCACCAAAGGGGTGAAATAGTATGTCAACATTGTGGTTTAGTAATATCAGAGAAAGAAGTTGACGTATCACATAGCGGGATTAGAGCTTATTCAAAGCAAGAAAAGGATAAAAAGGAAAGGACGGGGTGCCCTATTTCGATCTTAATGCCTGACATAGGTTTAAGTACGGTAATTGACAGGACAAAGATAAAAAATCCTGACTTAAGGCGTGCTGCGAAATGGAATACACACTTATCCTGGGAAAAACGAAATATGCTTATCGCAATTACTGAATTAAAGAGAATCGGCGGCAATTTGAATTTTCCTGAGCGCGTAAAAAAGGCAGCTGTACGTCTTTATAAAGAAGTGTTTAAAAAGAATCTGTTACGAGGCAGGTCTATTAATGGCATGATTGCCGCCTGTGCTTATTATGTATGTAAACAAGAAAGGGTTCCAATTACACTTCAAGAAATTTTGGATGAAGCATCGATCAATGATAACATCGTGAAGAAGTGCTACAAAATCCTAGTAAGAGAGCTTAACCTAAAATCACCACATATCGACCCGGTATCACTAATTCCAAGATATTGTGCGGATTTAGGCTTAGGTATAAACGTAGAGAAGGAGGCAGTAAAAGTATTAGCGAATTTTATCAAAAATACTTCTATTTGCGGCAAAGATCCAAAAGGGTTATGTGCAGGATCGATTTATTTAGTTGCGAAACTAAAGAATCACAAGGTAAGTCAAAAAGATATTTCGAAGGTAATTGGAGTCACAGAGGTGACTCTACGCTCGCGATATAAGGAATTTTTACAAAACATAAGTTTTAATTTTCATACTCAAGCGCAATAAATTGCGGTTTTTCTTTTCCATAAGAAAAAAAAGGATTAGGGGGGTCAAACTCCCAATCTCCTTTAATTTTATTTTTATTTTACTTCATTACTTATAAGAAGAGAGATAGCAAACAAAACTATTAATGAGACTGTGTTTAAAGAAACTAATTTAGTTTTGGTGTCCAGTTCTCCTTGCGGCGATTTGTCCAACTTTTCGACCAGGTGGAGCATTTCTACTTGTTGTAGTAGATTTATGAGGTGATTGTTTTGCTCCCCCTCCATATGGATGAGAGGCGGCTACCATAGCGACACCACGAACAACAGGCCATTTTTTTGCTTTAGATTTCACATAATGAAACTTATTTCCTGCTTTAAGGAATGGTTTTGTATTTCTTAACCCTCCAGCAACAACTCCGATTGTGGCGAGGCAGTTTTCATTAATCCAATTAGTTTTTTTTGATCGGAATAATAGTTCTACTTTATTTCCAGACTTATTTCTGACTATTGCCGCGACTCCTGAAGCTCTAGCAAATTTTCCTCCGTCTTGAGGGGTTGATTCTACATTAAAGACTAAAGTTCCAAGGGGCATTTCTTTTAAGGGTATAATATTTCCGACTTTAATCTCAATTTTATGTTTTGATTGGTAGAATTCCTGGCCTTCATATATTCCTTCAGGTGGGAGCCATAGATCCTTCTCTTTAGTATCATAATATTGAATTACTGCTACTGGGGCGCCCCTTCCTGGAGAATGGATAAATTCTAATACTTTAAATTTAAATTGTTCTTCTCCTTCTTTAAAGGGGCGGTATTTTACTCGACCAACGTGTCGATGACTTGGTGATCTAAACCCTAGAACGCCTCGACCTTTCCTCTGAGCTAAAATTCGTTTTCCCATTAACGTCACGAAATATGGTAGATATTTACTTAAATTATTCAGACTTTAAATTTTTTGTTATTTTGGCTTATATTGAAGTGAAAGATGAAAAGAGATGAAAAATTCAGATAAGATAATGTTAGAGCTTATTTTTGTTTAATAATTCATCGATATTATAATTGAAAGCAATTGGGATCTCTCGATCTATAAATTCACCTGCTATATTCTTTAATAATAAATTCTTAATTTCATCTGGATTTTCTGTTTGTCCGAGAACCCATCCAAGTTTAACATAGGCTACTTCAGGTAAGAGATTTTGACCAGGTATTATACCAATATTTTGTAACTCTCGACCAGTAGAATATACATTCATGCCAACAAATCCATGGAGTGCTTGGGAAGTCATGAGAATTGTAATATCTTCTTGAATAGCTCTTTTTAATGAGTCATAAAGAGTAGTGGGTATATGTCCTAATCCTGTTCCAGCAAATACAATTCCTCGGTATCCTTTATCTACATAGAAGTTAATTAGCTCATTATCGATTTCAGGATAAGAATAAATAAGAGCGATTTTCTTTTCAAAATTGGTTATTGCTTGTGTCTCTAACTTTGATCTGGTTTTATATTCATCTGTGAACATTTTGATTTTTCGATTTTGTACCATTCCCAGAGGGATGTTATTAATTGTTCTAAAAGTATTCCTTACAGAAGTGTGCATTTTTCTCACAAGAGTTCCTCTATGGATCAATCCATAATCATGAGATGAGGAACCTAACATTGTTACTACTACTTCAGCAATATCTGAGTTAGCAACAACTGCCGCATTAATTAGGTTTAAAGCTGCATCAGATGAAGGTCTATCTGAACTTCTTTGACTACCAACTAAAACTACTGGGATGGATAAATCTTTTAACATGAATGAAAGAGCAGCACTGGTAAAGGACATAGTATCAGTTCCATGTCCTATCATAATACCGTTGATCCCGGAATTTACTGCCTTTTTTACTTTTTCTGCTAATTTCTGCCAATTTTCAATCTTCATATTTTCTGATAAGATTTCAAAAACAATTTCACAGTCAAGATTACAAATTTCTGCTAATTCTGGAACAGCACTAAAAAGTTCTCCGGGTGTAAATGACGGAATTACCGCTCCTGTGGTATAATCCAAACGTGAAGCAACTGTTCCACCAGTTCCAAAAAGCTTTAAGTTTGGGAGATTTTTGTTAAAGGGAAATTTTATTTCTGGGATTTTGTAAGAAGCTTCTCGGTTTCCAATTTTCTTGATTTCAATAATATCAGATACTTTAATTCCGATATTATAATTATTTTTTAACTTGATTTCTATAAAGTGAGAAGCAGAATATTCACTTCTAGGGAGAATTATCCCCTCATACTCTCCTTTTTCTGTTTTCACTTGAACAATATCCCAAATTCCAATCTTGTTTTTCTCTAAAATTTTTTTACCTTCTTCTTTATAACCTTTTAATTTCTGACTCATTTTTTCAACTCTTTTAGTTTTTCTTTTAATATTAGATCTAATTCTTTAGAAACAATGGCTCCATCAATTTTACCTCTCACTTTTTTCATAATTTCTCCCATTAAAGGCCCCTTAGCTCTCATCTCTTTTTCTTTTACTACTTTTATATTTGCATTAACCACCTTTAAAGTGAGCTCTTTTAAATCTTCCTTTGAAATAGTTTCAATTTTTAAATTTGCTTTTATCTCATTTATAGAAAGTTCTGAAGACTCAGTTTTAACTTTCATAAATTCTTCTATTGCCTCTTTACTAATTTCCCCTTTATTAAGAAGTGTAAAAATATCAATGAAATCATTATCAGTTATATTTTCTATAATTTTTCCTTCTCTTCTAAGAGCTTTTGTCGTTTCAAGAAGAGTAGTGAAAATTAAGGAAGGATTCTTAGGATAAATAGTTATTATTTTATCAAATAAATCGAGTTTTCCATAAAAAATTAAGTCTTTAATCATTCTTTCTTCGGTTTTATATTTTTTTGAATATTTTTTTATTAGAATCCATGGATATTCAGGAAGACTTTTCTTAATATCATCAATTTCTTTTGGGTTATTTAATATTGCTGGCGAATCAGTATCAGGATATAATCTGGCTCCTCCATGCAGTTCTCTTAGAAATTCGGTATTTCCATTTTCTAGAGCTCTTCTGGTTTCTGGAGGTACCCCTTTAAAAGCATATTTAACACGATTAATTATAACTTCAAAAGCTTTATCATTATCTTTTTTTGAACCCAAAACTAATATGAAACAATCATCCTCTTTAGAAAGCAATTCTTCTCTAATCATTTCTATGTCTTCATTAATGAGTCTATATTTTTTGAGATTTTCATCTGAATGAATAATCCCTCTTAAACCGGAAATAACTTTTACTTTACTACTGACTTCTGTTCCAAATCTATAATCCTCCATTAATTCTTTTCCAAATATCCCTTTGAAGCCACTTAGATTAATTCCAAATAGTCTTTTATTCGATTTAATACTGTTTTTAATAAAATCTGAATTTATCTTTAAAGCGATGTCAGTTAAATCGATAGGGTAGATGGGAAGTTTATTTTCGTCGAGACCTCTCTTCTCCAATTCTTCTTTGATTTCAAGCAGTTTTAATTGACGAGATATTTCATGATTAATTAAAATTGGGATCCAGCCTAATTTCTGAACACCCTTTATTTCAATTCTCGTCCCTGCTTTAATGCTAACATTGATATCTTGTCTTATTGAACCAATGACTTTCTTAACATTTGTTGACCATAACAACAATCCAATTCTTTCGGCACATTCTCGACATTCCTGAGGGTTGTTGATGTCTGGTTTAGTTGTTACTTCTACTAATGGAATTCCTAATCGATCGATTCGAAAAAAATTAGTCTTATCTTCTGTTTTTATTTTTCTTGCTGCTTCTTCTTCTAGGCTTAAAATATCAATTCTAATCTTTTTACCTTTTTCTAACTCAATATATCCATCTGTGCCTAAAATCATTGTTCTTTGAAATCCACAAGGTACACTCCCATCAAGATAGTTTTTTCTACACACATGCATTTCTTCAATAATGTTCGCGTCAAGAAGCATGGCAATTTCTAAAGCTATTCTCCGAGCTTCATTATTGCATGAAAAAGGTGGAGTTTCATCGAGTTCATAAGTACAAACAACATCGTTGTAACATTCATATACAATCCCCATTCCTTTTCCATATTCTGTTAACATTGCTTCATCATAAGTTCCCATTTCTCCTAAAACGGGTCTCATCCTTCTTTGGATAGTGAAGTCAGGCTTTCGAGTCCCTTGAAGTTTTGATGGGCACCTACAAAATAATTTCTTTTTCGTATCAAGTTGTTGATGGATCTCTAATCCACATTTAAGGCCTAATGCTTCATAATCATATTTTTCCATCTTCAATCCTACTATTTTGTGTATTTATTTTTCATAATTAATCATATATAGCTCTAACTTTAGTATTATAATTATTTCAACATTAAATTTTTGACTTAAAGTATTCTTGAAAGTTTATTTTAGATAATAAATCCCATCGATTTCAATAGGTTCTGAATGCCTTGAGAGATACTCTAGTAGATACTGCTTATTTATAATATTGTTTTCGATAGATTGCTCAATTTGAAATGATAATCCTTAACATTTTCAAATCTTATCCAGTGCAATTTATCAAAGAATTGAAGCATTTTGAAGAGGAAATCTTCCTTTTTTCCGTATTTTCGCAAATGAACCTCAATAGATTTAACCCATTTATTAAACACATTTTGATTTTTAAAAGATATAAGAACTCCGTTATCTGCCGCTAATCTCATCCAGAGATACATATCCTTTTCATCTAACATCCTATTATAATTTATAATAAAATCAACATTCTCTTCCAAGAGCTTTAACCTTTCTTTCTTCACTCTGTCTTTCCTAAATAATAAATCAGTTGCTAGCAAATCCAATCTACAATAATAGTCATCAGGTGAATATATAAAATCGACAACTCTTGCCCCTAATACTCCTAAAACCGCAGCCATAAATTTTATATTCTCAAAATGGAGATTTTTATATCTCCCTATAAATTCTAAATATCCCTTTGCATATCCTCCCTTTTTATCAGGGAATATTTCCACTTTTATATCTTTTGAAACGTTAGTAGTTCCATATCGACTTCGAATTCTTTCAAAAAAAATCTGTACTCCTTCATAACTTTGTGATTGAGAGCTTCCTCTTAAAAGCTTTATATATGATAAAAGAAAACGAGTATTGAAATCAAAAGAAAAGGGAGTATATCTATTAGTTTCTATTACCATTTCATATAGAGGTATCGTGGCTCTAAAAGTAAATTTATCAAAAAATTCTCCTATTTGTTTATCTTCTACTCTCTTAAAATCGTCAAGGGTCTTCCCTTTTTTAAACAGATTTAACACGTTTTCTAATATATAATTATAAAAAGCAGAAATACTTTTATATCTCTCATCATCAAGATTTTCCCTATGTTTTACATTAACATATCTTTTTAACCAATCTTTTAGAGCAGGTGATATGGAAATTGTTTGTTGCGCTGTTTTCTTATTAGAAAGAAATTTTTTAGAGCTCATATCTCATTAAATTCTTTTTAATTTTTAAATTTATATTAGATCAAATATTTTAGAAAATATGAGATCACTGAATAAAATTAAAATAATTTAATTATTTAGCTATTTAAATGATACAATTTCTCCATTTAAATAAATATATTCTTTAATTCTTCAAAATTTTATGTAGTATTAAGATTTTACATAATTAAGAAAATTAAATTTTAATATATTCGTTTATATAGCAATTTTCTGAATTATATTTGGGTTAGTTTAAAAGATAAGAATAAAGGGGAATAAGGAGCCCCCTGAGAAAGGAAAAAAAAAGGGAGAAGTTCAAGGAGGCCGAAATTCATACCCTTCTTTTTTTTTTATTTTAATTCTTTCAATTGGAAAACTTCCTTATCTTCTGAAATTTGACAATAATTTGAGAGTGTTTCTAATAAAAATTCTCTCTCGATTGAATTCTTTAATTTTGTTAATGCAAATATGAAGGTTAGGTCATTTTCATTTTCAATTTCAATCCAATGTAATTTTTCAAAGAATTTAAGGAGATTAAGAATAATAATTTCATTATCTCCAAATTTTTTTATATCCTCATAAATCAAAGCGAACCAATCTTCTATAGCTTTTTTATTTTTAAAAGATATGAATGTTTCTTTGTCCTCTGCCATTCGCATCCATAAATAATAATCTCTATCATTTATAATTCTCTTGTAATTTATTAGGTATGAAAGATTATGATCCATGAGTTTGGTTCTGTCCTTTTTCGCAGGTTCATCTCTTAAAAATAAATCTGTCGCTTCTAAATCGAGGCGATAATAGAGATCTTTTTCAGAATACAGAAAATCGCTAACTCTCGCACCTAATAATCCAAAGAATGCTGTTGAATATTTACAAAATTCATTAAAAAGATTTTTATAGATACCCACATATTCAAAAACAACTTTCATATCCTTATTGCTTTTCCCCGTAAATATATCGACATTATATTCTTTAGTTATATTATTCGAAAGTAAATATTTCCGTATTCTCTCAAATGCAATTTTAATACTTTTTGGATCTCGAGGATCCATCATACTCATATATAATTTCCTTAGTGTGAAAAAGAATTGAGGGGTATTATCAAGTGTAAGATTAGAGTATCGATTTGCTCTTAAAGCATTCTCATAATATGGAATCATCCCTTTAAAAGAAATTTTATCAAAAAACCCTTGAATTTCAGCATCAACAAATTGATCAAAATCTTCTAGGGTTTTTCCTTTTGAAAAAATCTCTATGGTTCGTTCCATTACGTAATTATAAAAAGCGGAAATACTTTTAATTCGTTTATCCTTTGGATTCTTTTTATTGAATTCTGAAACATAATTCTCTATTTTCTCTTTAAGTAAAGGTGAAATAGATATAGATTGTTGAGTGATTTTTTTTTTTGATAAAGACTTTTCATTTCCCATTTGAAGTCAACCATTAAGATTTTTGATGATGCCTTTAGTGATATATTTATACAATACATTATAAAAATATGAATTTTTTTAAATATGATTATACTTTTAATGTTCAGAAAAGTTAGCATCCATAATTTTTGTGATTATTTTCGTTAATCATAATAAGATTTAATGAGAAATTATAAGAGAATTTTCGCACTTAATAATCTGAAAAAGTCTAGTAAAGCAACTTTATGAATCAAGTAATTTAGATACATAAACTCCATCTAATTTATATCCCAATTTGTAGAACCAATTTCTAACTCCAATTCCACTAGTCACAGTTAATTTTTTAGCATCAAAATCTTCAGTAGATATTTCTTCAGCTTTTTCCATCAACATTTTGCCAAATCCTCGATGCTGGATTTGTATATATCGTTCTGGTTTCAAATCTCTTGGGACTAATTCACCTACAACTTTGATTTCTCGCACGATCATTGTCTTACCGTCATTTAATTCAGGTCTATGAGCTAATTCAGAAGGTTTTCTTAAGCGAAGATATCCTACTAAATATCCTTCTTTCTTATTTTCATAAGATAAAAATATTTCTTCACCTTTCGAAGCTTCATAATTCAGACGATATAGTTGGATATCGTGAAATGCGATCTCCTCAATGATTTTTGTTTTTTTATAAATACCATATTCTCGACACCTTATACAGCTACATTTAAGATCTAGATGTCTCAATCTTTCTTGAACAAGTTGCCTTAAATTGCTTTTTCTACATCCTGCTTCTATTAAATTTGCTGGTATATCTCTCATAATTCGTTGGATCCTGACGTAAGAAGGCAAATTGAGTTTTAAATTAGTTATTAAATTTATTAACTCATCATCAGAATATGGAACGAATTTTCCTTTTTTCCACCAATTATACAATTCTGTTCCTTTTAGGACTATTGTTGGGTAAATTTTTAACATGTCTGGACGGTATTCTGGATTTGAAAACAAAGAATCAAACATTTCTTTATCCATAGAAAGATCTGTACCCGGTAAATTTGGCATTATATGAGTATTCACTTTTAAACCCGCATCTTTTGAGATTCTAATTGCATCGATACTATCTTTTGTAGAATGCCCTCTCTTCACTAATTCATAGATCTCATTATTCAAAGTTTGAATTCCTAGTTCAACTCGAGTTGTTCCAAAATTTAACATCTGATCTACATGGTTTTCTTTACAGTAATCTGGTCTTGTTTCTATTGTTATTCCAATAAGACTTCTGGCAGAGTTCTCCGCTTTTTTTTTTGCTTCATCCAAACTACTTACTTTTTGTTCTATAATCCCTTCTAAAGCTCCTTTAATGAATTCTGCTTGATAAATTGGATCAGTTGATAGAAAAGTACCTCCTTGAATTATTAAGGAAATTTTGTCTACATTATGACCGATGGCTTCTAAATCTCGTATTCGGCTTCGTACTTGTTTGTAAGGATCATAATTGTTATGGATGGAGCGCATAGCTGAAGGTTCTCTCCCAGTATAGGATTGGGCTACTTTTTCTCCTGGTTGTGAATCTAGTCCAGGACAGTATATACACGTTCCTGGACAAGGGAGAGGTTTAGTCATGATAGCAATAACTGTTACTCCCGATAACGTTCTTGTAGTTCTTCTCTTAAGTATCGGAGTTATTATCTCTTTTTCATCCTCTGTGGCATATTCCAATATTTTTGCATTCTTAATAACTTTATGATACTTATACTTTTTTCCGATTCGCCCTTTTAAGTTTGTAATTTTATGGCGTGGTGTTTGTGGGTTTTTTATTAAATAATTTATTACTTCCCTTGAGATCTTTCTTGCGTTATCATTATTTATTGAGTCACTCATTATACATAATAAATTATTGAGGCATCAGAAAAAAGTTTTTACAAATTCCTTCTAATTCAGACAAAATTTAATTTAATTTTTTTACCCGTAAAATCTCGTTTAAATTTACCAAAGTCTTCAATTTCTTTTAATTCTCTTGAGTTAAAAATAGGACCATCCTTACAAACTAACAAACCTAGCGGATCTAAGGCACATAAACCGCATAATCCACATCCACATCTCATAATTCGTTCAAGACTTGCATAGAATTCGATGTTATACTTTTGACATAGTTGAAATAATTTTAACATCATAATCTCAGGACCACAAGAATATACAATAGTTTTTTTAAAATCTTCTGGTGTATAATTTTTTATAAGTTTTTCAAAAAGATCGGTTGCAAGTCCCTCTTCTCCACAACTTCCATCATCTGTACATAAGTGAAATTCTGAATTTTCTTGGGTATAGTTATGAAATTCATTTATATATAGCAAATCACTTTCTATCTTGGCTCCTTGTACGATTTTAAATTTGAAGCCAGAAGAACTAAGATGATAAGTCAAAAATCTAAGAGGTGCCATTCCTATCCCTCCACCAACTAGGAAAATGTGTTTAAATTTATTTGTTGGGGTTTTAAAATAATTTCCTAATGGTCCCCGGACTCCTATATAATCATCAATTTTTAATTCATGTAGAGCACTTGTGCATTCACCAATATTTTTAACGGTAATGGATAGATTTCCTGTTTCATCACACGCAGAGATAGCCATGGGGATTTCATCTACACCAGGAACCCAGATCATCATAAATTGCCCCGGTTTTGGTGTTGATTCTGTTGAGTTTTTAAAAATAAAAGTTTTTACACCGTTACATTCATTGATAATTCGTTTTATCTGAACTGTAAGGATTGTATTCTCAGTCATAATCGGGCACCTCTTGAGTTTTAAACTGATGAGCTAATCCTCTAATATCATTTATTGATTGATAAGCATTATCTTTAAGATAACTAATTATTCCTCTGTTTATTTCAGTAATAATTTCCACTTCATTAGATAAAGCTGTTCCTATTTGTACTGCTGAAGCTCCAGCTAAGAAAAATTCCACTACATCCTGCCAAGAATCTATCCCCCCGCACCCAATTATCGGAATTTTCAGAACATTATATAAATCAAAAACCTTTTTAACTGCGATGGGATGAATTGCTTTTCCAGAAAGTCCTCCACTTCCATGTGATAAAATTGGCCTTTTAGTATTCACATCAATTTTCAGTGCCGCCACTGTATTTATCGCTACTACTCCATCAACACCTCCTTTTTCAGCAGCTAAAGCTATTTCTTCAATATTTGTAACATTTGGGTTTAGCTTTACAAAAAGAGGAATAGAAATTGATTCTTTTAGAAATTTAACAAGTTCATAAGTCAAGTTTCTATCAATTCCTATTGATGAAATTTCAGCATGTGGGCAAGAGATATTAATTTCAATAGCATCTGCTCCAGCATTTTCAGCTTTAGTTGCTACATCAAGATAAATCTCGTCGGTATCTCCAAAAACACTTACTATTAGTGGAATGTTATGATTTTTTATTTTCTCTATTTCAGGGACAAAATCAGCGATTCCAGGATTACCCAAACCAACAGCGTTCATAAATGTACCTGTGTAGATCTCGATAATCGAAGGATTTCTATATCCCTTTCTAGGTATTGGTCCAATAGATTTAGTAGTGACTGCACCTGCTCCGGCATCGATGACTCTTTTCATTGAAGAATAAGATACTCCTAGAATACCAGATGCTAAAATGATTGGAGATTTTAATTTTATACCAGAGAGATTAATTTCAAGCATTTTTAAAAGAAAATAATGATTATAATTTTATAATAATTGTTTAGGATGGGTTATAATTATATTTAAATATTTAAATTTCCTTTTATTAATTGATTATGACTGATTATAATAAATATTTGAAAAGATTAAAATCTAAGGATAATAACATAGAAAATTATTATTATAAAGAATTAAAAGGAAATACAGAGGGAACAATTTTAAATCATTTAATATCTATTAGCAAACTATTTGAAACTAATGAACAGAGAAACGAGAGCTGGAGGGCAAAAGATAAAGACTTTAACTTAAATCATAACAATATAAATCAACTTATAGTGCAAGATATTAAAGACTTTATTGATTCTGATTGGTGGAATAATCTTTCAGGTGGCACACAGAAAATGCATATTAATAGGATTAAAAAATATATCAAATATTCTGAAAGAAACGATTTATTAGATTTACTTCCAAGCAAAATGAACGGAAAGACCAAAAAGCTCAGTAAAATTGACTTAATAACTAAAAAAGACTTAGAACAGATTCTAAAGTATAGTAATCTTAAATATAGAACATTGTTTATGACTCTATATGAGGGAGCTTTAAGAATAGATGAAGCCCTTAATATTAAAGAAAGGGATATTAGTTTTGAAAGTGGAAGAATTACAATTATAAAAATAGCAGAATCAAAAACATATGGAAGAGATATTCCCGTAATTGAATCTACACCTTACATAAAAGAATATCTTAGAACTAATGATTTTGAACCAGATAACAAGCTGTTTGATTTTAAAAATAATACAACTGTGAATAACTACTTAAATTTTATATTAAAAAAATTAGTTAAAAAATACCCGAAACAATGGAAAGGAAAGAAACTTTATCCACACTTATTCAGACATTCAAGATTAACAGAATTAGCAAGAGGGAAGTTTAATGAAGCTCAAATTAGAAGGTTTGCGGGTTGGTCTGCTGATTCTACAATGGCAAAAATATATTTTCATTTGAATGATGCAGATATAATTAATATCTTAACTAATAATGTTGTTGAAGCTCCAAAACCAGAACCAAAAAAACCTAAAATGTGCAAAATCTGTAATACTGAAAACCCTCAAATAAATCTCTTTTGTTGGAATTGTGGAAATGTACTTAGTGAAAAAGATAAAGAACAAATGGGTATTGAAATTATAAGCCAACCGTATGAAGTTAAAGAACTAAGACAAGAAAATAAGCGACTTAATGAAAATTTGAATAATTTAACTAATACAGTAAATCAATTAAAAGAAATGATTATGAAGGGGGATTTATCCTTTAAAACTCCCTTACCAGATATTTTAGCGGAAGACCAAGAAAAAGAACATAAGGAATGGGGGGAACGCATTATAAAAACAAAAAAACTTGAAGAAAATCTTAAAAAGGCTTAAATCCTATTTTTTTTTAATACTTTTTTATTATTTTCGAACTTTAAAAACTCGCATGATTTAAGCCTATATTTACTCCAACCTTTTCTTAAATATAATAAAAAAATAGTCCCTATTTCCTTATTAATAAAGTGATTTTTAATTATTTACACATTATTGTATAAATAGAAGAACAATCATGGGAAAAGATAAAATGACAAAAATAGAAAATGACGATATAATTAAATGGGGTATTAGTGGCTTTTTATCTGGTTTTTTTGCTTGGATGTTTAGTATCCTAACGGAATCGTTTAATCCAATAATTATCTTATACACAATTCTATCAACATTAGGAGTTTTAATTCTCTTTCACGGAGTTGAAAAATTATTAAAAAAAGTTTATGATATGGGTGGTTATTGGCTCGAGATTAATAAATATAATAGAAAACTAAACCAAACAACGGAGGCATTTAAAAATGTATTAATAGAGAAAGAAATATATATTGTAAATGTAAGGGAACTTGTAAGATATATTGATTCAAAAATCCAATTCTATAAACCCTCACGAGCTTCTATTGATGTTTTTAACATTAATGCGGCAAAGAAATCAACTATAGCTGTAATCAATAGAATGATAAATATTGGGATTTTAATACATATTGAAAGTCATAAATTACTTTTATTAAAAAAAAAAATGATTTGTATCGAATGCGATGGGGAAATATTATTTCACGATAAAATAAATTATGTTGATGTTAAATGCCAAAAATGCTCTGCGGAATATACAATTACTTCTGATGGGTTGTGGCACGTAAATAATGAAAAAGACCGTTCAGGACATAAACTCTATGTTAGAATTAAGCACTTACATAGATTGAGATTCTGAGCAATAGGTATTATTGTTCATATCAAATTGTTTCATTTATCTATTTATTCTTGCTCACGGCTTATTTTCTTGGGATATTGTTAAGAATTGGAGCAATATCAAAGTTGAGAGAATGTATGAAGTGCTCAAAATTAAATTTTCTAATGATGAGCTTAAACAGAAATTACTTGCAACAGGCAATTCAATTTTAATCGAAAACTCAAAATCAGACTCTTTTTGGGGTATTGGGAAAAAAGGAAAAGGGAAAAATATGTTAGGAAACCTTTTAATGAAAGTAAGGGGAGAGCTGAAAGCACTATCTAAGTCGAAAAAAGTCGAATAAGATATATAATATTAAAAATAATTAAAAATAATTAAAAAAAAAGGAGTAAGATTTTATAGTTTAATGATTATTATTCTATTGTAAAAGTTAACAATATCAATCAGAGGCGTAAATAGATTGAGTGAAATTGAAAAGAAAGAAACCGATTTTGACCTTAGAGCTTTCTTCAATTCAAAAAAAGGGAAAGAGATTTTAGAACAAAGTGAAAAAGATTTAAGAGAGGAATTTATGACAAATACAGTAATGTTTTCCCCAGAAGAGGATGAAGCATGGGAGTATTTAAAGAAGGAGATATCGTTATAGGCAAAGTTTCTTTTGCTGATTCACATATCTTTAAGATAAGACCTACATTAATAATTGTTGAGAGATTAACTTCTAACGATTTCATTGTACTTTTTATTACAAAAACATCTTATTCTGATGAATATTCAATTCCTATATATGCTAATGATATTGAAACAGGGCATATAAAATATATACCTTCTTATGTTAGAGTAAATAAACCTCATATTCTTCCGAGAAATAAACTTTATAATAAAGTTGCAGAACTCAAAGAAGAAAAAATGAAACAGATAACAGAGGTATGGGAGAAATATCGAGAATAATATCAAGATATTGAAAATAGCCTTGGAATTTTTTAATTTGATTTGCTGTTAAAATATTATAGAATTCTGGAAATGTTTTTTTTACTTTCTCTAACATTTCAAAACGACTAATTGAGGGATTTTCTCTTATAATGTTTGGATTATCTGGTCGTTATCATTAAGTCCACCATTAATTTTTTTAATTTTATTTCAAACCCTTTTTCCATAATGATTCAAGTTTATCTGGATATTTTACAAGTTCAGTAGTTAGTGCTCTTATCTTATCAAATAATATCTTTATATCCACTGGCTCGGTTTCTATAATTTTACCATCAATGTTAATTGTATCTACAAATTTTTCATACCAGTCATATTTCAATAGTGCTTCAAAAGTATCCATTAAATTGTTTGCAAAACCCAGTCCATTTCTGACTAACAGAGATTTCTTCTTTTCAAATACTTCTTTATCCATATTTGTTTATTTTGACAAAAAGATTAAAAACATTATTATTAAATCTTTAATACTCCATAATAGGTTATTTCTTATTCTTAGAGAATATATAGCTTGAAACACTTAAAGAAAATTCTAAAAATTATAGGGGGCAAAAATATTTATTAAGCTCGTTTTGTTAACTCTATTTATAATGCCCGAAGAAATAAAAAAATATAAGA
>JAHLWT010000087.1 GCA_019057775.1 Promethearchaeota archaeon
GAAATTAAGACTCGTTGCAGTTATGCCAAATTATTTTGTACGTCATAAATATTTTATCAATATATTTATTAAGTTTTTTATTTTCACATCTTAGTAGGTATAAAATGCATGTGTGGGCAAAATTATTAGAAAGTGATGAAAAAAACATTTCTTATTTTATTAAATTCTTTTTAAAACATGGAACTCGAATATTTATTAAGATTTTATTTAAAGAACTGTTTGAAAAGGCTGTGTATATTGGCAGTACGAGAGCTACTCCTCCAGAACCATTTACTCCAGAATGGAAAGCAGATTATTATAATTTCTAAAGAATTAAAATATGTAATACGATTTAAAAAATTTCTTAAACTTTATATTGATATCAGGAACTTGATTTAGATTCGATATCCAGAGTTTACCAAATTCCGCATTCTGGATTTTAACTTAATCTTCAAGTAACAGCTTTTCAAGAGTTATCGTGCCATTTCTATATTTTTGAGAAACAAACAATTAGCCATTCAAACTATTGTAGTGACATATCCAAAGTTTTAATCCTCTAAATAAGGTTTTAATTTGATTAATACCTCTTTTTCTATCAAAGTAGGATCTTGTCGGTAGTTACCATCAATAAAATCTAATTGAATTACAGAAAAACCTTTGGACTCTATTTTATTCCTTTTTTCTTTATCTTCTTCTTGTACATGATCGGAAGCGTGAGGAGGTCCATCAACAAATACATAAATCTCGTTTCTATCTTGTTTATAGTAAAAATCCGCAGTGGCGTAAAATTTCGTCTAAAACCATTTTTTCTAATTCAGAATCACATTTTTCCTTAAGATTTTTTAGTTTTTCTCTCAGATCAAGCTCAGAAACTTCCGAAATTCCTTTAAGTTTACAATCTTTTATTGATTTTTTTCCATCAGAAAGCATTCTTTTTACGGGAATGTCAATTTTATCAGGAGCAAAAAGTTTGCTTTTGAATTACTTATTGGTAGTAATTGGGAATTTGGTATTTTTTATAACGGTAAATGTAGGGGATGTGATAAAAATTTGACAGGAAAGAAAATTGATGAAGAAAATTTTAATAAACCTTATATAAGAGCATTTTGGACTGAGAGAGAAATCAGAATTGGAATTTGGCCGAAAACTATATCAAGATGGTTAGAAGTAACTCCGTTTATTAAAGACTTAGAATTAGAACCTTTAAAAGTACTTTTTATTCAATCTGCCTATAAGACAATGTTTCCTTCTCATTACTCTTTAAGAAAAGATTAAAAAATTTATTTTTTGATCCTTTTTATCTTTGGGAATGGATTCCTTAATTTCCTTAAGTTATTTTTTAATATACGTACATAATTAGAAAACGGATATCCTAATGAATTAAGCTGTTTAAAAAAAGCATTTTTATTGCGTAAAATTTTATAATCTTCAATGTGAATTTCAACACTTTCTATTAATGGAAAAAATGTCAATATAAATTTTTTTTTAAAAAACTTATACAATTCATCTTTTTGATACTTATCTCTCTTACTTTCTCTATTATACAAATAATTAGTGAAATTAATTAGCTCCTCTATCTTTAATTTATCTATTTTAGAATTAAATACCTCTAATAGCTCTCTACTATCGAAAATTTTATAATAATAGTAAAATATATCACCAGATGGATTGTCATAAAGAATTGGATTAGTTATTATTTGATTAAAAACTTGTCTTATCTCATCTTTACTTTTTTGATTAAAATAACTAATTATAAATGTTTTTAATTCTGTATTGATTTGTAAATTTGGATGGATTAGAATCTCATTTATGAGTTCATCTTCATTATTTTCGATTAATTCATTGAGTTTGGATCTCCATAATTCAGGATCTAAGTTAAATGCAATATTGTTATCAAATAAGTTATTTAACAATGTAAAGACTGCAATAGGTTGATTTACAGACTTAATACGCCTATTTGCTTCAATAATATCTTCTCCAATTTGTTCTATTTCTTGTTGATATTGTTGTCTCATCATTTCACTTTCTTGAATTTGAAAGCCCTCTTCTTCATATATCACGACTTTACATGAAGGACATAATTTATATGGAATTAAATCAATATATTCTGGATAAATTATCGATATATAACATTCTTCCTTTTTCCCTTTGATTTCTACTTCTCTTTTTTTATATTCTTGTTTAGAAGGGATAATCGTCCAATTTTGATTATATTGGGTTAAATCAATTGTTGCATCTTCGCCACATCGACTACATTTTCCTCTAACTTGTAATTCTTTATTTCCGAAAATGATAGAATAGGATGGATGAACTGGTAATACTTTATGAATGAATTGGTCATTTAAATACTTACATATTATTTCTCTTCCATCACTTATAGAGGGGATTGTTGGAGATTTCGTTTTTTCAAAGAGTTCGATAATAAATTTAACATAAAGAATTAAAATTATTGCTAATAAATTTTCTTCTCGAAAGTATTCTTTAATTTCTTGTGAAACTCCTGGAAAATGATCTATTGTATCGAAGGCAGGAGGTTGATAAGTAACAGCATCTATATTAATAAAATTCTTAATATCCCCGATCGCAACATTCAAGGAAATCGGATAGGAGGTCATGCTAAAAAGTGTTTTAGTTAGAAAATTGGACTTTATATCATCTGTAAAGAATTCAAAAAATTTTGTAAGTAAATTTTCATAGTTTTCCATTATGGCTGCTAATCCCCATAACTTATAAGAATCTCTGACCAATGTCTTAATTCGGCTTAAAGAAGTTGCTTGAAAAATAATAAATTTTAAAAATTCTCTCCAAATATCAATAAAATCTTTCTCTTTATAATTTTTCTCAAAATCGGCGTTTTTTAAATTTAATTTTTTAATATTTCTAATATTAAAATTATTGACAGTATGATCTATTTTATCATAATTTGAGTAAATTATAAAGGGCAAAATCAGTTCTAAATTAATATTTAAGCTATCTAACTTGTTTATCATAAAATCAAAAATAGGTATGAATAAATCTCCAATCGTATTGGGATTTTTTGTAGAAAGATAAAAATTTCTAATTAATTTATCGTATTTTATATGCTCTGGAATAAGATCCTTTAGAATATTTTTAAATAATTGCTCAGAGGCAAGTTCAAATCCATATTCTCCTAAAAATACAAATTTTTTAGAATCGAACTTTTCTAAAATCTTTTTTATCCCTTTTTTATATAAATGTTTATCTCCTGTTGGTCTTTTATTAATAGCGCCTAAGTGAGGGATAATTATATCACAATCTTCATAAAATTTAATATATTTATCTAAATATTTGTTAGAACCATCAGTATCCCCGAAAAATCCAATAGTATATGATTTTCCCGTCTGATTATTTGTTAAAAAAAATTTCAAACTGATTGAATTCATATATCCACCAATCTCTCTGTGAAATGCTCTTCCAACTTCAATGTTAATTTGAAAAACATTCTTTTGATTATATTCATATAATTGTATAAAGACCCCAGGTTTTAATTTATTAAATTTGGTAAAATTTCGGCTGTAAATTTTAAATTGTTTGAATGCTGTACTATTTAAATATACGGTTAATTTATTGGTCTCACTCGTCAACCTTGTTATCAATTTAATCAGATTTTCAAAATGATCTGGATGGAAATGGGTAACAAAGATATGACGAATTAATCTTATATCTAGGTTTTTTTCTTTTATAATATCTAAAGTCTTAAAGCCAGGGTCTATTATAATGATTTCTTGATTGATATTAAAAAAATAACAACCACCGACCAACTCAAAAGAAGATGGATACCATGAATTCCATTGACGACCTAAGACTAGAAAATTAGTATTATCGGGGAAATTTTCAATTGGATGAGACTTTTTTATAATATTCTCTAATAACTTCTCCCGAGATATTTCACGTTGCTCTAATTTTTGAACTTTAATTTCATTATCTAAATTAATTATTTTACCGACTTGATTGTCATCAAACTCAAAATTAGGTCGACTTGTATAAATAATCTGATTTCTTTTAGATAATTTTAATATCTCCTCTTGAATATCATTAAAACCTAATGTTTTATTATGTAACCATAGCTCATCAAGTAATATAACAGAATTTTTTATTTCATAATTAAAGAATGCCTTTAGTGCCAAAAGTAAAGAAAGTGATTTATGAATACGTTTATCCTCAGAATAAATATCTACTTTTGATCCTGATCTAAAATAATCTATTATTAATTTTTCGTCATTCTGTAATGAGATTTTTAAAGTTAAATTACTAAAGGATTCAGAAAATTTACTTAAAACAGTCTGCATTTTTTTATTTATATTTTCTAAGATTTTTTGTTTCTCTTCACTATTCTTATTCTCAATAAAAAATTTTAGATTGATATCACAGATTTTAAAAATATTATATAAAAATTTATAAAAACTAGGTCGGGATAAAATTTCCTTAAATATACCTTCCTCTAATAAATGACGACCAAGGTGAAATGTTAAATAACAGATATTTATATTTTTCATTACTTCATTATAAATATCATCATCCAATTTTTTTTTTGGATATTTTCTTAATTCATAATATTTTTTACCTCCCTTAAAGACTACATAAAAATCATCTTTTATCGAATCATTTATATCCTTAAAGAACTCCGAGTTCAACTTAAATTTTATCTCAATATCTTCTTTTCGAATTAAAGGATTATTATGAGGAATATCACTTTCTTGAATAAAATCGTGATTATTAAATAATTTAAAGGTCTCAAATAGATTAGTTTTACCAAAGCTTGAAAGCCCAACTATATTGGAAATATTATTTTGAAATTTAACACGTAAATTGCTAAAATTTCGATAATTTGTTAACCTTATATCTTTAATTATAATAGAGTCTTCTGTCATATTATAAAAGATCTATAATTTATTTAAATACTCTTCTTTAAAGAATTTCTCAAAAATGTACAAATCTATAGGATTAGATATTGTGAATTTTATTATAATTGGTAAACTTTATGACAAATAACAACGAGTAGCAAAACTAACTTAAACATTTAAAGGGTTGAAATAATAATAAGAACGATCGCTAATGAAGTCCGCTCTTGATGGCAAAAATTCCGTTAATTATTTTAAATTTTCGTTTGAATCAATTATCTCTTTAACAATTTTTAAATAACCGAAACCTGATTTATCATAATTAGAAATTATTTGACGGTATTTTTTTAAATCCAGGAAATGTTATATAATATAAAAGGAATTGATATCTTAAAAAAAAGATTAAGAAGTATAAATTTTCTGATATTCTTCATTATTTAAGAACTGTTTTAATTTTTCAGCAGCTTAAAAATCGACGTACAATATCCGTATCATTTAAAATCGAGTTAAAAAATTGATTACTTATTAAATAATTCCTTAAATGCAAGAACAGAGTTATTCTTAAGAGGTTTGTCTTAAAGATTAAAAGTATTTTTTTAATAATTTTTCAATAATCTTTTGAAGGTTTATAATACTCTTGTTGTTAACCAGATCTGAAATTTCTTCTGAAAATTACATTAAGAAATCTTGAACCTTCTCGTTTTTATCCTCAACTTCAGTATTTTCCATACTCAAAGTTTTTTCTTTTATAAGAAGGTTAATAATAGGATTTAGAATTGTTATATTGTAATCAATCAAATTCTTTCGTACTTTCAAGCATTTTTCTGTTAACTTATATTCTGTTCTATCGTCCCCGGCAAATTCTCCCTTTTTTGTTTTTTTTAACAAAAGTCCTTGGTCAATAAGTTGGCGATTCTTACTTTGATCATAAGTTAAATCCTTTAAGATAAATTTAGTTTTATTATGTTTTATGTTATAATCAACACAATTAAATCCCTGAAGAGATATCGCACTGAAAATATCTAGAATTTTAGATTCTTTCCTTAGTTTTTCTCTTTGATGTGGTAATAAACTACTATATTTATGTTTATTATCTTAAATAAATAGATGATGGGCTACTTTTACTCTTCCCACAAATTTCCAAATTTTCATTTCTAGTGTCTATCTAATATTTTGTGGAAGATTATTTTATTTTGAAAAAAAGTTACTAGTAATCTAGGTGTTATATCAATCCCAGATAATCGATATTCTTGAAATATATCAAATTGGATAATTGAATTCCTTCTTCCATTTATTACAATATATTCATGATTCAGCTTATGCTTTCTGAATAATGCAGTATTAGGATTTAATATAATATGACAAATTACTTCAATAGTTTTGGTTTTAAATAGAATATCTTCGCAATAGAGAAACTCACTAGCCCAAAAATCTCCATTAAATTCATATTCTTTTTCAATTTCCTCAAAATTATTTCCAATAAAAATACATAAATTAAGAATCAATTTTATTTTTTGATCCTTAATTGCAAGTTCATCATCTTTAAGAGGAAAAAAATATACTAATAAGAAATTAAATAAGAAGTTATATACATCTCTTTCATCTTTAATTAAAAAGGGATTTAAGGACAGATTATCTCCACAATCTTTACAACTAAAACTATAATTATCTCTGTCTTGAAAAATACCTAAGAAATAACCAATAAATGATTTATTATGAATTAAAAAATGAGCTAATTTTTGAAAACTAGAATAACAACTTGATAGATCTTCACAAAATTCTAAATTTGGTATAATGACACATTGATTATATCCTTCCGTTTTAATCAAATTTAATTTTGGGAATAATTTCTGGAAAAATGAAGTAAGTATTTGTGGACGATAACCAATTATAAAATGATAATAGTATTGATAAAAATCTTGCTGTAAATCAGCATTCCAGTATAAATTAAGATTATATTCATCAATCAAATTCATAAAATTAATTAGATTAATTACAAGTTTTTCTCTTTGTTCAAGATCTGTAATGTCATCAGTATTTATAAATAGGATTGAAGGATCAAAAATTAAATTAGAAATATCTATTCCGCTTAAAGAATATTTAATAGTTTCTGAATTAACCATTTTTCTCCCTAATTTTTTTTGATTTTTCAAAACTAGCTTTTATTATTTTTTCTTGTTCACTAGCACCTTGGTCAAAAAAATCCTTAGGCCATTTAATTATTCCTTTAATTTCATCAATTCCAATTTCTTCATAAATAGAACCCTCTTCAGTGGGTTTAATGAAATAAATTTTTATAAGATCTGAGTCAATCTTATTCTCAATTATTCTCCGAACAAGGCGATAAATTATATGATCACTATGAGTTTCTACTAAAATTGTTTTATTGGATTTAGCTAAAGCTACAAAGAAATCAGCCATCTGCATTTGCATTTTAGGATGTAAATGGATTTCCGGTTGTTCTAAAATTAATGTATCTCCCCTTTCCATTCTTAGCCCTTCTAGTATAATTGGGAAAATTTGACTTATTCCAAAACCACTATCTGCTATATTTACACTAATCGGAGCGGATTTTGATTTCATATGCATAGATATTATTTCTTTTTGTGGACTAACTTCAAAATTTTTAATACCCAGGATATCTAAATACCAATAAACTGCTTCCTCTAAACTAGTTCTTTTTTTTAATTCAAAATTATCAGTTTTTAAGTTGTAAAAGAAATGATCTGAGAGCTTTTTCTCCTTTTCATTTAAAAATAAATAAGCTGAATTCTCTCCTTTAATTCCTATCTCTAATACTTCGTCCTCATATATATATCTTCTTGATGGCTCTTCTCTCAAAGGCCCTAAAAATCGATATTTATGAAATATTTCATTCAAAAAAAAATCTATATTTCTAAATATATTTATTGGGGCTTTAATTTCCCTATCTTGAATTAAGGGGTAAAACTGACTAAATCCATCAATTCTAATTAATTCTTCCCCTGATATAGTCTTTTTACCTCTATAATTTTTGACGATGTTTTTAAATACTAGTTTATATTGGTCTTTCTTTAAGAATTGTAAATTAGCATAGCTACCTTGATATTTTTTATCTTTAAGTTTATTATCCTTAATATTTATCCTAAGATGATCTATTATTATAGGTTTTAAATAAGTGAATTTACTCTCATCAATTCCTTCTTTTATTTTAATACCTAAAAGAAATTCAAATTTTAAATTTTCGTTTCCATCTATTAATGCTTTAAAATAGTCTTGAGTTATTAGATTTCTAATTACAAAAACGGGTAGTTTTCTTCTTCCCATTTGGCTTAAATTAACTGTGAATTCAAAATTAAATTCTACGGTCTTTGTTTTATCTTTATTAAAAATTATGTTTTCAAAAGTCCCTAATTTTACATATTTACTATTTAAAAGTAGAATATTTCTTTTCTGACTTTCAATAGTTTGTTTTAAAAGCAAGATACTTTGGATAATAGAACTTTTGCCACAGCTGTTTATCCCACAGAGGATGGTTATTGGTTTTATTTCAAAATCTTCTAATTTTTTAAATGCTTTAAAATTCTCGAGCGAAATTTTTGAAATCATTTTGATTTTTTTGTCTTTTTATTCGATATATTAATTTTATTTGTTTTCTCAAATATAAAGTTATTATTTTTTCCCTCCAATTCTTCTATTCTAATCCAAAATATATTTTAATAAATTATTGGGATTAATGAACTGATCTTCTGATTTGATATAGCTATTTATATGCATATCCCATCTTATTTTATTCATTAAGTCAATTATAAATGATAATATAATCAAACAAGACTAATTTTTACACTTTTTACATTACTCCACTATTCATTTAATGATTGGAAGAGAAAAGAGTTCAGAGATTAGATTTTTAACAAAAAAAGAATTGTTTATGAACTCTTAAATTATAATTTATCTAATTCGCCCATAAGTTTTGTGCCTAGTTAATAATTCAAAGCCAATATTGAATAATTTTGTTTTTGTAATAAAATCCTTATCTTTAATATTGAATTCTCCAAAAAGATTAAATATTCAGCTTTCATTTATTTATTTAATATAGATCATAATAATTAGATTCATTAGAAAAAGAAGAAGTGACAAGAAATGCATCACACGATGGTACCAAGAAACTCCTTTAAAACCGCTAAAAATTTCATTAATTTCAGAAAATATAAAGATGTAATTTGTGAACGAGTTAATAAATTTGTCGGTAGTTTAAAGACTCACTAAAATTCCTGATATCCAGACAAAAATTCTTGAAAAGTACGTAAGGCTAAAACAGGGAGCCAAATCTCTTGAGGAGACTCCTTATTTGACATATGCACTAGTAAATAAAAAACTTGTTAATGAAGATGGAAATTCATTGGTCCGAGTAGGGTATACCTCGAACTTACCTGTGAGACAAGAAAGTTATCCAAGACATGCCAACGCCGGTAAACGGGCTTCGGTATATGATGACATAAGAAAACAAGGGATCGATGATTTTGAGTGGGTCTTCCTTGATATTCAAATTGGAAAAGCAGCTGCTCAAATTAGTGAAGAATTCTTTACAATATATTTCAATATAGATCCTTCATCACCTGGTTCCATTGGATTTTCTCCACCTGGTGTAGACCTTCGAAAGAATAAGAAGTACAATCCCGTTATAGGAGATATATATGGAAAAGAAGGGAAGGCTCATCCTTTATATAAAGATGTGCAGTTTTACGAAGTTAAGAATTTAATAGAATCTGGTTATGGATTGACTGATATCGCCATTCGACTTGGAATTAGTAGCAGAACATTGGCAAAGAAAATAAGAAGTTGGGGAGACCTTGATTCAAATTTCAATTATGATCAATGGGTTCGTGAGATTAGAACTAAAAAACTTAAAGATTTATATAAAGAAGGTATGCGTCCGAATGAGATAGTTAAACAATTTGAGAAATATGCTTTACCAAATAAAGAGGAAATTGCCTCTGACGTAAAGAAAGTAAAGGAAATAGATATAAATGCTTTAAAGACAATCCATTATTCAGAACAGACTATTGAGATATGGACAAAGGAATATCTGGGTGTTAATCATGAGACTGCATATGAAATATATTATGTTAAACCAATTCTAGCTAATTTAGCTCGTCTACGCTTATCAAAAGCTCAAGCTTTCGATATTATTGAAGCTCTGGGTATTATTTCTCCAAGAGGTATTCCTTATGGTAAAACTGCAATTAAGAAATTGCTTCAAAATATGCAATGGGGCTCAGATCAAGCTTTTTATTGGCAAGATTTCAAAGATGAAATGGTGGAACCTATTATTGAGGAATTAATTCGTTATAAAGGCGATGATGGGAAGAGAATAACAGTAATAGAAATGGCAGAAATTTTGAAAAGTAGTACCGCTTTCGTAACTCTATTCATTAGAAGGCGATGGGGCTTTAATACACTTAAAGAAGCTCGAGAGTTTTTCGAAACTCATTATATGGGCTATCATAAATATGACTTCTATATTAGTTGAAACTTAGACTAAGATTTAAATACTAATTTTTCTTTTTTGAGATTAAGATGTTTTCTTGTAATCGATGTGGAGCAGAATTGCATATTAAAGAGTCCTATTGCTCAGCTTGCGGATTACATAAAATAGGTGGAAAAGGAAAAATCTTCAAGAATGCAAATCTTGTAGAAATTACTAGTGGCAAATTGATTTCTAAAGAACTATGTATTATTAAAGATGTGAAAGACCATAAGGTCTGGAATTATTATGATTCCAGAACATTCACAAATAAAAAATTAAATTCCGAGGCAGGGAAGCTAAATAAGCGTATCAATGAAATCGAGAAAATTATAATTTCATGTTTAAATCCTTCAGAAGACTTATTTTTTGAATTACATGTGTTAGAAGATCATCTAGAGTCAATAATCGATTATCAAGTGCTAATGAATATTAACGCAGTAAAAGAGAAAATATCCAAATATTATGATTTGGAAAAGTTGACTCAAGAAAAAATTGACGCTGAATTGACTCGTTTACATAACGAAATTCAGAGTTGGGAGAATGCAATAGTTTATATGAAAAATGATCCTCAAGAACATCCAAATTTTTGATTTTTTATAAAGAACGTGGAAGAATCAGGGATCAACTAGATATTATTTATAATTTCTTGTTAAAAGTTGATCATGAAAGATTTAGGGATTATTTAAAAGATATCAAATTAAAAACACTATATTGTAGACTTCCCAATTGGAGAAAAAAGCAATTAAATGAGAAAAAAGCCAAAAACTATTATCATTTAAATAAACATTGAAATTCATAAAAATAAACAGTCAAAAGATCCTTCTGACACGTTTAATTTAATAGCCTTTGAACAAGAAGAACGTATGATAAAATTTAACTAAAGTTGAGAACATAGGTAAAAAAATTGCTCAACAAATTTACAAAATTAGTAGATATAAATATAAAAATAACCTCTAATTTATACAATAAAAAAGATTTTTAATGTTTTCAATAAATTATATTATTATTGCCATTCAAATTTTGCATACACAAATAATAAGCGAGAAGTGAAATGATAAAATTTAAGGTCGTTGTGGCTGGAGCTAAAAATGTAGGAAAAACAAGCTTACTTCGGAGATTTGCGACTGGAAAATTTGAGAAATCTACATTATCTACAATTGGTGTAGATTTTGAAACTAAAAAAGTAGTTGTTGACGATACAGAAATACTTCTAAATATATGGGATTTTGCTGGAGAAAAGAAATTTAGACTTCTATTTCCTTCTTATGTTTCTGGTGCTTCAGGAGCTTTAATGTTATACGACATCACCAATAAAGAATCTATAGTTGATCTTTACGATTGGATAAATGTTATTTCTTCTGTCCCTAATTCACCTAAAACAAAAATAATGATAGAATCAAAAATTGATTTAGAAAGAAAAGTGAAAAAAGAAGAAGCCTTAGAAATTTTTGAAAAGTATAGATTTCAAGGTGAAATACTGAGTACTTCTGCTAAGACGGGTGAAAATGTTGAGAAAGCTTTTGAAATGCTAGGTAGGGAAATACTTAAAAATAGTTTAAAAAAATGTCATAATTGTGGAAAATTATTTCCATTAGAGTTAAAATTTTGCCAGTATTGTGGTTCAAAAACTAGTTAAACTACTTTTTAATAAATAAATTATTTATCCTTTCTTGACTATTAAAATTATAAAGTTTGGAGTAGTCGGAATAGATCTGTTTTATTAAAACTTCATTAGCTTTAAAGAAAAATTTATTTAAAACAATTAATATCAAAGCATATTGATATTTACATATGGTTTTAAAGTTGAATTATAATTTAAATCAAGATATTCAAGAGATCATTACTCGGCTTAATAAAGATAAAATTTCTTTTGAAAATAAAACAATTTTAGTAACTGGGGGTGCTGGTTTTCTGGGCTCTTGGGTGTGTGATGTTTTAGTTGAACAAGGCGCTTTCTGTATCTGTTTAGATAATTTATCTTCAGGTAAGCCTGAAAATATAGAACATCTCATGGAAAAAGACAATTTTCGTTTTATCAATCATGATATATCTTATCCAATATATTTTGGGATGAGTTATCACCCTTTAGGCATATGTGTAGGGGACATTAAAAAAATTGACATTGTTATGCACATGGCAAGCAGAGCATCTCCATTTGAGTTCGCGAAAGAACCAATTTCAATTCTAAAAAGTAATACTCTAGGAACGATGAATACTTTAGGGATTGCAAAATTCCATAATGCAATTTTCTTTTATACAAGCACATCTGAAGTTTATGGGAATCCGCCGAAAGAAGCAATACCAACTCCAGAGACTTATTTCGGGAACGTAAATCTTGTTTAAGGTTTCCTACAAGAGCGCATACCCAGTAGGTCCTCGGAGTTGCTACGACGAGTCAAAAAGGGCTGGAGAAGCTTTCGTGAAAGCATATGAGCTT
>JAHLWT010000088.1 GCA_019057775.1 Promethearchaeota archaeon
ATATTTACCGGTCCAAGAGATATCTATGCTTGATTATGGGCGATTTGAAAAATCAACGGCAACAAAAGCAAGTGATTCATGCATAGGCACATATGCATGGCCCATCCGGAAAATTCCTGCTTTGTCTCCAATTGCTTGAAGAAACGTATTTCCTAAAACTATCCCTACATCTTCAATGGTATGATGTGCATCAACATGAAGATCGCCATTAACCATAATTTCAATATCAAACAAACCGTGTATTGCAATTTGGTTTAACATGTGATCAAAAAACCCAATACCAGTTTTAATTTTTGCAATTCCAGACCCATCAAGATTTAGAGAAATATTAACAACTGACTCATTCGTTTTCCTTTCTTGTTTTGATTGACGATTCATTTCAATTTACACCTTCTAAAAATATTTTAAATTCTTCGATTACTTTTTCCATCTGTTTTTTAAGACCTATACTAATCCTTATGTTATTAGCCATATCGGAGGAGGAATAATAACGTACTAGAATACCTTTTAAATATAATTGCTTATATAGATTTTTAGAAATATCTGCAGAGTTAAAAGTAAGTAAAACATAACAGGCTTCACTAGGATGCACCCAAAAGCATTTATATTGCTTTTGAAGTGAAATAAGTTGATCTATAAACCAATTTTTCATTTTTTTCATTTCATTAACTCTCTCATTTACTAAAGGGCTAGTTAATGCAGATAATGCTGCTTTTTGTCCAGCAATATTTACATTATATGGCTGTTTAATTGATAATAAAATATCTCTAATATCCTTTGGCATAATTCCATAGCCTACTCGCAACCCTCCTAAACCATATGCTTTACTAAATGTTCGAAGAACAACAAAATTATCATACAACGGAACCCATTTAACAAGACTTTGAGAGTTCGAGAACTCTATATAAGCTTCATCAATAATAACTAACACAGGAAGGGAAATTAAATTTTTGATGAATTTTTCTGATACAACTTGCCCATCTGGATTATTTGGGCGTGTTAGAAATATTATTTTTGCTTCTTTCGAAGCCTCTATAAATTTACTCTCATCAATAATGTATTGAGCAAATGTCTCATGCTTTACAAGTTTTTGAGGAATTGCGTTAAAAGAAACTCCATGTACTTGAGCTAAAAACGATATCATTCCAAATGTAGGCGAAAATGTCAAAACTGTATCAGAAGGGTTTACAAATGCTCTAATCAATAATTCGATTAATTCGTCAGATCCAGCACTAATAATAAAATTTTCAGGTTTTAGATTTTCTTTTTTTGCTAAACTTTTTAATAAATTAGAACTTAACATGTCTGGATAAAAACTAACATTTTCAAGAGATCCTAAAGCTGCTAACACTTCTGGAAGGGGTGGATATGGATTTTCATTACCATCTAGTTTAATAATTTCTTTAGCTGGTATATTCAGTTCTTCAGCAATGAGTTCTATCGATTTAACTCCATTATAGGATCTAGTTGAGGTGATATGATCTACGGGTTTAATTCTTGTTATTTACATCGCCTCCTAGCGGCTTTCGAATGAGCCGTAAGCTGTTCTGTATTAGCTATTAACTCTGCCAATGGTGCTATTGAATGAACTGTACTCTTATCTAAAGCAATTAAACTTGTTATTTTTACAAAATCTAAAACTGATAATGGTGAAGAAAATTTTGCGGATCCACCTGTAGGCATAACGTGACTGGGTCCAGCAATATAATCACCAATTACTTCACAAGAATGTTCGCCTAAGAATATACCTCCCGAATTTTTTATTTTAGATAAAATTTCCCAAGGATCTTTTAATAACACAGATAGATGTTCAGGGGCAAATTCATTAATTAACAAAGTGGCTTCTTCAATACTGGGAACAAGAACAATTCCACCATTGTGTTCAATAGCATATTGAGCAATTTCAGCACGTGATAAGTCTAGCAATTGCTCTTCAATTGAATTTTTAACCATATTTGCTAAGTTTTTATCAGTAGTAATTAAAATTGGAATTGATAAAAAATCATGTTCAGCTTGAGCTAGCAAATCAAATGCGATTAATTCAGGATTAGCCGTGTCATCAGCTAAAATTAATGCTTCAGTTGGACCAGCTATACAATCAATACCAACAATCCCAAATACTTCTCGTTTAGCTAGCGATACGAAAATATTTCCAGGACCTACAATTTTATTAACATTTGGAACTGTTTGAGTACCATAAGCGAGTGCAGCAATTGCTTGAGCCCCTCCAATGCGAAAAACTTTTACATTAACATTCAATTGATTGAATAAATTACAAGTAGCTAGAATTATTGGAGAAATTGGTGGTGGACTCACTATAACTATCTCTTTGACACCAGCTATAATTGCAGGACACACACTATGAATAATAGTTGATGGAAGTGGAGCTGAGCCCCCAGGTATGTATATTCCGACTCGAGATATAGGATTTATTAATTGACCTAAACTTCCTCCTAAATCATTTGTAATCCAAGAGGATATAGGTTGTTTTCTGTGAAATGTTAAGATTCTATCTCTCGATTGGATGAGCGCATTTTTAATTTTTTGATCAATAGAATTAAGTGCTGCTTCCATTTGATCAAAATTAACTTCAATTGCTTCAATTATATCGAATTTATCTAACTTCTTTGTCCATTCAATAAGAGCGGCATCACCATTCTCTTTTACATCTTTGATAATTCGTATAACCACTTCTTGTGGCGTTAAAGATTGACCAAAAATTTCGATAATCCGCTTGTTTACATGAGGCGGTAATGAAGTATCTATAATATTTTTACGCTTAAGAATTCCTCTTTGCGCCTCTTCTAAAGAATAAATTGGAATCATTACTATGCCTCCAAATTTTTTAATAATGTCTTATATCGGAATGGTTCTTCTTCAAAAATAAATAATGTAGGACTAACAACAACACCGCTACCACCAATTTCCCTTAGTGCTCTTATTGTTTCCGTTAACTTCTTCTTTTCAACAATTATATGAACGGCAAACCAAGAACCTCCCTGCGGAGAAATAATTTGTGAGATTGTTGGGCCTTGAAGACCCTCTAAATTCTTATTAGCAAACATTTTTTCAGCAATCGATTTAGGATCATCTCCTCGCATATTAATAAATACAGAAACATAATTTTTTGCTCTCATGGTAGCTTCAAAGTACTCTAAAAATATTCGGGCAAAGTTTAGAATTATCTGATTTTCTTTTAAACTTTTTAGATTTGCGATAAAACATGCTTGAGACTGAAGAATACATCCATCTTGTATTATTTTTAAGCGATTATCTTTTAAGGTTTGTCCTGTAGAAACTAAATCGACAATAATATCAGAATAGCCTAAAGCGGGAGCTACTTCTAACGTTCCTGCGGCTTCAACCAAATCGAAGTTAAGATCATGTTTAACAAAAAACTTTCTCGTTAATAAAGGAAATTTAGAAGCAACACGTAATGCTTTTTGGCTATTTTTCAGATCTTTCATTGAATTTTCTTTCCATTCTTCAGGTATTATTACTTCTAGGGTACACTTTCCAAATCCTAAATCCTCATGAATAATAACAGTTTTATCCGGATCTTTCACAGTTATTTCACTTAATAGATCTAAACCTACGACTCCATAAGCTAAACTCCCTTTAATAACTCCATGGATGATATCCTCATGTCGTTGAAATACTATTTGTATCTCTGGAAATCCTTCTAACCACCCAATATATTGTTTTCTGTTTCGCCTTATTTGGAAACCACATGTATTAAAAAATTCTAGAGTTTCTGCTGCCATACGGCCTTTTGAGGGAATCCCCATACGAATTAACTGCGTATTTGGATTTTCTAATGTTTTTTTAATTTCCATAATTTCTCCTCTTCCATAATTCGTTTAATATATCTTGTATCTTGATTCCTTTCTTAGCCATAAGAACAAGAATAAAATATGATAAGTCTGCAATTTCCCATACCAAATTCTCTTGATCAACATAATTTACAAGTTCATGGGTTTCTTCTCTTATTTTCTCCATAATTAATTTCTCCTCTTTTGAAATTTTGCTAGTGTACGAATTAGGAACGGGATTTTTTATTCTATCTTCTATGATTTCATATAGGTCTAAAAAGCCAAATTTTTTATCCTCGAAACATGAATATCGTTCCAAATGGCATGCGAATCCCAATTGATGAACGGTAAATAAAAGTGTATCTTGATCACAATCATATCTTACTTGATATAATTCCTGAAAGTTTCCTGAAGTTTCTCCTTTAATCCAAATTGACTTTCGAGAACGGCTAAAATAAATTCCTTGTTTTTGAATTAACGCCTGAGTCAAAGAATCTTGGGAGGAATATGCAAGCATTAATATTTGATCGTGATTATCTTGAACGATAGTAGGGATAAGTCCATCATTTTTCTGAAAATCGGGGATGGATAAAAAGATTTTTATTATTTCCGTTTCAGAAAATACTTCAGATGGAATTATAAATGGATTAATTCCTTTATTTTCTAATTCTTTGGAATTTTGACCGTTGGGATCTAAGAGTGTGAGTGGGAACTTAATATAACCGGAAATAGAATCCGCAATTGTTAATATTGTATTTTTATCTATATTGATTTTATCATCCCAATCAATCAAAATCTCTGAACAATATGGTTTTAAATAGTTAAAAACATCACTTAACTCTTCTTTAAAATCATTTGAATCATTATTTAAAACAGACTTTTCTTTTAGTGTAATCCTTGCAATAATTATATTTTTCGATACTATTTTGTTGATTTTTTCAATTTCTTTCTCAGGAACAATAAATTTTCTTACACCCATTTGTAAACCTAATTTTATAGATTCTAAATTAGGGTTATCCATCATTAAATAGCATTCAGTAACACTACAAACACCTTTTATAAGATCATTAGAAGAGCAATTACTAATTACAATACTTCCAAAATAGTTAATACTTCTTGCATAATCAATTATAAAATTATCATCAACTTTTAGCCGATTTTTACAATTTGATTTGATTTTATTGATATTTAATTCAAATCTTAACATTTATACATCTCCTTTGAGATAATTTTAATCCAACTTTAATTATTGTTTATTATTATTCTTAACTTTAAGAAATTTACTCTTAATGAGTTAGAAATGTAGAAATATTGATAATGATGAAGAGAAATTTATAATTTAATAATACTAAATTGAAGACCTACATTCTTTGTTGTGAAGAGTACTCTTTTCCAGCGAATCTCCAATTTTTCGAATCCAATCCCCCTTTAGAATGTAAATGAGATGAATATATTAGGATTTCTCTATTAACTTAGTGTAATATTTGATTAGAGAAGAGCTGCGAAATCTTCAGCAAATTTCTGAATCTGGTCCATATCTCTAAGATCATATAGAATATCCTCTACTTTTTCCCAACCTTCGTCATTGATTAAGCCACTTTTAATCAATTTTTTATTTATATTGCCCATGAGGGATGTCTCTGTAAAATCATAGATTGCACCAAATGCGTCAGCAATATCATAGGTTAATCCAATCTTTTGCATTTTTTTATCGATATACTTTTCCTTCGCTTCATTTATCCTATCTTTCTCAGATGCCGTTCCGCAGTTTATGAAAAATCCAAATTTGAAGTTCCTATTTAAAAGTTCTTTTTTATATTTCTTGATAACCTTCTTAATTTTTTTCGTCCACATTGACATTTTTATTCCAGTACCGATAAGAACTCCATCAAAACCACTTAAGAAAGGCTCTTTATCTTCAAGATTAATTGATACCTCAATTTCTTTTGCCACAAGAAAGTCACGTATCTTTTCTGAAGTATTTTGAGTTGTTCCAAAGCGGGTTCCGTATATGATAAGAACTTTTTTCATGTATTAAGTAATGTTATTTTATTCTTAAACAAATTTTTTTAACCAAGTTTCCTGATAAAGTTAATTTTATATCCTGAAAAATCTAATTCCGAAGAAAATAGTATTGAACTTAATTATGGCGAAGTTATACAAGCGTTTAAAACAAGTCCTCCTCTCTTAATATTTCAAGAAAAGCTTCAACTCGCGTTTTAAATTGACCGATAGGAACTGTTACATCAAACTCAAGGAATATTGTTGGAATACCAATCTTTTTTTTTATTATTATAGCTTAAGAGCCTAAACTTGTAGAAAAACTTTCCCTAGCATACAATAGTATTAGGAAAAGCTAAAAAAGCGTAATACTTATCCAGCGATCGAGGAGTTAATTAGTTTTGAATTTCATCATTAACAGTAAAGCAAAATAATCCACCATAATATTGCAGAAAATCCGAGATGGTATCCTTGAGGGTATCCTAAAGAAGTTAAGTAATTGATATTATCGCATCAAAAATCTAATATTATAAATTTTTTTTTACATTTAGAGGTATTTTGAATTCTCTTTTTATTCTAATATTATTTCTTAAAACTCTCTAATATCAATCACTTATAAATTACTCGACAAAAATTTATTAAACCGGCTATATTTTGTAAATTACTATTATTAAATTCTATTTAATTAACCTACTAAATAAAAATCTTTATAAAGCAGAGGAGTATGATAAACTTTGGCATCTTTAGGTAAAGAAAAATATAACGCTCAAGAATTACGTAATAATATGCTTGAGGGTTACGCATTTTGTAAAATTATTACCAATGAAAACAACATTCCTGTAGATTTTTTATATCTAGAAATCAACGACGCTTTTGAGAGATTAACAGGATTGAAAAAAGAAGAAACTATTGGTAAAAGAGTTTCCGAAGTGATTCCAGGTATCGTTGGCTCAGAGCCTAATTTATTTGAAATATATGGAAAAGTAGCTTTAACAGGGGAAAATACAAAATTTAAGATCTTTTTCGAACCTTTAAAGATTTGGCTATCTCTTTCAGTATATTCTCCCGAAAAAAATTTTTTTATTGCTGTTTTTGATAATATCACTGAACATAAGAAGACAGAACAAAGATATAGAGTTTCTGAAAGCAATTTAAGAAGATTAAATAACGATTTAGAACAGCTAATTGAGGAAAGGACTAGGAAATTAAAAGAATCCGAAGAAAAATACAACAATCTATTCCAATATTCAAATGATGCGATAATATTACATGATTTTGAAGGAAATATTTTAGAAGTAAATGATAGAGCTAGTGAACTGTTTAATTATTCGAAAGAAGAATTTTTAACAATTTCAACTCTAATGCTTCGCACGATTGAAGAAGAAGAAAAAGGAACAACTGTGAGTGAAGATTTTTCTAAAAAAGGGTTTTTAAAGTTTGAAATTAATTTTTTAAAGAAAAACGGTACGATTTTTCCAGCAGAAGTGTCTTCTCGAGAAATAGAAATTAGTGGAAATAAGTTAATCCAAGCAGTAATTAGAGATATTAGCGAAAGAAAGAAGGTGGAAAAAAAACTAATAGAAGCCAATAAGCTAAAGTCTGAGTTTCTTAGAAGGGCTTCTCACGAATTAAAACTACCTCTCATTTCAATTAAAGGATTCTCTGATCTTATCTTAACGTTGTACAGAGAGAAATTAAATCCAGATATAATATCAAAATTAGGAGAAATAAATCAAGGTTGTGAACGATTGCAGATTATAATCAACGATCTCATACATAATTCAAAGTTAGAATCACCAGAATTTAAACCAAAATTTGAACGAGAAGATTTAACGTTTCTTATTAATTACTGTGTAGAAGAATTACATGTTATGGCTACAAAAAGGGAGCATTCACTCAATATAGAACTTCCTAACTCATTAATAGCTCGATTTGAAAAAGAAGAAATCCATGATGTTATAACTAATTTACTCTCAAATGCAATTAAATATACTCCCTCAAAGGGATGCATTGATATAAAAGCAGAGCTTTTAGAAGATTTTATTGTTGTTTCAATAAAAGATAATGGAATCGGTTTCACAAAAGAAGAGAAAGATAGAATCTTTCAACAATTTGGAAAAATTAATCGCGATGATCAAGGCCTTGATTTAGGAATTGATGGTAGTGGATTAGGCTTATACATCTCTAAAAAAATTGTGGAAGCTCATGGTGGGAAAATTTGGCTGGAGTCTGAAGGAAAAAGTAAAGGAAGTACTTTTTACTTTACTCTTCCAACTGCTAAATAATAAACACTATTTTAAGTGAGTTAGTTTAAAATAAGTCTTCTTCCCTAAGTATTTCAAGAAAGGCTTCGACTCGCGTTTTAAATTGACCGATAGGAACTGTTACATCAAATTCAAGGAAAATAGTTGGAATACCAATATCTTTCTCTAAGGATTCCTTGATTGCAGGAGTATCCAACTCATGTGGATCACAAAATTTGGTGATCATTATGATAGCCCCTTGAACATTATAATCCTTAGCTAATTGTACAATATGATCGAGTCTTGTTCGTTCAGGCCAATCCTTACTTGGACATGGTATACGTTTTATATACCGTTCTGATATTGCGTTAAGCAGATCTCCATTTACTTCTACTTCCTTATCAAAATATCTAGTACCTGTACAATGTTCATCAATAACAATCCTTGCACCCAAATTTTCAACCATTTCTATAAACTTCGTATCATCATCTTCAGAACCTATAATTATAAGTCGTTCACCTGAATTATCAACGTTTCTTGATGGGAGTTTCTGTAAAAGTGATTCTAGCTCTCTGTTATGTTCCTCTTTATCTGTCATCTGTGCAGAGACTACCATAATCATTGCTTCAAGACCAGTTAATGGTGGATTAGGATTTTTTCTTAATTCATATACTTGCTGTAAAAGCTGTCTATTTTTATTCATTACCTCAATTCCTCGCTTAATATCATCATCTGTAATTTCTTTTCCAGTCCATTCTTCAACCGATTTCTTGAATAACTTTAATTCTTCTGTTAAATAAGGAACAGCATGAGGGCTCTGAACGTTCATTGGATGTGGCAAATAATATTTAAAATCTACAGGAATATGAAGATCCCAGCTCGTATAAGCTTGTCTAATGTGTAAACAACTCTGAGCAATCATTATTCCATCAAGATAATCAAATCTACCTTTCAAACCTTGTGCTAAACAGTCTCGACAAAATGGACAAAACATGGCGAAAATATGTGGTTCTGAGACATCTTGCGGTTCATGGCTGCCTAGTATTCTTACGGGGAGAATATTAGCGGCATATAAAATCTCTTCAGGGACATAGGTACAAAAATACCCTATTACTTTACCACCAGTACGTTCTTTCCACTTTTTAGCATACACGTGGCGATTTTCGTACCAATCTTTAAATTGATCAAACATTTTCAAAATTGAAAAATTAATTTTAATTTTAATTTTAATATCCACATAGGGAAGTCAAATAATTATAATTATAAATATATTTTAAATTATTATTATTAAGTTTCTAAAAGGGAAATTAATGGGTAATCTTCTGCTCCACATGGAACAAAATACAAGATATATTTAAACTTCTACGTTATTCAATCTCAGTAAACAGATCAGATTTTGGATTTGGGCACTGATATTCTTCTCTTCTCTTTGCCGAATAGATTCCCATAGGGGTCCCCGGTAAAAAAAGCCTTGGAGCTGCTTTTTCAAAAGCATCTAATAAACTAATCGTTTGTAATAAAGAAGAAGAATCTGCCATATCCCCATGTGACAATAGGATTGAAACAGGTTCCCGACATTCATATCTAACATTTAAAGCAAATTTTGTTATTGTCTCAAGTATTAATGGTTTACCTCGAATATGTTCTAAACTTACATTTGTGGCCCCACAAGGGCTTTCTACTATTGTATGTACTTTTGTAATAATAGGAACTTCGCCATTAATATTTTCTAATTGGACCTCAAAAAGAGGATAACCAAAATTTCTAAAATACTCGTCTATCTCATTAATTCCTGTTTCAGAAGGAATACTGCACATTGAAATTGGCATTACTATATTTTGATTAGAATCCTTTTGTTGTCTTAAGAACCCCTCACCAAAATCAACAGCTAAAATAGTAGGTTTTTTGCGATCACAAATTTCTGCGACAACATCAGGATGTCTTATGTATATTATTAATAAATCGGCATCAGCAATATTGTTTTCCACTTCTTCGCTTAAATCTACATCATCAATAATCTCAGTAGGATTTCTCTCTCGGAGGGTAATTAATTTTGTGTTATTGAATTTCTTCTTAATGACTTTAGCCGCTCTATCTCCATATTTTCCATCGCTAAGAATAAGAATTTTAATAGGATATCACGCTAATTTAATAAAATGAAGATTAATTCCTAATCTATTAACTTAATTTAATCTAAATCTTATTAATTTTACATTTATGGTTTATAATTTTGTCTTTCCATATCTTTTTGAAAAGCAAGAATTCTACTAATGAACAACAAAATATCCAACTAAATTCTAGAAATCTTAAATTAATTTCTTATATTCTAAAGATTATGACCTCTAGAGTGACAAAAAGAGTTAAATATTTTGTTGGTAAAGTTTTGAAGAAGAAGGATTTTGAGAAAGAACAAAATTATCATCTTGATAATAAAAAACATGGAAAAGCAAAAGGAACTGGTGTGGCAAAAGCGAACATAAAAAGAACAAGTGTGAAAAAAAATACGGATAATTAAAAAAGAAAAAGTTAATTTTTATTTTTATTTTTACCATAAATCTTTTTCATTTTTGACATAAGATAAGGATTCGAATTCCCTCACCGCTACGCATTACATCAAAAGCTTCATTTATTTCCGAAAGAGGAAATTCGTGGGTAATTAGAGGTTTTAATTGAAGTGTTCCATTCTTAACCAAGTCAATAATGTGAGGATAATCCACCGGACGGCAACCAAGGCTTCCCATTACTTCCATTTCTCGAAACATTACACGACCAATATCAAATCCATCCCAACGTTTAGGTGAATATCCTACAGCGATCAACCGTCCCCCTGTTCGTAAACTATTAAATGCTTGTTTCATCGTAACAGGGTGGCCAATTGCCTCAAAAGCTACGTCAGCACCCCCTCCCGTTATTTTTCTAATAGTCCCAACAACTTCTCTTTCATCCATATCCTTTGCCAATATTGTTTCTACCGCTCCAATTTGCTTGGCAACCTCTAATTTTTTTTGAACAATATCAATCGCAATAGGTAATCCCCCTGCTGCTTTTATATTTTGAACTATATTCAAACCAATTCCACCACAACCAATAACTACTGCCCAGTCACCAGGTCTGATTTGACCCCGATTTTTTACAGCATGGAATGGCGTTGATACAGCATCCGAAATTATACAACTTTCTTTTAATGATAATTCGGTAGGGAGGTGAACTACATCTTTTATAGGTACCTTAATTTGTTCCGCAAATCCACCATCAATGTGATTACCAAGCATTATTTGATTACTACAAATATTTTCTCGACCAGTTCTACAATTAACACAGTACCCACAGGAGAGTATAGCGGGGATAATGACGTGTTCACCTTCCTTGAAGTTAGTCACGTCCTCACTTACCTCTTTAATTCGTCCTGATATTTCATGTCCCAAAATAAGGGGTGGTTTCTTAACTGTCGGTACACCATGCTCTAAATATCCAAAATCAGTATGACAAACACCACATGCTTCAATGTTTATTACAGCTTGACCTAATTCACCTGAAATGGTTGGTGTAGGGTAATCATCATCTAACTTTAAAGGTTCCTTAACTTTTTCAAAAACTGCTGCTCTCATTTTTTATTCCTACTTTTATTTTATTTGTATTATATTTTATTGAA
Source organism: Promethearchaeota archaeon (assembly GCA_019057775.1). The sequence goes on from JAHLWT010000088.1 coordinate 11,709, forward strand.
GTTTCTTTAACGATTTTGCCAATTGGGCGATCTTTTTTCCAGAAATGCTTGTAATCCTTCATTTGCATCATGCGTAGTCATCAAATCTTTGAGATAGAACTCTTCAATTTTATCAAGTTGAGTCTCAAAATCTAATGCTAATCCTAAGTAAAATGCTTTTTTTGAGTATTGTAATATGATAGTACTTAGATTATTTAATGAATCAATAAACTTGGTAAACTCTTGCTCATATGATTCATTCGGGAAAACGTGATTAGATAATCCCAGTTGATGAGCCTCTGTAGCATTGATTATTTCACCTAATAGAAGTAGTTCAAATGCTTTTTTATTTCCAATAATTTGGGGAAGTACAAGCATTGCAATAGGTGGAAATACACCAACTTGTATTTCAGGTTGTCCAAATTTTGCTCTCTCAGAAGTAATTACAATATCACAAAACATGGCAATTTCACACCCACCTCCAAGGGCTGATCCTTTAACGCTTGCAATTGTTAAACACTTTAATTTATTTATATTTCTAAAAATATCATGAAATACCTTAATCATATACGGTGCTTTATCACCCATATGGTCCCCAACATCAACTCCTGCTGAGAATGCTTTTCCATTATGATCAAAAACCAGAGCTTTTAATGATTCATCCCCAATAAATTGTATTATTGCTTCATTGATTCGCTCCATCATTTTAATAGTCAAAATATTATAATCTCCATTGTTGAAGATTATTTTAGCTATATTATTGGCCTTTTCTACAATAATTAGATCATTTTCCATCCAATTTTCACCCAATTTTACTTAATTCTTTGATTGTTAAAAAAAAAAGAAATTATTTGATACTTGATATTCTATTTTAATTTTGTACCACACTTTCCACAATATTCGAAAGCAGAGGGCAAACTTTTAGTTTGACAGGAAGGACACGTTACTGATGGGGGTCCCCATAAAAATTCTGGATGCTGACTCTCACGTATACCTCTATAGTTTGGAGGTCGTTTTTCTACAAATGCAGACAT
>JAHLWT010000089.1 GCA_019057775.1 Promethearchaeota archaeon
TAAAACACGCTTCCCCATTTCCCTTTTATGACCTTGGGGGTTTTGCAAAATTAAACGTTATTTTTTCCATATTTTCCACGAAGTTTTTTTTTTTTTTTTTTTGATCAGATCTTACTTCTATATTTTGAGTTATTTTTGCCATGCTTAATTATGTCTTTTCAGTATTTAAGCTTTCTTTTGATTTTTTTCTTCTTTCTATTAAATCATACCTGAAAATTCAATCTCAAGCTCCTGTTGCTCTAGTTTAAACGGTTAGATGGTTTAAAATCATTAAAAGGAGTTTCCTTCAACTTTTCTATCTTGTATTTTGACTTATTTTATCTCTAATTTAATATTAATTATTATTGTTAACCCACAAATTTTAATGCAATAAATTATGGAGAATAATATGACAAAAGTAGCTGTTATTTCAACCAAAGATCGTATTTATGGGGTAAATAAATCTTTAGAATTATTAGGAATCAATCCAGTTAAAGATAAACATATAGTTTTCAAACCAAACTTCAATACTGCTGATCCTCCTCCTGCTTCAAGCTCGATGGAAACGATTAAGCAGCTTATCATTCAATTAAAAGAAATGGGTGCCAAATCGATAACGGTTGCGGAACGAAGTGGCCCAGCCGATACTGCTGAAACTTTTGAAAAGAAAGGTTTGAATGTATTAGCAAAAGAATTAGATTTTAATATAGTGGATTTAACGGCTTTATCTGTTGAGGAATTTGTCACTAAAAAACCCGAAGGGAGTCATTGGAAAGATGGATTTCAGATCCCAAAAATTTACGATAAAGCTGAATGTATTGTTGAAACGTGCTGTTTAAAAACTCATATGTTTGGTGGTCACTTTACACTTTCACTAAAGAATGCGGTCGGATTAGTACCAAAAAAGTATATGAGTGAGTTGCACGCTGCGCGAAAATATCAAAGGGATATGATTGCGGAAATTAATAGTGTTTACAAGCCCGACTTAATAATAATGGATGGGGTAAGTACATTTGTTGATGGTGGGCCAATGGAAGGTACTCGAGTAGAAGCTAATGTTTTTGTTGCGGGTACAGATAAAGTAGCAGTTGATGCAGTTGGAGTAGCTTTACTTCGAATCTTAGGAACAACCCAAAAAGTTAGCAAGGGACCAATTTTCGAGCAAGCTCAAATTAAACGTGCGGTAGAGTTAGGAGTTGGAATAGACTCTCCAGATAAAATTGAATTTTTGACTGATTCTGTAGATTCAGAAAAATTAGTTGCACAAGTCAAAGAAAAGTTAATGGAATGAATTAGGATTTCTATCTACTTAGATCAATTAATTGCTTTTTAAGATCATATTTTCCGGGATTTTAACAACTACTACTTCCCCCTGAGCACATAATTCTTCCTTTGCAAATAATTTTACTTCTACGATGACTTTCCTTCCTTTAATTTCTTTCACTTTTCCTTTTAATAATAGATCTGTATCTATAGGTGTTGGTTTTATATATTTTACATGAATAGAAGCGGTTACATATCTTAATTCGGGTTCCGTTCCCATATCCCGTCCTTCAAATTCATAAGCCGCTGCCGCTGCGGTTCCAGTACCATGGCAATCAATTAACGATGCAATTAAACCTCCATAAACAAAACCTGGAAATGCAGTATAGTGTGGTTTGGGTCTGAAAGTAGCAATACTTTCTTTTTCTTTCCAGTAGCTTCTGATTTTCAAACCAAAATCGTTTAATCTTCCACATCCATAACAATGACTCATTTGATCGGAATAATAATCTTGAATTGCTTTTTTCTCCATCTTTTTTTCCCTAACTTTTATTGTATACTTACTCAATTCACTATTTAGACCTTGGAAAAAATATATGTGTATACTATTAAAATTGATGTATTTATTCATTTTAATTTAATCTTAAAAATTGAATAATCAGATTAAAAATAATAGAATTTACTAATTTTCCTCTTTTTCTCTCATGATCATAATAATTGCAAAAATTATTATAAACGTTCCAAACAAGTGATACCACGTGAAAATCTCCTCTAAGAATAGAAATGAGAAAAAAGCGGTTGCGATTGGGGTTAATGACCCGATTATTGTTATCTTCCCTATCTGGAAATAAGTTAAAGCTTTATACCAAAAAAACAAAGAAAATCCATAATCTAGTCCCATTAATAGAAAGAAAATCAAGTTTTCAGGATTTAACAAAATGTTAATATTTTTCAGCGGGAAAAAAATGAAATAAGTAGAACTTAAGAGAATTCCACTCATAAGATTTCTAATAAAGACAACCTGGGAAGAAAAGATTTCATTTTTTTCAAGTCCAATTTTGGTTAAGGTATGAATCACAGTGAAAAGAAGAACTGTAAGAATAAGAATAATGACCCCCGTATTTAATTCGAGGACATCAAAAGAACCTTGAGTAACTGACAATATTACTCCAAAAAATAACAAAAAGCAAAATAAAATTTGGGTTTTATTGATTTTCTCCTTTAAGATTACATTTCCAAGAATTAAAGCAAAGATTATTTCAATTTTCATTGCTAAAGAACTATTAATAGCACCCGCACCCTCAAATCCAATATATAAAAAAATGGGAATAAAAGAGAAACCCACTCCAATAATTATGAATAAGCGTATATTCTCTCTTTTCTTCCAACCATTTAATAACAAATCATATTTTTCAAAGTTTAATGGATTGTTTGTAATTAACTTTTTAATATTCCTTCTCTCAATTAAATATATTGGGAGAAAGATAATGGCTTCAATTAAAGCAACCACAGCACCAAAAATATAAGGATCAATAATAGATGGTCTTGAAATCGCAATTATAGGTTGAAAAGAAATTAAGAGTGAACCGATAATACTGTAAAACAATCCTTTTTTAAAATCATAATTCTCCAATATGGTAGTGAAAAAGCGAATAGAGATTAAAACCTTTTTCTGCTAATTCACATCATACCATATTATTTGAAAATGAAGAAAAGTTTGGTAATTTTAATTTGGCATATTCAAGGGATATTTTCGATGCTTTTCAATCGCAGCTCTAAACGCTAAAATATTCTCCCAGGGTACATTCAGAATGTTATGGCTTGGTCCTGCAAAATAACCCCCTCCTTGAGCTGTAGCTTTAATACACCGGATTACTTCTTTCTCCACTTCCTCAGGGGTCCCAAAATTTAATACTCTTGAGGCGTCCATTCCTCCCATAAAACTTAGGTGATCTCCAAGAGTATTCTTTAAATATGCTAAGTCTACACCTGCGGCGGGCTCTAATGCTTGAATGCAATCCAAACCTGCTTTCACCATCTCAGGTAAAAGTTTATCAATATAACCACAAGAATGCTGAACAATGAACATTCCGTTCTTTTTGCACGCATCATAAATTTTTTTATAGTAGGGAAGAATAAATGTCCGGAATTTATCAACAGAAAAAATTGAACGCCCCTTGAATCCTAAATCATCGAAATAAAAAACGATATCGACTCCAGCCTCGGCTAAACGCTTAATCATTTCCAAATTAGTTTTAGCATATTCATTCATAACTTCATGAATGAACTGAGGATCTTTTCGCATGTAATAAGTTGCTCTACCAATTGTCATTCCTTCAAAGAGACTTTCAGTCATAGCCATAGCTAATCTCGCCATTGGGTATAAGTAGGGAGAGAGAGATTCTACATATTCTTCCCAAATTTTGGGTGAATAGTTAAGCCTATCATTAATGTGTTCGGAGGGTTTTCCATATTGATCCCAATGTGAGTGTACAATTTCAGGTGTACGAAAGAAACCATCCATATACCACATGTACGACAATCCTGTTTTAATTTGTTTCACTCGCTTATGTAATCTCCCAGTAGCAGCTGATAAAATACAATCAGGATGTTCAGATGGGGTCTCTGCTATAACGAACTTCATTCTTTTCATCCATGGATCCATTGAGTGGCAATCGACATTCCAGAATCGCAGTTCAGTAATATCTCCTGCTGATCGATATTTAATTTGAGAAAAATCATTTTTGATAAATGTGTAATGCTCTTTATGCTCATCTGATGCCAGAAAATGTTGATAGGCCGTACATGTTGGTTCAAAACCTTGATAATAGATTGGGATCATATCGGGTTCGCCATCGCGCTCTAAAGTTCGAATAACACGTTCTCTTTTTGATAATACCATAATAAAACAGTAATTTTGTTTATTTAAAAAAATATTTAATATACTTAGATTAGTAATTAATAATAAGAATTGAAATTACTTACTGATTTAGAAGTAGAAAATGGGGATGTCTTTTGGAATTTGAAAATCTTACAGAACTTGTTGTTGAATTAGAAGTTGACGACATCGCGGAGGCCGTAAAAAAAGCAGTTGAGGAAGAAGATAAAGATCCTTTTGAGATTCTTGCTGCTTTAACAAAAGGTATGGATGAAGTAAATCATCGATATGAAGAAGAAGAGTATTTTTTAGGAGAATTAGTTTTAGCAGGTGATACAATGAAAGCCGCTCTTGAGGTTTTAAAACCATATCTGATGGTTTCTGATAAAAATCAAATGAAGAGAAAGGTTATAATTGCTACAGTCAAAGGGGATCAACATGATCTGGGAAAGAACTTATTAGGAATATTACTAATAAGTGCTAATTTCGAAGTGCATGATTTAGGTAGGGATGTTGAACCAGAAATGATCATTGAAAAAGTTAAAGAAACGGGAGCAACTATTGTTGCTTTAAGCTCATTATTGAGTATGACTTTAGATCAAATCGAAGTTGTTCATAATGCTCTGAAGGATGCAGGTTTCCGTGATAAAGTAAAACTGATTGTAGGAGGAGCACCTCTAAATATGGAACTTGCAAAGAGATTTGGTGCTGATAATTATGCTGATGACGCTATTGAGGGAGTAAAACTTATTAAAAAATTAACTTAGATCTTTAACATTTCAAATTCCCTTCTATTCTCGAGAGTCTCAGTCCATTGAGAATTCTATTGCATCATTGGGGCACACATCTATACATCGATTGCAAAAATAACATTCACTCTTTTTACTATCAGCAGAAGCTTCTTGAGTTGGGCAAATCTTTTCACACAATCCACATTCATTACAATCTTCTGTACGTTGATATTTACTTCTACTAACTCGACCGAAGAGAGAAGCAAGTGCTCCATAGGGGCATAAAAACCGACAAAAAGGACGATATATGAATAAGCTCACAATAGATACTACAATTAATCCAATTAGAGGAAAAACGAATGTAAATGTGATCATATTTAGAAAATACCAAAATCCTAAAATGGGATTGAATATCTGTAAAATTTGTATACTCCAAATTCCCGCTAAGAGGATTAAAATGAGGAGAAAAAACCTTCGTATCAACCCTGCTTTTACTGAAGAAGTTTCTAAATGAAATTTGTTTTTTTTTTGAGCTTTTACATCAGATTTGAAATTTATTTTTGAGATTAATTCTTGAAGTGTTCCTAAAGGGCATGCAAAACCACAGAGAATTCTCCCTAAGAAAATTGTTGAAAGTAGTAAACCTCCTAAAATTATGATCACAGGTATTAATTTAATGAGATCCCCTCTTACGGCAATAGTGGAGAAAATTTGTTGGATAGGCATGAGAAGATTAGGAAATCCTCCAAAAAGTATGCCGGCAAAAAGCGTAGTTACGATGAGAATCGTAAACCTCACTTTTCGACTGAACATTTTAATATCTATTAGTAAAATAATGAATATAGAAATCATTATCCAAAAGATAAATATTGGCACTGCAAAGTTATAATCAAATGGAGGTGTATCAGTTTGAAAAAGCATTTATGGTAACACAGGCTTTTTATATATTTTCAATTCTAATATTATTTAAGAAATCCCCTAAAATTAAATTGTAGTAATCTTATACAACTTTTATAATTTTAGACTGATATTTATACGGTACATACAATAAAAAAAAGGCTTATAAGATAATTTATCTTTGAAATATATGGGCTTAAACCTGTACCGTCAAGCCCTAAATTTGTTTTTATTTGCTAATTTCTAAGGAGGATTCATATGTTTTAGATGTAATTGTACGATATATCGCTCTTAGTACAATCTCAAACGCTTTATTTTCAATATTTTTAGGAACTCCTAAATTCTCTAATGTTTCTATTATTTTTCCCGGTTTTTTAAGTTTAAACGATATACTAAAATCATCTATTCCTGACCCTTTTTGTTTATCTGATAAGTCTTGAATAGATATCTCTGGTAAATTAAATTTAAACTTGCCATTTTTCATTGTAGAGACTTCTTCTGATTCCTTTGTGCTTTTTTCATCTTGAACTAAACTTAGATCGTTAAGAATTTCATTTTTTGATTTTCCTCGTAATTCTAATAATAGAAGAGGGTTATAATCTAAAACACGGGCAATATATAAAATTACAGCAGCAATGTGTTTGCAGGGGATTGCTGTATCAGGACAAGAACAGGTAGCATTGAAACCTTGTGATGCATCGGGAAATAGGGAGTATTCACTCTCATCGAAAATTGTGATAATATCTTCTGGTAAGGAACCATCTAATAATTCTATAAGGTTAATAATTTTGTTTGCAAGCTTTTTAAGTATCTTTGCCCATCCTACTTCAAGGATTGGATCAAATTTAATTTTCACACGGTACGGTGTAGGAGCTGTACCTTGTACAGTAGCAAAGATCTGACCCGAACTGATAGAAAGATTATCTATACGTCTTTCGTCTTTAACATATTCAATTCCTCTCTGCATTCTGAAGGGGCGTCCCATTTTTAAATTTGATTGAATCCATCTTTTTCCCCATGTTGTATTGGCAAACCTGATAAGATCTTTTTTAATTTGTTCAACTTCTTCACGAGTTCGTTCTTTTTCATACTCCGTCTTTCTTTGGGGTGTATCAATCCTTTTATGTTTAAGTCTTCTATTTTCCATGAAGTTTTTTTTACGATTGTCTAATTTTATCACCTAGAAGTTTTAATTACTTAATATTAGTAGTTCTTTTAATTTTTCATCAGTTAAATCGGAAATCCAAGATTCTCCGGTGGAAGTTATTATTTTATCGGCTAAGCCTCGTTTTTCTTCCAATAATGAATCGATTTTTTCTTCTATAGTTCCATTGGTTATAAATTTATATACATTTACAACAGATTTTTGCCCAATACGATAAGCTCTATCTGTGGCTTGATCCTCAACTGCGGGATTCCACCACCTGTCAAAATGAATAACTGCGGTTCCTTGGGTCAAATTTAAGCCTGTCCCTCCCGCTTTTAGGGATAAAATTAAAATTGGAGGGCTTTCAGTGTCTTGTGATTGAAATTCATCAACTATTTCCCTTCTTTTTTTTTCAGGTACACTACCATGAAAGTAAAGAATCTTGAACTTATACTTATATTCAAATATTCTTTGCAGGAGATCTCCCATTTTCGTGAATTGGGTGAATATTAAGATTTTCTCCCCATTTGAGATGACCTCATCGGTCATTTCTATTAATCGCTCTAATTTATGTGATTGGGAAATTATTTCCTTCATTTTTGCATCTTTATCTATCAAAGTTGTAGTTATTTTAAGATATTGATTAGGGTGATTGCAAATTTGTTTTAGCTTTACTAGTAATCCTAAAATTACTCCGGTCTTCTTTCTTTTATCATTTGATATGTTATCAATTTTTTCTAATGTGGTTTCAACAAGTTCTTTATACAACTTCACCTGTACTTCGCTTAGTTCGATATATATTTTCATTTCGTTTTTTTCGGGTAAATCGTTTATAATTGATTTATCTGATTTAACTCGTCGCATTATAAAAGGAGAAATAATTAACTTTAATTTATCAGCCGTTTCTTGATTTTGAAATCTTTCAATTGGCAAGATAAACTTCTCTTGAAATTCTCCCCTAATCCCCAAAAGACCTGGATTTAGGAAATTAAAAAGAGACCACAACTCAAGTAAGCGATTTTCTATTGGAGTACCGCTTAAGCAAATTCTATACTGACTTTTTAGTTTGTTTATTGCTTGAGTTTGTTTTGAAGCATAATTTTTCATGTTTTGGCTCTCATCTATTATAATTCCACTAAACTCCACGTTTTCTAAAAAATCAATGTCATTTCTAAGAGTTCCATAGCTTGTTAAATAAATTCTATGAGATTTTAAAAACTCTGGAATATCTACTGCATTTTTAAGTCTCTTAGCTCCATGATGGAGAACGACTTCTAAATCTGGAGCAAATCTCTTAAGTTCACGATACCAATTAAATAATACTGAGGTGGGGCATGCAATTAAAGTACTTCCTGGATTATTTGGAAATTTTTCTTTCAGATATAGTAGAAACGCAATGACTTGAATGGTTTTTCCAAGCCCCATATCATCGGCTAAACAGAGTCCAAAATTAAATCTTGTCATGTTTCCCATCCAATTAAGTCCTGCTTGTTGGTAAGGTCGAAGTTTACCTTGGAATGAGGAAGGACAGGAGATTTCCTCCAAGGATTCTATCGATTGAATTCGTTCAATGATCTCACTCAATTCTCCTTCGACAATTACATCATATTCATTTCCATTTTCTTGCAGTTGAACCTTTCCCGTTAATCCAAGTTTTAGAGCTTCCATGTAACTCTTCGTTCCAGATTCTTTAATATCCTTTAAATATTCAACATCCTGTTGGTCTACTAAGATCCATTTTCCATCCAAGTTAATCAATGGTTCGTTGGAGTTAATCAAATTATTGAACTCTTCATCTGATATTTTTTTTCCTTCAATATTAGCTTCCCATTTATATTCTAGCATTGAATTAATATCAAACATTGACGGTAAAATGGGGGAAGTGCCTTTCTGACGCTTTTTTTCTACATTTGAACGAATAATCAAACGTGCTGATAAGCGTTGCTTTCCGTTTCTTGTAAATACATCGGGAAGAACAACATTAAAACCGCTTTGAATCAGTAAATCTTTTGGATATTTTAAAAAATCCATCACTTCGCTTGAAGTAAGCTTGATTTCATGCTGAATCTTACCTAGTAAAACTCTTTTAATAGGAGGAAATATCCTAGATGCTGCTCCTAAAGCTCTTAATATGATTTCAAAATTGTCCTTATCCTCATCAAGAAATTTCCGAAATTCTTTATTTTGAACACTAAAACCTTCCCAGATTTCGTTTAATGGTATAATTTTATCAATATTTTGCAATGAAAGATTAAATATTAACGGCCAATCATCTTCGAGTTTTTTTGGATATTTCAATTCTATATTAAAGGCAAACCCATGCTTTAATGTAAACCCTTGAGCAGACTGAGTCCAATTGGTGATTTGGGTAGGTAAAATTGTCTCATAATACTCTTCTACTTTAAAACTAGAATCTCTTCTAATGAGAGACTTAAGAAATTTATAATCCCAACCTAATTTAAAGCTTGGGTCCTCTTCCTTTTTAATTTCCGTGCTATAAAATTCTGAAAAGGTTTGAAATTTACTCTCTTTTAATGTTGTACGGATTAGAAAATCTCCTACTCTATCCAAGAAGATTGAAAATAGATAAGATGGGTGCCAAAGACCATCTGTTTTAAGTGCTCCATTGTCGTCAATAAAGTTTATCGGGAGACAAAATGCTGGCCAGGAACTATTACTTAAAATTGTTTTAAAAAGGATGTTATCATTTTGAGATTTTAATAATAAACGCCATTGGCTTATATATTTTTTTTCCGCAAATGGCTCTAATACCGGAACGAATTGACCTTTATTTAATAGTTCAAATATCAGTTTTGTAAGAAGAGCCCAGGTTTTAATGGAATTACTATAATGCTTAACATTTCGATCAAAGCTTTCTATGATTTCCAGTTGGTAAAGCATTTTAATTGCAGGTGAAATTGGCATGATTTTCCCAATAAGGGACGATATAGTATAAAATTTCTTTTCTGAATTTTTTTTTGGATTATTATTTGATAAAGGGAAGGGAATAGCAAGATTAATCTTACAAGATAAAAGTTTATTTACAGGTAATGCTGGAAAAGTAAGAATAATACTCTCAGTGAGCTTTTTTTCTGAATTAATTGCTGGAATCCACAATAGGAAAAAGCTAGTATTTTTGGGAAGATCCTTTCCCTTTGAAATTAATTCAAAATCACTTGCTCGCTCATTCCAATAATCGGATGGGATGTAAGTTAATTCAAGTTTATGGGTTAAATTCATAAATCAATAACTAATCTTTTTTATGTAGTTTTAACGCTTAAATTAAAATGTAATAGATTTAATAATATTATAATCTGTTAGTCTAAATAAATAATTCTTAACCTTATTATTTTCAAAGTTCTATCATCTGTTTATATTATACTCTATTTTTTTTTAATTATATTCCCCATATTTTTTGTTTTTTCATTATTAGTTTCATATATCAATTTGCTTTAATTATCCTGAATTTTGCTTTGAATCAGTTTTAGATATATAAAAAATCCGAAATAATTTAAATTGTCAAGATAATATTACAATAATAGGAAAAAAAAAAATATTTCGGAGGAAATTATATGAATAATGTAAAGGTCGGCACTCATGGAGAAATAGTAATAAAAAAAAAATTAAGAGAAAAATTTGGCATAAAACCAGGTCAAGAAGTAGTTGAATTTGATGCTGGTGATCATATAGGTATTATTCCTACTAAGGGAGATCCCGTTAAAAATTTAAGTGGGAAATATGAATGGAAAGAATCAGCTAAAGAGGCTAAAATTAAAGCTGAAAAATTAGCATTAAATGAAATTTCAAAGAGATATTAGCATGCCGTTAATTGAAACTGACACACTCTACGCTTTCCTTAATCGGAATGATGCCTACCACAAATTTGCTAATAATATAATGATTAAAATAAATAAAGGTGAATTTGAAGCTAAATTTTCCTCTGTTTCTCTAATAGAACTTCAACTAATATATAAATCCAAGGAAATAGAATATGAATTCGAGGCAGATTTAGTTGAGCTCCAAAGGATAAAAAATATTGATTGGGCTCCTTTAGATACTACTGGTTCTTTAACGGCAATTTATCTAAGGAAAAAATATGATCTTTCATTTTTCGATTCATTGCATATAGGAATTGCCATCAGTATTGACAAACAAATTATCTCTCAAGATAGTGATTATGATAAGATAAAAGGCTTAAATAGGATTCCACTAACTAATTTTACTTGATTTTCTAAAATAATATAATATTCATCATATCAATAATTTTTCTCAAGATATTCTCCTAATTTTAACAAAGCTTCAGGCATATTTTTCCTCCCAAATCCGATTCTAAAGTGTCTATCACCATATTCATAATTAGAACTAGGCATTAATAGAACTCCTTTTGATTTTAGTAAATCTCTACAAAATTCATCAGTATTATTGTTTCCAACAAACCTTGGAAATGCAATAGAAGCTGCTTTTGGTTTAATCCACTGGAATAAATGGCGATATTTTTCAAAGAAATCATCCAATAATTTAAGATTTGTTCGAATAATTTCAAGACTTCTTTTTACAATGACGTCCTTATTTCTTAAAGCTAAGATAGCGAAAAATTCGCTAAGTGCGCTATTACAAATCGTTGTATAATTCTTAAAGGAAGCAATTTGCTTTAAGAGGGATTGATTTTGCGATACAATCCATCCAATTCTTAATCCAGCTAGCCCATATGATTTTGACATAACACCAAGAGATATACTCTTATCATATAGATCACACATCGGTGGAAGTCTATCATTATCGTTATATTCTAAAAAACGATAAACCTCATCAGAAAATACGTAGATGTCGTTTTGTTTAGCAATTTCAATAATCTTTTTATATTTCTCTTTTGAAATAAGATATCCTGTCGGATTGTGCGGAAAATTTACAACTATACATTTGGTATTATTTCTAATATTAGATACCAAGAATTCTAAATCGAGTTCCCAATCACTTTCATCTGTCATCGTCCATCTAGTCACTTCACAACCTAACGCATTCGCAATTTCAAATAACGACTGATACGCAGGAAATTGGACAATAATATGATCTCCTTTCTTCAAAAGAACGTTCATATAGACGAAAATTCCCTCTTCCGCCCCTGAAAAAACGATGATGTTTTTTATGTCAATCTCTTTATATAACTTTGATATCTCATTCCTTAACACGGGATCACCAAGTGATTCCGTATATCCCAATCTTAGTTTATTAAGTTCTTCTAATGATCCGTCTTTAAGATCTAATAATTCTTTTACATTAAATGACTCGCAATCAGAAGAACAGAGGAGATATTCAACTGTGAATTCATATTTTGCAAAATATTCTTCCAGTTTAAATTCTTTAATTTTCAAAGTCGACAGATATCATTAAAATATTTAAAACAGTATATTAATAATAACAAAATATTAAATTATATGTAAAAAATGCTTAGTAAAAAAGAGATCCTCACGATTCTTACTAATCTAAAAACAGAATTAAAAAATAGATACAAAGTAAAACAATTAGGTCTATTCGGCTCCTATGTAAGTGAGGAGAATAAAGAGATTAGTGATATTGATATACTTGTTGACTTTGAGGAAGGAGCAGATCTCTTTAATTTTACTGGACTTTCTCTATTTCTTGAAGAAAAATTTAAATGTAAAGTAGATGTGGTGCCTAGAAATGCTTTAAGGAAAGAATTGAAAGATAATATTTTAAAATCGGTAATTTATACATGAGGAATCAAGAAATATATCTGAAGGATATCATTGAAGCGATGAATAAGATTGAATTTTTCGTTGAAGGTATAACTTTCGATGAATTCCAAAAAGATGATAAAACATCAAGTGCTGTAATTAGGAAATTTGAAATCATTGGAGAAGCTACAAAAAATATTACTGATGAGATCAGAAATAAATATTCTGAAATTCCTTGGAAAGAAATGGCAGGATTAAGAGATAGATTAATCCATTCTTATTTTGGGATTGACTTCAATTTAGTCTGGACCACAATTAAAGACAGTATTCCCAAAGCAAAAATTTTGTTAAAAAAAATCTTAGAAGAGAGCAAATCAACACCTAGTGAAAAGTGATTGATTAAATTCCCTTTTTAGAAACTCTAATATCCAACCAGTCATGTTGAAATCAAAAATCCCACTAACTTCCCCCTATATTTTTCCTACACATTTTAGTCAATAGTTTTAAATACGTGGGATTTATAATAATATTTATCTACCAAAGATACATGAGATCCGGTATAAAAATGGATACAATCTATTATTGTCCTGCCTGTAAATCAAAAGATGTAATTGAATATGAAGATATGATTGAATGCCCGTCATGCAATTTAGAATTTTTTAAAGAAGGGTTAGGTAAAATTGCTGATGAAAATAAGCTTTCTGTACAAGAATTAAATGGTATTGTTAAAGCTTTTGATGACCTTGAAGATGAAAAAGCCCGTAAAAAACTTACAGAATCTCTTGAAAAAGACGAAATTTAACTGTAATTATTAATACAGTTCAGGGATCAATTTATTCTTTTATATGTAAAGACGATTTTATGAAGTTAAAATCAGATCCAAAGATAAATCAGCTTACCCTCGATACTTTTTCATGAAAATTTTTGAAGTTTTTAAATATATATCTTTACAATTTAGTAATGGATAAAGAAGATAAGACTATCCTTGCTTTTAATTACGAGCTGGGGCAAATTTTTAATGTACTTGATGGTTTATCTTATAATTTTGAAAGCTATACGTGGCTATGTCTGGCATGTAAAAAGCAGATCTTTTATAGTGATGTCTTAGGTTATTTTCAACATAAAGGGAATAAGGCTTGTGGATTCGAACCTGAGACTATTGAGCATAAAACCATGAAATCGTATTGGTATGAGAATTTTCCAAAATTCAATCCAATAAAGACTAAGGTTTTAGAGAAAAAAGTTGGAGATCAAATAGTCGATGTTTATTTCGAACTACAAAATGATAAGAAAATTGCAATTGAATGCCAGAACTCACAAATAAGTAAGAAGAAATTGATAGAACGAACAAAAAACTATACTAAAAAGGATATCTATGTTCTATGGATCTTTAACGGAATAGGAACTTGTGTTTCAGATTCAAAAAATCCCCGGAATGAAGAAGATAAAGCAGTTTTGGGTGTTGAAAAAAGAGTACACAGTTTATATGGCGGTCGTGTTTATTACATGAATGTGACAGGAAGCACTGTTATCGAACCTCCGTATTGTCTTCATTTTGCTCCTTTCTTCCAGCATAAAACTTCTGATGTTAATTATTTTGGGTATGATAAATACTATAAAGATAAAAGGAGTACTGTTACAGGCTCTATTCCATCCTTGAAAATACTCTGTGTAGAATACAAAGGGTATAAGTTAGCAAGACTCATGGATAAACATGTCAGTTCATTATGTACAGAGCAAGTGGTGAGAAGTCTCCGAGAATATTGTTATAAAACTAATATAAAAAGTGAAATAGATGATAAATTTCTGCGTATACCTTTAAAATCTATCATTTCTTCAGTTGAAAAAAGATTCGGATTTTTCTTACCCTATTTAATTTTGAAAAAATCAAATAAGATAAAGAAAATTAAAATTGAAAGAATTTTAGATAATGATTACAAAGTTCAAGATGTCATTTTAATAAGGACTTCAGATTATCTTTAAAGAATTACTTAGAATATTTACTAATACTAATGCTTTATCATTATAACAATCCTCGAAAAACTTTTAAATTTCGAGTATATTATTTTATTAATGACAACCGTAGAAAAATTTGTTATGAAAGTAGGTTCAAAAGGAGAAATCTTTCCTCCAAAAGAGATTCGACAAAAACTGGGATTAACCCCCCATCAACCAATTCTATTGTTTGTTCATGAAGATAAATTAATTATCAGAAAAATATATTCACTCGAAAATATTTTAAGTACCCCTCCGAAAGCTAAAATAAGCTATCACGCATGGAAACAATTCAAAGATGAATTGGCTGAGGAAGCAGAGCGATGAAAATCATATGTGATACTTCCTATTTATTACCTCTGATAAAAGTTTCAATAGAAGGAATCCCCCCTAATTTACTATTGGAACTTTTAGTAGAGTCAAAGCATAAATGTTATTATTCTGAGCTTTCATTATTCGAAATTACGGCTAAAGGACTAAAAATCATAGACCAGGAAGAAGTGATAACACTACAGGATGTAATGAATGGTCTTGATGCTGTTCAAAATGATTCTCGGTTAGAAATGTTATCTTGGATAAAAAATCCATTTATAATTGAATTAGCATCTAAATTTAGAGCTATTCATCAAGATGCCATTGATTGTCTCATTTTTGCAACCGCAATTTGTTATTGTGATTGTGTAATAACAATGGATCACAATTTTTACGATAAGATCAATCAAAATGACTCAATATTATCAGAGATTATATCATTAAATAAGAATTTTCATTTTTGGTTTGATGATCTTTCTGGAGATCCAATCTTATTAAGTAAAGAGAAATAAAAGAACACAAGTCTTTAAGTTATGTTTCCAATAACATAACACAGAAAAAGTTTTTAGCACCTGGAGCCTTTTTGAAAAGGAAGTGAAAGAAATTTGTGATGATCTCACAAACCACCCAAAAAGAAAATGGAAAAAATCAAGTAATTGTGATTCAAAATGGTTATTTTTGCTTTAAAAGTAGTGTAAAGGTGTTACCGAACAAATTTAAGTTCGGCAACAACAATTACCTTAATCCCTTTTTATTCCTCTATTTATATCAGATTTATTTTTGTTATATTTAAATCTTTTATTTAAACTTCTTAATGAGTTAATAATGGACGTTCTTTTTGTAACTACCCTAATTTTTTTCTTAATCCAATTTAAATCAACCAAAATTAAGATTTTAGAAAAGATTTAGTTTTTTTTAAATATTTGTTTATTAAAAAAACTGACGAAACTTAATAAAATAGCCAGACACATAACTTTCATCCTATGTTAAATAGGATTTTAATTAAATAGAAAGTAGATTAATAAAATCTATCACAATTTTTTTGATAGATACTCATAATGATAGAAAAATTGATTAAAGACACTCCCACTTCCACTTCAGATGAGATCGTTTTTATTGATGTTGATATGCTCAAAGACTTTATGAGAACCGTATTTATTAAGCTTGGGGTTCCTAATAAAGATGCGGAAATTATCGCAGATGTATTAATAACATCGGATTTAAGAGGTGTTGAATCGCATGGTATTCAAAGATGCAAAATGTACTATGATAGAATAAAAGCGGGAATATATAATCCAAAAACAAAAATTAGTATTGTAAAGAATGATGCTACCACTGCCGTTATTGATGGGAATTGTGGGATGGGGCATGTAATAGCATATAACGCAATGAAATTGGCAATTGACAAAGCTAAAAAGTATGGCCTTGGAGCAGTTGCTGTAAGAAATTCTACCCATTTTGGGATTGCAGGCTATTATTCACTAATGGCAACAAAAGAGGGAATGATAGGTTTTGTAACAACCAATACTAGGCCAGCAGTTCCACCTACATTTGGAGTTGAACCAATGCTAGGTACGAATCCTTTGACTTATGGAGCTCCCACAGATGAAGAATTTCCATTTCTAATAGATTGTGCGACCTCAATTATACAACGAGGTAAGGTTGAGGTATATAATAGGATGGAAAAACCATTACCTAAAGGAGTAATAATTTCTAATAACGGTAATTCCAAAACTGATGCAGGAGTTGTGTTGGATAAATTAATCAACCGATCTGCTGCTTTATTACCATTAGGTGGTGAAGGTGAAGATACATCAGGTCATAAAGGGTATGGATATGCTACTTTTGCTGAAATTTTATCTGCAGCATTACAAGATGGAATATATCTTAAAGACACGGCAGGGATTGAAGAAAATGGTCAAAATAGATTGAAAGTAGGCCACTTCTTTTTAGCTATTAACATTGAAAGTTTCATTCCAGTAAAAAGATTTAAAAAAATTGCGGGTAACATCATGCGAATCTTAAGAAGCTCCAAGAAGGCACCTGGAAAAAGCAAAATATATACAGCGGGAGAGAAGGAATACTACGCTGAAAAAGAAAAGGAAAGAGAAGGTATACCCTTAAATAAAAGTCTCCAAAAGGATATTAAAATGATGCAGCATGAACTTGGCTTGAATCGATATAAATTTCCTTTCTAATTTATTGTATTTTTCTTCAAAGAATGTCTTAAAAAATTATTCCAGCTTTCTGACTTTCAATTGGTTCAGAATGAAGTAATATCGTATCTAAATTATCAATACCTAATTTTTCTCGAATCTTTTCTTCAAGTTCAGTAATATAATTATGTGTTTGTGAAATATTCAAAGAGCCATCAAAGAACACATGCAATTCTAATACACAATAATCAAACGTTGCCCAAAATTCTAAGCCATGGTATCCTTTAACTTCTGGATGAGCTCTTAACTCTTCCTCAACTGCTTGAGTAATAACCTGGATCATCTCATCTCCGACATCGGCACATTTAATCTGATTTGAGGCTAAGTCTTCACTCTTGGATTGACTTTCGATATGAGTTATTACCTTCGATATGTGAGGAGCTTCCATTTTTATTTCTTTTTCTAAATGGGTACAAATTTCATGAGCTTCTTTCAGCGAAAGAGATTCATCTACAATAACAATTAAAGAAATAAAATAATTTTCTTCTAAACTAAATATATTAAGATCTTTAAAATTTATAATTTGAGGGTATTCAGTTTTCATAGAATGAATTAGATTTATTAATCCTTCTCCTACTGATTTTTCACTAGCCATTGGATTCATTTCAACGATACATTCAACCTCATAGAAAGGAAAAATCTTTTGACTCATTGTTCTAATTGATTTTATAATTTCATTAGCATGAATGATAGAAATATGGTCTTCCACTGAAATATAAACTTCAATAAATAGTATTTTCCCACTTGCGCGTATTTTTAAATCGTGAATACCAATAACATGCTCTAACCTAAAGATATCTCTTCTCAAATCCTCTATTATAATCGAGTTTATTGGATTAGTATCAGTAAGTTCTTTTATTCCCCTTTTTGTTAATTTTAAGGCTCCTATAATTATCCAAATAGATAGAAGTATACTTAAAATAGGATCAACAAAAGTGATATTAAAAAAAGCTAAAATAAAACTTACGAAAACCAATATTGCTCTTATAGAATCTTGGAATAAATTTAATCCTTGAATTTCCAATATAAGGCTCTTTTGCTTTTTTCCTTGCAAAATAAGGAATCTGGAAAAAAGTAAATTAATTGTAAAAGAAATTAATAAAATAACAAGCCCAATTCCTGGGTTTGAAACACTGACTCTACCTAACAAAATTGTTTGAATTGCAATATATACTAACAATACGTAAATATTCATTAAGATTATTCCCTGAATCATAGCCCCCAGTGAATCTGATTTTGTATGGCCATACATATGTTCAAAATCAGCAGGTTTTTCACTGTGGTATAATGAAAATATGGTTATAGAAACAAATAAAATATCTGTAAACGTATCTGCGGTTTCTGAAAGGAAACTCAAACTACCTGTCATAATAACGCCATACAACTTCAGTAACGATTGGAATATAACAATTAATAGTGTTAAAATTCCAAACTTGATTTTAGTATCCATATCTTTTGTTTTTTCCCTTAAAATTATTACTCTTCGTTGATAAACTACTATCTATGAAAAAATAAAGCGTTACCAATATAAAAAATTAATGGAAGGTATCTAAATGTTTCAGTATCACTATTTTAGGTAGTACTAATTATCATCAAATTTAAGAATCACCTGCTTTATATCTCTTAAATTTTGGGAAAAAAGCATTCATTTTTTCTTTATAATGAACATATTTATCTCCGAAAATTTTCTCTAAATATTCCTCCTCTTCTCTTATAAAAATTCTAACTAAGAGATAATATATTGGAAGTATTAATAAAAGGATCCAACTATTTAAAAAGAGAAGTATCCCCGGAAGTATACCTAATCCCATAGAAGCATACATAGGGTGTCTTAAATAAGAAGATGCTTTAGTTGTTAATAGCTCCGATGCTGTGAATGCTTTTCTGAGACTTATTTCAGAATAAATAAAAGAAATTAATCCAATGATAAGAAGAATTCCGCCAAGTAAAATTAACCAATAATAGTCTATTGGAATTTGAAAAATTGGCTCAAGTAAAAAACTGATAATTCCAAAAATAAGAATAAAAGGAGAAATACAAATGAAAATTTTAGGACCAACACCTAAATATGATATTTCATCCCTATTTTTTTTTTCTGCTTTATTATTCAATTTAAACCAAATTATAGATATTAATCCTAAAAATTTTGCTACATTATGATTTAGTTCAAATTATATTATAATTATGTATGTTTTCTTTTAGTAGAAGGAATTATAATTTCTATTTGTAATTTTTAATGATGCATTTTAAGAATGGAAACGATCACAATTAAAAGAGATTTCTCTTCAGAATTAGAAAAAGGAATACACCGAGTATTAGAAACATATTCCAATGTTCATAGAGGCACAGGACATTATTCTATAGTGACTTCAGTTATATTTGATTATGCGAGAGAGATCTTTCTTGATTACTTAAAAGTTGATAAGGATAAATATGTGGTAGTATTTTGTACCCCTCTTAGATTAAAATACCTATTAAGAACTCTAAAGACTAATAATTATAAAGTTCTATCAAGTAATGATTTAAATTTATGTTTAGGTGTGAGAGTACTTGCTGTAAAGAAAAATAAACTCTCTAAAAGTGAAGCTTTTCAAAGTGGAGGGGGGATCGTTAAATATGTAACATCTAAAGATGTTATTTGGGCGGACATTCCAACTAAATTTGAGGCTGGCACACCCAGTATAATTAATATAATCGCTTTTGCTAAAGCAATTCAAATTAAAACTAAAATTGAAAACCAGATTTCAAATTTGTCCCCAATAAAGTCTTCTGAAATATTGGAAATGATGTATCAAGATGATTTTCTAAAGTACTCAGGGAAAGATTTGATGTTTAGACTTAGAGATACCGTTTTAGGACAAACAATTCATGTGCCCACTGCTTTTGGTGAAAAATCTTATATTAATTTTGATAATGCAGCAACTACACCTACTTTTATGCCTATTTGGAAAATAACAAGCAAGGTTCTACACCAACCAATACAAGACAAAGAACTTCTAATAAATGAAGTTAAAAAAATAAGTTCCGATTTTTTTAGTAGCCCTCTTTCACAATATGAAATATTATTTACTTCCAATACCACCGAAGCCATAAACATAGCAGCTCTAAATCTGAGCATTAGAAAAAAAGAAGATAATGAGTTAGTAGTAATTAATTCCATACTTGAACATCACTCTAATGAGCTCCCTTGGCGTTATATTTCAAATGCCAATTTGATCAGAGTATCTGTTAATGATGAGGGCTTTATTGATATTGCTGAATTAGAAGATCTTTTATATAAATACAACCAGAAACATAAGTACGGAAAGAAACGGGTCAAACTCGTAGCTATTAGTGGTGCTTCCAATGTATTAGGTACATTTAATGATTTGCAAGAGATAAGCGATATCACTCACAAATATGGAGCATCGCTCCTAGTAGATGGTGCTCAGCTTGCTGCACATCGTAAAATTCAAATAATGGAAACTAAAATAGATTATTTTGCGTGTTCGGGTCATAAAATGTATGCTCCTTTTGGCAGTGGAGTCCTTATAATTAAAAAGAACCTTATAAAATTAAGTAGTCATCAATTAGGAGATATTCGACTCTCTGGAGAGGATAATTTAATTGGTATTGTTGCTCTAGGAAAGGCAATGTTATTGTTAAAGAGAATAAGGATGGATATAATTGAGAATTACGAGAGATCCTTGACTCAAAAAGTATTAAATGGGTTAAAAACAATACCTAAACTAAAAGTCTTAGGTATCCAAGATATACAATCAGCAAATTTTCTTAAGAGGGGGGGAATTTTGAGTTTTTCTTTAAAAAATGTTCCACATAACCTTACAGCTAAATTACTTGCTGAATATGGAGGAATTGGTGTACGCAATGGTTGTTTTTGCGCACATTTACTAATTAGACACATTCTTAGAATTCACCCAATTAGAAAAATAGGCGCCAAACTGATTTCTATCTTGTTTCCTAAATTTGCTCGCAATCTACTTCCCGGTCTTGTAAGAGTAAGTTTTGGCATTCAAAATGATGAGAAGGAAGTGAGACATTTTATAAATGTTTTAAAAAAAATATCCGAGCAAAAATTGTCGTGGGTTAACAGACTTCTTGCTTACACTTACAATGCTACACCATTTTTACATCATAATGATGTTGAGAAACAGATTGATATTTTTAAGCAGGAATCAATGAAGAGAGTTTTTTCACTATCTAATAGGGAAAATATTTCTTAAAGTAAAGTATAATCATATATCATACAAATTTGTAAAAAACAGTTAACCATCTTATGTAGTTGATAAAATTATCTACAATTTTTTAAATTCGGCTAAATCAGAATTATAAAGCAAGTATTCAATTATCAAGAATCTGAAGGATTAAATTTTGGTAAAAACTAGCCTAATAAGTGAGACGACGCAACTCCTAAAAATAAAAACAGTAGAAAAAATATTTGAGCATGATAATAAATCATCGAAAATTAATAGTATTTCTGTTAAATTTGAACTATTATTGTGGAATTTATTAAAAAAGATAACTAAAGTGAATTTATTTCGTCCTTTTATAAAAACCTGTTCTTCCTGTGGACATAAATACGCTGAGATCTTTGTTGATTACTATATTAGTAATCAAATTTCATGCAAAAAATGTAAACTGAAAACTAAGATTTATTCAAAAACAATTACTGTTGTCATGAGTTTAATTGAAAAAGGGCTTAAAATACCCCGACATGAATTTCGAAGAATTTTGGGTAAAAATTCTCAACTTAAAAGGCTGATTTTAAATTATCTTGAAGGAATTGGTACATTTGGACCAAAAATTCCTTTACTTCCCGCCGGTCCTATTATAACTCTTTGGTCAATTACACATCTTTGTAATCTTAATTGTAAACATTGCTACATTTCACATGATTCTTATATTAAAGAGTTAACATATAAGGAAGTGTGTAAAATTATAGATCAACTTTACGAAGCAAACACTTTTATTCTAGGATTTTCTGGAGGAGAACCGTTGCTCCGTAAAGATATCTTTGAGATTTTTCAGTATGCATCAAAGAAAATGAATATTGCACTTGCTACAAATGGGACATTTATAACACCTCAAATTGCTGAAAAAATAAAAGATACTGGGGTAGGATATGTTCAAATTAGCATAGATGGATCGAAAGAAACTCATAATCATAACAGAGGAGTCGGAGCTTATGAGAAAGCTATATCAGCGATAAGATATTGCCTAGACACTGGACTATATGTAAGTATGGATGTCGTTATCACAAGAACTAATGTTGATCAATTTCCACAGTTGATTGATTTAGCCAAAAATTTGAAGGTACAGAAAATAGAAATCGTTGATTTTGTTCCAACAGGAAAAGCTAAGGGTTGTTCTCATCTAATGTTATCACCCATTCAAATGGAAAAGTTTGGAGCAACTGTCTGTGATATCTGGTTAGATCTAATGAAAGAAGATTACCCTCTTACAATCTCCTTTAAGAATCCTATTTTCACGAGAATTGTCGCCGAAAGATTCCCAGATATCAAGTTTATGCCTTTCTTTAAAGGATTGTTTCCAAAAAAAGCCTTACAATTTTTCAATTTTTCAGATCGCTTACAAAAAGGTGTTTTCAAAGAACAAACTCCATTTTCACCATTTGTAACTGGGTGTGAATGTGGAATTTACCTGATTCATATTAAACCGGATGGAGACATTACTCCATGCCCTTTAAATCCTGCACTCCTCGGAAATGCTAAAAAACATCATATCAAAGATGTATGGCAGAAATCTCC
Organism: Promethearchaeota archaeon; assembly: GCA_019057775.1. The sequence goes on from JAHLWT010000089.1 coordinate 22,883, forward strand.
CATATTAAATCAATATCGTGGTTTAAAATTTGAAGGTAAATGCGGTAAATGCATGTATAAAATGATATGTGGTGGATGTAGAGCTAAAGCTTTCTTAAATTCAGGATCTCATACACAATCAGATACTAGTTGTATTATAAATCGTTAAAAAAAAGAAATTTTTAATTTGGGATGTTATTAAACTAATTCCCCTTTGGCGACAATAAAAGCTTTACCTCCTACAGAAACACTAATTTCTTCTTCATTCTCTTTTGCTTCTAATAGAAGTAAACTAGGTCTACCAACTTCATAACCCTGTTCAACTCTAATATTAATATAATTTTTTCCAAAATATTGATACTTGACCAAATATGCTGCTAGGCATCCGTTTCCACTTCCCGTTGCGGGATCTTCTGGAATTCCTACATATTCTGTAAAAACACGGACATTTAAATTGTTACCTTTATTGTATGTTTCTGGACAAAAGATTAATATACTTTTAGCTTCTGTTTTTTCTATTAAATCCAAATACTTTTCTCTGTTTACTCTAACTTGTTTAACCGCTTTTAGCGTTTTCAATGGCACAATAAAAAATGGAAGTCCAGTTGATACTTCTTGAATCGGAAATCTTGTATCGATACTATCTTCGTCAATGTTTAAAATTTCAGAGAATACTTCAGGATCAAAAAATTTCCCAAAAGTTGGAGCATTTTGTTTCATCCATATTTCATCAACGTTTCCCGATTTATATTTGAATAAAACGGGTATAGGTCCTATTTTTAAATTAAGCAGAATTGTTTTAATGGGTGTCTTAATTAATTCTTGCTGTATAACAAACGCAGTTCCTAATGTTGGATGACCCGCAAAGGGTAACTCCTCTTCTGGAGTGAAAATTCGAACATCATAATTTTCTACTGATGTTATAAATGTTGTTTCTGAATAATTCATTTCTTTTGCTAACTTCTGCATTTCAGAATCAAAAAGTTTACCTTTACATATAAACACAGCTAATTGGTTTCCTTCGAGTTTCCTTTCAGCAAAGACATCCACGATATATAAATCACATTTAGGCATCTTCAATCCCTCTTGATTAAAATTCTTAAGATATAAAATAAATAGTTCAAATATAAAGATAAATCTTGTTTTTATTTTTTCTAATAAATTTTTAACAAAACATTACATTCCTCTTTTTATTTTAATGGTGTTATAGAAATGGAAATAAAAGAATCAGAACAAATAGGGAAACTTTGGTTTGAGGACATGTGGAGTAAACCAGATTTTACAATAGCCGATAAAATTATAGATCCCAATTATAAACCAGATTGGATTCATATGGATATGATTGGTCCAGCGCTGGTTAAGTTTGAAATTGAACAATTTCGTTCAATCTTTCATGAGCTAAACCAGAAAGTTGTTGAGATAAAAGGTGAAGAGAATAAAGTGTGGGTGTGGTATAAAGCTCAAGCAATACATAAAGGGGAAGGATGGGGATTTAAGCCTACAAATAAGAGAATTGAATTTGAAGCAGCGGCGATCTTGTTTATTAATTCAGAGGCAAAGGTCTTCGATCTTTGGGATTCATTTTGTTTCTATGATGTTCTCGAGAATCTTGGTATAGTTCCAACTTTAGGGGAGCTTCATAAATATCTTTCAGATTTCAAAAAGTAAATAAATTATTTTTATCTTTTAGCTGGAGAAGCGTAACAATAGTGGCAGTTATGTTTGCATCGAAAAATTCCTGAGTAGCCCCCTATATCTTTGGATTTGAAACATCCACAATCTTTTCTTTGACCTGAATCCTTTTGTTTTGGAATCTTTTCCACAATTAATTTTTCTATTCTATTTGCATCTATACAATGTGCTTGTTCAATACCTTCGATGTCTAATAACTCAGGTTGACAGCACGCTTTCATTTGAATGCTAAGGTCATCACATACTTTTAACAATCTACTTAGAATCTCCTTTTTTTTCTTTAAAGAGGGATCAATTGGAATAAAACCTCTTGAATTCATTCTCATCTTAACTTTTGGGTAAATAGTTGCAAAAGAAAATATCATTTCCTCAACCCCATAACTAGCTACTTTCTCAATTATAAATTTGAATTTCTCTATATTGTTATGAATTTTATCTGATCCTTTAACCCTATAAAAAATTATTGGATCATACCTATAATTAATAGCTTCCTTACTAAATTCTTTAATTAGCCATTCTAATTGTTTGAATCGTTCTTCGAGAGACACACTAATATTATTTTCTAATATCGTAGGAGAATTAATTGTAAATTGAAAAACGTGACCCTTATAAGAATTGAATAGATTTAAGTTGCTTTTATATACATTAATCCATTGTGCGAAATTCTTACTCCACCACACAAAACATTTTACATCGCTTGGGCTTAAAGAAATTCGGCTTACTTGTTTTCGGTTAAAAGGATTAACTACATCCACATATCCATCTGAAAATCTCTCTATTACCCAATCCATAAGAAATGCGGGTATGTCTGTTCTACGCGAACATGAAATTATAGGAGATTTGATCATTTTCGTATTTTTCTAACTAACACCAATAATTAAGTTAAAACTTCGCTAAAAGACTTTCTCCTTATATCTAATTTAATTTTTTAAAGCTTGCAATATTTTAAATTATTATGATTCCTTCAATTGAATGGGTTGATAATAAAGTAAAAATGATAGATCAAACTCTACTTCCTCATAAACTTGAATTTCTGGAGTTTGATGATTATAGAGATGTTGCAACCTCAATTAAAGTTATGAACATTCGTGGTGCTCCCGCGATTGGTGTTGCAGCAGCAATGGGAATGGCTTTAGCCACAATTGAATTTAAAGAACTCCCTAAAGAAGAGTTTCTGAAGAAAATGAAGGAAGCTGCGGAAGTTATCAAAAAAACTAGACCTACTGCTTCAAATTTATTTTGGGCTGTTGATCGAATATGGAAAATTGTAGGTACATATCAAGATAATCCTTCTGATTTATCTGAAATTGTCATTGAAGAAGCCCAAATTATGGCGAGAGAGGATGTTTTAGTTAATAAAAATATTGGCAAAAATGGCGCAACATTATTAGATGATGGTGATACAGTACTAACTCATTGTAACGCGGGATCATTAGCAACAGTTCAATATGGGACTGCATTAGCACCTGTGAGAACTGCGATTGAAGAAGGAAAGAAAATCTCTGTAATAGCAGACGAAACAAGACCAAGGTTACAAGGTGCAAGATTAACTGCATATGAATTACAATATGATAAAATCCCTGTGAAAGTAATTTCAGATACTTCCTCTGGATTATTAATGAGATTGGGTAAAATAAATAAAGTCATAGTTGGAACAGACAGAGTTACTTCTGATGCGGTATTTAATAAAATTGGCACATATTTAGTTGCATTAGCTGCTAAAGATAACAATATCCCTTTTTATGTTGCAGCACCAACATCTACTTTATCTCTTCAAGAAACAATAGATGATGTAACAATTGAACAAAGAGATAGCTCTGAAGTGAGTAATGTTCTCGGTAAAGTTAGAATTGTCCCTGAAGGTGTTGAGTGTTTGAATTACGCTTTTGATATTACACCCTTTAGATTAGTATCTGGAATAATAACCGAAGATGGTGTTTTTACTCCCAGCGAACTTTTGGAGAAGTATAAATAAAAATCTAAATTTGTATTTATCTTTTTATTCTGAAATATTTTCTAAAATATTTCTAAGCTGTTTGATATTTTTAGTCGTACTCAGATTACGTCTAAATGTGGTCGAATTCTCAATGTTTTTCGTCAACCAAATAGCATTCCGTTTTAGTTCGATGAATTTAAATTCATCATTACCCTGAGGATGTGAAAATCCAGTAAGATACTCATCTATACATTCCTCAAATAGTTGAATATTTTTTTTCATTTTATCCACATTGTTCTTAAATGGAATTTCTTTACCACCAGTTAAATAACCATGAATTTGATTGAAAATCTCAGGATTACCCATAGATTCCCTTCCAATCATTAAAGCATCAACATTGGTATAGTCAATAAAATATTTAGCACTTAAACCATCCTTTACATCTCCATTTCCAACAACCAGAATCAAACTTTTTTCTTTTAGAATCTTAACAGTCTCTAAATCTATTGCATCATCATAGAATTTGCTTTTCACTGTCCGTGCGTGGATAATTAAAAATTCAATTCCTGAATTATTTATTATATTAGCCATTTCTTCAATATTTATTGGTTTCTCAAATCCAGTCCTAATTTTAAGTGAAACTGGTTTAGATGAATACTTCACAGCATTTTCAATTAAAATTTTCATGTGTTCCAAATTTTTCATTAAGTATCCCCCTTCCTTTGCTTTAATAGCTCTTTGAGAAGGGCAACCTGCATTTATATCTAGAACATCAAACTCATAACTTTCAAGATGATTGATTGCTTCTTTTTGAGCTTTAAGATCAGATCCGATTAACTGAATGCTGATTGGTCTTTCTTCTTCAATTTTAATTAATTCCCTTTCTATTGATTTTGGGTTTTTCTCTATTTTTTTAGTATACTGCATAGGAACACTAACTAATCCTATTTTTTGAAATTTTCTACAAAATCTCCTATAAGGCCCTGTAGTTACGTTTAGCATTGGTGCTAAAATATATCTATTTTCTAAATTAAGTGTTCCTAACTTCATAATTTCGATAAATTATCTTCATATATAGCCTACGGACTACAATCGTGAAGTTTTTTTATTAAATGAAATTACTATACTTAATTAAATCTAATCAATTCAACAAAAAAAATGTCAAATTATCTTAAAGAATTTAATTTTGAAAGACCACCAAAGAAGATCACTTTCTTTGATACCGAACCTTTAAGTTTAAACAGTGAATTTACTTTCTTCCATAATAAAACTAAATTTAGAAAGGAATTAACGAGACTTCAGAATCTATTTAAATCCTACACAAAATCTCCACTGATGGCATCTGCGATTCGAGATACCTATCTTAAGGAGGAATATACAGAAAAATATTTAATAGTATTATTCACCACCTCTGAATACATTGAAGAAACTAATAAAATTATTGATAGTCATAATGAGATGGAATTTAATCCAGGGTGCTTTTTTCTTGAAGCCACATCGAAATATATACTTCTCCTAACGAGAGATATGGAGGGATTAACATCGGGAGTAGACATGATGGAATTAATATTAAACCAAATCTTAGAAGACTACATGGTTCAAAAGAGATATAATGAATATATTATGATCTGTCCATTTCAAATTACAGATTGTACTCCAGAATAAGGAAAAAATCACTAAATAAATAAAATTAGAAAAATTATAATTAGTTAATTATTCGGAAAAGGCCCAAGGTCTCTGTCTTTTTAATTTATACGCTTTCTCTGCATATTCCTCAATCATTCTATGAGTATTGAAATAGGCAGCTAATGCTATAGCATTCTTCTGCATAAAGATCCATTGATCATGATCCATATATTGGGGAATAATTTTTTCAGCCAAAATCTCATAGATCACATTTGAATCAATATCCCAGTTATTTGAAACACCCGGATCTTCTGGATTAGAATCATCAGGTCCTATAGCCCATCCTGCTAACCGATTCATTTTATAACCCTCAAGCCACCAACCATCCAGTACAGAAAAATTTGGAACACCATTTAACGACGCTTTCATTCCACTAGTACCACTTGCTTCTCGATATCTATTAGGCGTATTAAGCCAGACATCAACACCGGAAACAAGCATTTGAGCTAAATCCATGTTATAATTTTCCATCACCACGACTTTTACTCCGTAATTATCGTAAAGATAATCACCTGCTTCAAATATTTTTTTGATCATATCTTTTCCCATAGTGTCTTTAGGATGTGCTTTCCCTGCAAAGATAAACTGTACGTTATTTTTGCACACTTTACCCAACCTATCAATATCATGGAAAATTAGTGTTGCTCTCTTGTAAGTAGCAAAACGTCTGGCAAAGCCAATGGTAATTAACTCCTCGTCTAATAAATTCCAACTATGTCCCTTTTGATAACTAATCAAATTAAACTTGTTCTCAATGTGGGCATCGAATACATCTAAATCATCAAGTTCAATAGCATTTTCAAGAATTTTGGGATTAGTTCTCCAATCAGGCCACTTTCTCCCAAACATTTTCCTAAATGGTTTGCTTATCCAGAACGGATGGTGTATACCATTAGTTATTGAATCAATCTCATATTGTGGAAACATTTTTCTTGAAATGGCACCGTGTTTTTTCGCGACTCCATTTCTATATCTCGAAAGAGCCATTCCTAAGTGAGTCATGTTGAATTCTCCATTATCATCAGCAAGTTTTCTAATTTCAGGAGGCATTCTATTGCCAAAGACTTTGTCGACTAAATCTTGTTTGAAACGATCATGACCAGCAGGTACGGGTGTATGGGTTGTAAAAACCACTTTTTCTTTTACTTTTTCAATGCTTCCTAATTGATTATACAATTCTAAAGTAGAAAAGGAACCATGTCCCTCATTTAGATGGTATGTCTTAATATTATCGTATCCCAAGGATTCCAGAAGTTTTACACCTCCAATTCCCAAAATCTGTTCTTGAACAATACGATTCCATCGAGAAGTCGAATCATATAGAGACCCCGTCATTTTTTTCATCCACTCTTCATTTCCAGCAATATCAGTAGTTAAAAGATAAATTGGAAGTATATGGCCCGATTGTCCTATTACGCGATAAAGCCAGGCGCTCACTAAAATATCTTTGTCCTCAATCTTCATTATAATTGGTTTTTCAACCTTATCAAACTCATAATAAAAGTTCCATGCAATCTCCTTTTCCTTTTGTTCCCCAAATTCATTATAAAATTGATAAAAATACCCTGAACTGTAGCATAAACAAATTCCTACCATAGGAATCTCTAGATCAGCCGCTGATCTAACGGTATCTCCAGATAATACCCCTAAACCGCCACTATATGTTGGGATATTACTATCGAGAGCAATCTCCATCGATATATATGCTACTGATGTATTTTTTTTCATTTCTTCGTCGATTTCCATTTTCTTTCACAAAATATTAATGTTTTTTTATTCGAAATATATCGTTTTTTGGAATTTTATATATTACTTGTAATATCCATAATATAAAATATTATCTCTGCATTCAATTTTTCTAACTTGTTAAACCATATATATATATTCTCTAAATTTCAAAGGTATTCATGATGAAAAGTCAATAAAAGAAGACACTTCAAGACTTTAAATATTTATTTTTTTCTGTGCATGAATTTTTGATGACTGAATTCAAAACACTTAAATTAATAGTCAATATATGATTATTGATTAAATTTAATGAGCTTATCTGACAGGTATCACGTTAGTTTTGATGAGAATTATGTTTTTCGCGAGGTAAATCCTCCCAACGGAGAAAATTGGAAGGACCAACTTCTATGGAAAGATATTATTAGAGTTTGTTTTAAGCCTGGGGATCTTTTTACTTCCGATGAACTATATATTTTTACAGATAAGCGTCCTGAAAGCTATGTATTTCCAATAGAAGCTGATGGGGGTTCTCAACTTTGGAATGAAATCATTGAGCGAGAACTGTTTAGTGCTGGCCTGGCGATTAAGGTTGCAACGTCTACTGATGGAATTTACTGTTGGCCTGAACCTGATAAATAAATCAGAAAAACACAAAAAAAAAGAATTCAATCTATTAATCACACATATTTTACTCTTGAAAAAATCATATTGAATTATTTACATATTATTTTAAATAAATTTATATAAGCCAATATCTTAAGTATTTTATAAAATTTTCAAAGTGAATACTTTTTGGAGATACAAGCGAATAACAGAACATTTAGGAACTACCTTGTTTTTTGGATTGGTCAAGTATTTTCAATTTTTGGCTCAAGTGTAATATTTTTTGTATTAGTGTGGTGGATAACTGATACTACACAAGATCCCGTCTTAATTTCAGTTGCTAGTTTTACATATTTTATCCCAATGATCATTATATCACCGATCGCAGGTATTGTTGCAGATCGGTACGATAGAAAAAAAGTGATATTATTAGCAGACTCACTTCAAGCATTTTCGACTTTTTTTATGATTATAGCCTTTATGTTTAATTTGATGCAATTTTGGGTATTATTAATTTTTATCGCAATGCGAAGCGTTTGTCAAACATTTCATATGCCAACTGCGAATGCAATTATTCCAACTATGGTTCCAAAAGAAAAATTAAGCAGAATCAATGGTATTAATTTCCTATTTACAAGTTTTGCCAATGTGATTGGGCCGGTGGTCGGTGGCTTTTTATTAATATTTTTCACAGTTCAACAAGCTCTATGGATCGATATTATAACTTTTTTAATAGCCTTAATCCCATTATTACTAATTCATATACCAAGTGTAAAAAAGCTTGATGATGAACATGAGACAGAATCTTTTAGGTCTGCATTTAAAGGTGGTATAAAGGTAATTAATAGCATACCTGGACTCCTTAGTATGATGATTGCTTTTATGATTCTCAACTTTTTAGTGCAACCACAAGGTACATTACTAGCTTATTTTATAAGAGTTGATCATGGAGGATCTGTATTAGATTTTTCGCTTATTTCAATGTTTTTTAATATTGGTATGGTTATTGGGGGGATTTTTACATCATTAAAGAAAAATTGGAAACATAAAATGCGAATGATAGTTGTCGCTTATATTATTATGGGTATAGGAAATATATTAGTAGCAACAGCTCCTCGAGGAAACTTTCCACTAATAATGTTTTATAGTTCTATGATAGGTCTTGCTGCTCCGTTAATTAATTCACTCTATTTTACAATTATCCATCATAAAGTACCTCAAGATAAAGTAGGAAGGGTTATTTCAATTGATATGACATTATCTTTTATTGCTATGCCAATGGGAACGATATTATCAGGTCCATTAGCAAAAATTATGGGAACTCCTAATTTATTTGTCATGAGCGCTATTTTAAGCCTTACAACTATAAATTTATTTTATATTTTTTCTAATATTCGAGCTCTTGATGCCATAGAAGAAAATGAAGCACGTGACAATAATTCAAATAAGAAGGAATTGGATATTAAAAAGAAGTCATCAAGTAATTAAGAAAAGTTGATTTGATAACTCTTTTTTTAGTAATTGACAGTTGTTTGAACATGTTTAAACATAATTTTTCAATTCCCTAGTATCACTTAATATAAAAAAAATAAGAGAGAATAATAAAAAAAAAGAATTAAATTTGTAACGGTTTACCTTTTTCTTCTAAAATTTCCACTTTAATATTCGGGTCTTTTTTCTCCATGATTTCCTTAAATTCACTTAAATCTTTGCCCCAATTATGCATTGGGATAACTATTTCCGGTTTGACATCCGCAGCTGAATCTGCAGCTTCGTTAAAATCCATTGTATATGTTCCACCGCACGGCATCATAGCAACAGTTATGTTCTGGCTTGCTAATTCCTTCATTTCAGGAATTCTCTCAGTGTCCCCCGCATGGTATATACTTTTATCTCCAGATCTCACAATTATTCCCGCCCACTTATTATGTTTAGGATGGTTTGGTTTTTTAATATTATACGCTGGTATTAACTCGATTGAGAGATCTTTATAGTCAAAGGAATCTCCAAATTTTAATGTTTGACCGTTAAATTTTTGTAAACTACTGGCAATACTCTCAGGACCTAACACAACGGTATCTTCTGTTGCTATCTTCTTAATATCACCTCTAGAAAAGTGGTCGCCATGATCATGTGTCGAAACAACTATGTCTGCTTTTTCTTCATCCTTTTTAAGCTGGTAAGGATCTAAATATATTATTCTACCACTAAAAGTTTTTATCTTAAATGCTGCATGACCTAACCACGTAATTTCAAATTGATAATCCTCCATTAGGTTCACCTCTTTGGTAATTATAATTCATGTATATTTTATAATTATGATTCAATGCCTTATAATAATAATGTAAAATAGATGGATTCTGAATATAGGACTATTATCTTTAGAATAAAATCTGATTCTACCTATTAAAGATACCTTCTCTCTAAATTGTTTTAAAAATCGCCAATTTAAGGTAAAACAAATTAAAAAAAAGAAAGAATTAAGTTAATTATAAATTATGTCGGTGTTGCTCGTTTTTTCATAAATACATAAACACCAGCTATTACTGCGACTCCCCCGACTATCGATATAACAACAATAGTTATTATTACACCCGGTTCTAAGCCGCTTGGTACACTCTTGATTACCGTGACACTTTCGGATGCTTCATTTCCAGCGAGATCTCTAGCATAGAATGTAATGGTAACCTCTCCTTGGGATAAAGCTGTCCATGCTGTTTGGTTAAAAATGGTGTTGTCTGTTATGGTGTAAGTAGTTACTCCCCCATCAAATGAATACCATATCGAGTCCAAATTGACCTCTGTGATGGTTATATTGAACAAGGGTGCATTTTTGCCAAATCTATCTCCTTCAACAGGTGAATTGATTACGATAATTGGAGCTGTAGCATCTTTCATGATCGAGACTTCAGCAGAGCCAACATGACCGAGTGTATCATTCGCATAGAATTTCAGAATGACTGCCCCTTCAGCTACCGCATTCCACGCAGATTGGTCTAATGTCCCATTTGCCGTAAACGTGTAATTATTTAGGCCTCCATCAAGCGTATACCACATCGTATCAATGTAATCATCAATTATTCTCACGTTGAAGGAAGGAGCACTACTCCCAAAATATTCACCTGAGGCTGGCGAATTGATATAAACGGTAGGGGCTTCATAATCTTTTGTTATATCCACTCCTGCAGATCCAACATGTCCTAAATCATCAATTGCATGAAACGTTAGTGTGACATTACCCTCAGGCACAGCATCCCACGCATCTTGATCAATCGTACCATTATCTGTAAAAAGATAAGTAGTTAATCCACCATCAAACGTATACCATGTCTCATCTAAGTAGTCATCAGTGATTCTCACGTTGAAAGAGGGAGCATCACTGCCAAATATATCGTCCGGATCTGGTGAATTGATATAGACGGTAGGAATTTCATTATCTTTTATTATAAGAACCTCAGCAGATGAGATATTTCCAGGTATATCGCTGGCATAAAAAGTTAGAGTAATGCTACCTTCTGGTGCCGCATCCCACGCGGATTGATCTATCGAGCCATTTACAGTGAACGTATAATTATTCAATCCACTATCAAGCGTATACCACATTTCATCCAAATAATCATCGGTGATTCTCATGTTAAAAGAGGGGGCAATACTACCAAATACGTCACCGGGATCAGGTGAATTAATCGTTATAGATGGTGTTCCGTCCTCTGCTATTGGGAAATGATCTTTACTTCCGGGAGAACCGCTTATGTTATATGGATGATCAACAATTCCATCATTGGGACTAATATCTGGGCTAGTCCAATTATCCCAGTAATTACCAATTGTACTACTGTTCCATTTGTTATCAGTTCCCTCATCGACAGCATGTTTTCCATTCTTCAAAAAGAAATTTTCATAGATTGAGTTATTTTCATTATTTGAATCGATGATCATTCCCCGAGTATTATTATATAAGACATTGTTGGTAAAATTATTGAAATCGGATTGATCCTTTAAATATATCCCTATATCAAGATTATAGCTTATGGTGTTTCCCGAAATAGTATTATTAAGACTTCTATAGTAAAAATAAATTCCAATTTCCCCATTATAATTTATAGTGTTTTCTGAGATAATATTGTCATGACATTCATCTATTTCTATGCCATCAAGCTCGTTGTTGTTGATAGTATTTCCCGTAATATTATTAAAAGAACATAAGTCATATATATACATCCCGTCGTTAGAATTACCGTTTGCGGTGTTTCCTGTGATGCTATTATAATTGCAATTATAATTTAGATATATTCCATAATCATTTCCGTTTGCGGTGTTTCCTCCGATAAAATTGTTGTCACAAGAGTTTCCTAAACTGATCCCATCATAATTATCATTTACGGTGTTTCCCGAAATCGTGTTATTATGACAGTCAGAATATAAATATATCCCGTAATCAGTATTACCGTTTACGATGTTTCCCGTAATGTTATTATAATCACAATCAATCTCAAGATAAATCCCATCATGGTCGTTATCGTTTACGGTGTTTCCCGAAATTTTATTATTATCACATTCATCATAAATATAAATCCCCTCATACGTGTTATTATTTACGGTGTTTCCCGAAATGGTGTTATTATCACATTCAGTATCAAAATATATCCCGTAATTGTTACCGTTTACAGTGTTTCCCGTAATTTTATTATAATCGCAATCACTATAAAGATAAATCCCCTCATTGTTGTTATCGTTTACGGTGTTTCCTGAGATTGTATTGTTATCGCAATAATCGTATAAATATATCCCTACGTAATTATTTCCGCTTGCGGTATTTCCCGAGATTGTATTGTTATTACAACCATCAAATAGACTAATTCCATTTTCACCAACGTTATCACTACAATTGTTATTGATTAACCGAGAATTATTTACATTTTCCAAGGTTATTCCGTGGTCATTACCATTATAAAGAATACAATTCTGGATAATGAAAAAGCTATTAGAGTTAATGATCTCAATACAATTTACCATTCCAAAGCCATTTATAATGAGGTTATCGATTACGTACGGATCAGACCATGTCCCTGAACCGGAACACCACGATTGACTAACTGCCCAAGTCCAATTATATGCACCCGCACCGATGGCAGTTCCGTTAATGAAGATTGGTTCTAGCAGTGTAGGTGACGTGCAATAATTGTCTTCTATAATATTATCTAACGAATTAAATTCATAAATACAAAACCCATTATCCATTAATGTATTTTCTGTGACTGTATTGTTATTACTTCGATCGAGCAAAATCCCTAACTCATTTCTATTTATTGTATTGTTTTTAATCGTGTTGTTATCGGTATTGGATAATTCTATTCCGTGCTGATCGTTATCATTTACAGTATTGTTGATAATGACATTGAAATGACAAGTAGTTAAGTAAATCCCGCGCTGATTGTTATTATTTACAATATTTTCTGTAATATTATTATATTCAGACCCAGTGTTCAAATAAATTCCAGCAGCCCTATTGTTAGACGCATTATTATCTATGATTGTATTATCACCACAATTTGTATGAAGTCTTATGCCATTATCATTATTAGATACATTATTTCCTGAGATTATGTTAAAATCACCATATGAATATACTTGAATGCCCTCGCTAGGGTTGTTATTTGCGGTATTTCCTATGACTCGATTATAATCGCAATATTCATTAAGATCTATACCTTCATCTACATTATCGTTTGCGATGTTTCCTTGAATGGTATTATTATCACTGGACTTTAGATATATTCCATCATGATTTAGCGAGACATTATTACCTATTATGGTATTATTATCGCAACCATCATTTAAATTGATGCCATAATAATTAACGTTTTCGTTCGCAGTGTTATTTATGATATTATTATTATCACTATTAGTGTTTAAAGTGATACCATGGTATAAGGTATTGTAAGAGGCGTTATTCTGCGTTATATTATTATAATGACAATTTGTTTGCAACATTATTCCCACATGGTAATTTGAATTCACTGAGTTATTAAAAATTAGAGTTTCATTACTATTTCTTAAGAAAACTCCATACGTATTCCCCTCGATAGTATTATTAATTATTGCTACATTCTTACTCTCATAAAGACATATTCCTGACTTCCAGGTGTCTGCTCCAGTACTCGAAGTTAAATTATTAGAATATATTTGACCCTTACTTGAGTTTACCAGTTTTATGCTACCATTATTCAGGTAATAGACACTTGGACCTGCAACAGCATCATAAATGGTGCAATTCCTAATTATAAATTCCTCATCATTGGAATTATTTATTAAAATGCCGCTTCCTGTAGGTGATGCGCTAGCGTCAATAGTTACATTTTCAATGACATACTTACCGTTAACTAATTTGCACCATGGTTCAGCAAGAGTATCCGTCCAATTGTTATCAACATGTATAAACGATACACTGGCTGATTGTCTTGGAATGCTTAATTCAGTCTTAACTTCCGAGTTAAAATTGAATAAATTATTTGGTACGACAGCAATCAATAATCCTATAACTAGAAAGGCTATTTTTTTTAATTTAGATTTCATTTCAAATTTCCTAAATTTATTATTATTTAATTTTAAGCTGAACTCATTAATAAGTATTTGATTCTTATTTGCAACTCTGACATTTTTGACATCAAAAACTACTTAAAATTAAAAAAAAAAAAGATATAAACTTAGATATGAGTTATGCTGGTGCTGCCCGTTTTTTAATGAAAACGTATACAACAGAAACTACTGCTACTCCGCCAAGTATGGACGCAACAATAATCATAATTACTCCCATGTCAGGTCCATCAGCTGAAATGCTCTTTATTACCCCTACGCTTTCGGATGCCTCATTTCCTAACGTATCATTGGCATAGAAAGTAATTGTAACGTCTCCTTCAGGCAAAACTGTCCATGCTGTTTGATTAAATGGAGCATTAATTCCTATAGCATAAGTAGTTATTCCACCATCGTAAGAATACCAAATCGAGTCTAAATGATCATCTGTAACTGTTATATTAAAGGGAGGTCCATTTTTACCAAATTCGTCGCCTTCAGTCGGAGAATTAATTACGATGATTGGAGCTGTAGCATCTTTTAGGATGGAAACCCCCGCAGTTCCGATATATCCTGGTATATCGCTTGCGTAGAATTGAAGTGTCATACCCCCATCAGATATAGAATCCCACGCGGATTGATCAATAATTCCATCTGCCGTAAATGTATAGTTGCTTAAACCTCCATCTATGGTATACCACATTGAAATTAAATAATCGTCCGTGATTGTCACATCGAATGAGGGAGCATCTACTCCAAATGTTCCATTCGTAGTAGGTGAAGTAATCGTTATCAATGGTGCACCGTCCTCTGCTATTGGCAAATAATCTTTAGTTCCCGCAGTACCGCTTATGTTATATGGATGATCTACGATTCCGTCATTAGGGTTCACATCTGGACCAGTCCAATTATCCCAATAGTTACCAATTGTTGTGATATTCCATTTATTGTCAATTCCATCATCGAATGCATGCTTAACATTCTTTAAAAAGAAATTTTCATAGATTGAGTTATTATCACCATTATCAATATTTACTCCGATAGTATTATTATACAATATATTTTCAGTGAGAGTGTTATTATTAGAAAAATCAAATATTCCTATTCCGTTTAATCCATTGTAGCTTACGACATTGTTTAAAATAGTGTTATTGCTAGAATAATCATATATCTCTATTCCGATTTCTTCGTTGTAAGTTGCGATATTGTTTAAAATGGTATTATTCTGGGAGTACCAATGCAAAGATATCCCATAATAACCAGTACTATTAACGAAGTTGTTCGAAATCGTGTTATAACCACTATAATCATAAAGGTATATCCCATTATTCGTGTTATTGTTTGCGGTATTCCCAGAGATGACATTTTTATTACATAACTCCTCCATAGATATCCCTGAATCTCCGTTATTGTTTACAATGTTTCCAGAGATATTATTGTTCACACACTCAATTCGTAAATATATCCCTGAATCTCCGTTATCATTTGCGATGTTTCCTACTATATCATTATTATTACAATTATCATCAAGAAATATTCCAGAACCATCATTATTGCTTATCCTGTTTTCAAAAATGTTTTGGAATGAACTATTAGCTACGTAAAGACCATTCCCCGAATTCTTATAAATTTCATTCCCAAAAACCGAGTTATTAATACAAAAATCGTCTATTTCTATTCCATTATCAGCATTGTTATAAACATCGTTATTCGAGATAGTATTATTGTTGCTACGATCTTCTACATCAATTCCATCACCGGTGTTATTAAAGATATTATTTTCGGAGAAGTTAATAAATATACAATCGTCGGCAAATTTCACCCCATCTCCCCATTCACTTAAGATATTATTGTATACAGTATTTTCTGTAAAATTACTGTACGACATATCATCTATCCTTATACCGATATCATTAAAATATGCTACATTTTCAGTAAAACTTATTTGAGTACTATTATCTATATTAAATCCATTATCAGAGTTGTTATGGGCGACATTATTTGAAATTGCTAGATTAGAACAATTTTCTATTGCAAATCCATCCCAGCCATTAAACGAAAAATTATTATGTATAATTTGACCGTTCGTAGTATTATAAACCATGACACCATAGAAATTAATATCAAAAATCTCGTTTTCAATAATGTCAATAAAATCACAATTCTCTGATAAAATACCTTCTTGAGGATGGTCATATATCGTATTGTTTACTATTTGTATGTAAGAAGTGTTGTTTAAATGGATACCTTTACTTAGATGATATATTGTATTATTTATTATCTGACCTTTAGTTGTATTACTCAAAAAAATCCCTGCCATAACGATAGAATTTGATTTTGAAGTATCAAAGGTGATATTACAATTTCTTATCGTAAAATAAGAAGAATTTGAGTTTATGATACGAATACCATCTGCTCGACGATACATCTTTAAATTATGGCCTCTAATTAAATACGGATCTAATTGGGTTCCTGAACCAGAGCACCAAGGTTGAGTTTGTGCCCAAGCCCAATTATTAGGGCTACCTGGACTGTCGTCTATAGTTATATTGGTATATGTCCCTGATAACTTTAAAATATCCTCATTTTCTTCGAGCTTGAGATAACTATGGTTGGATGATAGGTATTGACGATTTAGATAAGTATTTCCAAGAAATATAGTAGTAATTACCCATAAAAAGGTTAATAAGAAAAAAACCCTTTTCATTCTTTTTTTATTAAATATCATTTTTTATTAAACCCTTCTTGTTAAGATTGTTACTAATAATTAGATGAATATATATTATTTTAATGTTTTAATAAATTTGTATTTAATCATGTAATTCTTGTTTAATTCAAACATTACATTCACGCTACCTTTCTGATTATATTTGATTCTTAAGAGTAAAGAATAGTATAATGAGTGTAAGAGAAAGCCAATTTAGAGATGAAACAATTAATCTTCTTCTTCAAATTTCCACTCTGGATTTTCGAGCGGAATTTTCTTTGGAATTCCTAATATATCTCCTTTATCTAAATCGAGTTCTTTAAGCCTATCTAAGAACATTTTATTTTCAAAATTAGGAATTTGATTAATTAGATGTGGTTTTGGAATTAAGTTGAGGGGAGCATGATTAAGATTTAATCTTTTATTAGTCAATTCATTCACTAAATTATCTTTTAACTTTAAGTTTTTCTTGAAGAATGGGTTTTCTATTTTCAAAAAATTCTCTTTTATCTCATGTACTTTCTTCATTGGCACAGTAGCTCTCATCATACTACACGTAGGGCAGTTTATTTCATCTAAACCATGAATGCAAGTCATTTTTTCTAATCCTCAAAAATAATTCAATTTCTAACTACATATTTCGAATTAATCGTATCATTTAATTTTTTTTATTATAATTTCTAAAATAGAGAATTACTCAAGACTGATTCATATCTAAAAGGCTCTTAATTTTTATTATAAAATTTATAAATTTAAACCAATTAAATTTAATATTTGCTAATAAAATTTAAAATTGTAATCTAATAAATCTTAAGAAGTAAAGAGTGAAAAAAATGGCAGGATGGCAAGTAAATGAGGAAAAGGCTTGGTTTCATAAATGGTGGCCGGAAAAGACACCAAAGAATTACTCCTTTGAGAAACTCTCGTTAGGAGAATTTTTTGAAAGACAAAGAAAGAAATATGCTAATGACAATATGATGTGGTTTTTAGAATCTTGGATGACGTACGAAGAAGCTGGTAAAGCAATAGATTCATTGGCGACGGCGCTTAATGATCTCGGTGTGAAAAAAGGAGATGTGGTTGCATTTTTAATGCCTAATAGTTTCCAATATGTAATCTGCTTCTATGCAGTAACCAAACTAGGAGTAATTGCCACTGGTGTAAATCCAACATATAAACCATTAGAAATATTACACCATTTAAAACTAACTGGTGCAAAAACCCTGATCGTTTTAGATGCATTATACAATGAATTAGCCCGTCCAATTATCAAAAAAACGGATATAGAAATGGTCATTTATACAAACGTTGCTGACCTTGCTTCTGGTCTTTCAGGCTTGAAAAAGGGGTTAGGAAAACTGATTGGTAATATTCCAAAGGGAAAAGTAGATTTTCCAAATGCAATTAAATTCTTAGATCTCCTTAATACAGAACCAAATCTTCCCGATGTGAAGTTTGATCCTACTGAACACACAGCCACATATATAATGACTGGTGGAACAACAGGTGTGCCAAAATCGACTATTTTAACTCATTTCAATTTGGTCTCTAATGCTACGCAAGCAATGTTATGGGTGGGAGGAGAAGATCCAGGTGTAGGAGATATTGGAGCATTACCATTATTTCATTCATTTGCAATGACAGCAGTAATGAACGTAGCAATTGCTTTAGGTGGATGGATCATGCTGTTTCCACGACCACCTCCGACAGAAGTATTTTTAAAGGAAATTACTCACATCCCTGCCCCGAAGGGACTTTTTTATGCTGGAGCAGAGATATTATTTAAACGTATCGCTGATTTTCCTCATCTTGAGAAATTTCCCGGTTTAATGGGCAGGCTGAAGTTATGTATATCTGGTGCTGGACCATTACATGCTCCCGTACAGCAAGCGTTTCAGAAAAATACTGGTGGAAGAATAGTAGAGGGCTATGGTCTTTCAGAAGCAAGTCCAATTGTAAGTGCAGGGAATTTGTTTGGTGAGAGTCCAGTAGGTGTACTTGGGATGCCAATGACTGGCACTGATTGGGGAATCTTTGATGTAGACGATTTTGAGAAGGGACCAATCGCAGTTGGGTTACCGGGATCTAAGTATGGAGAGGAAAATAGTGGAGAATTATGTGTTTGCGGACCTCAAGTTATGAAAGGTTACCTAAATCAACCAGAGGAAACAGCTGATACTTTAAAAAAGTGGGATGGTAGAACATGGCTTCTCACTGGTGATATTGGTTTTATGAATGAGGATGGAACGGTTGCTCTAAGAGACAGAAAGAAGCAATTAATAAAAGTTGCAGGACATTCAGTTTTTCCCGCAGAAGTTGAGACAATGCTTATGAGTCATGAAGCTGTTTCTGAAGCTGCTGTTGCAGGCCTTCCAGATCCTAAAGGAAAAGTCGGAGAAATAACAAAGGCTTGGGTTGCCTTAAAACCGAAATATTCAGGTAAAATAACAACTGATCAATTAATAGCTTGGACTGAGAAAAACATGACCAAGTGGAAATGTCCCGCAATTATAGAGTTTATCGATGAAGTTCCTAAAAATATTTTAGGAAAAATACAACGACGGGTCTTACAAGAAGCTGATCCATTATTTAAGAAGTAACTTTTTTTTCTATCTTTTTGTAAATTAGTCTAAAATATAAAATTCACATCAATGTGGATTGATTTTATAAAGTTTTGATGTAACCTATAATTAAAATTTACATGGCATTAGTTGCTACAAGTCATACTTTTCAGAATTATCTTTTCTTCTGGCTTGGACAACTATTTTCAATATTGGGCTCTTCTGTTATCCAGTTTGTAATAGTTTGGTGGATTGCAGACGTTACAGCAAGCCCCATTTATATCTCTATCGCTTTTTTTCTAGGTTCAATTCCCTTGGTAATCATTACACCTTTCGTAGGTGTATTTATTGATAGATGGAATCGAAAAGTTATAATAGCCATAACAGACTCACTTCAAGCCTTCCTAACTTTTTTGCTGATTTTATTATTCCTGAATAATTTCTCTAACATATGGCTCGTAATGATGATTAATTTTTTCCGCTCTGTGTGTCAGTCGATCCATTATCCAACAGTCAATGCAATTATTCCTTTAATGATACCAAGGAAGAACCTAAGTAGAATGAATGGGATTAATTATCTATTTACTGGGATTATGCATGTTATTGGGCCAGTAGTGGCAGCGACATTATTAATGTTATTATCAATTGAACAAATACTTTGGGTTGATATTTTTACTTTTTTTATCGCGATTGTACCATTAATTTTTATAAAAATTCCATCGATAACAGATAATTCAGTTCAATCTGAGAAAAGATCTTATACTAATGAATTTAAATCAGGTTTGCATATCTTGAAATCTGTAAGAACTCTTTATATTTTAATTATCTTCATATCAGTGATTAATCTCTTAAACATGCCATTCATAACTTTAATGGTTTTATTCGTTAAAATAAATCATTCGGGGGCGGTGCAAGATTTCGCAATGGTAAGTGCCTTTCTACAAACAGGAATAGTAATAGGCGCTATCATAGCATCCTCCAAGAAAAATTGGAAAAATAAGGAGCTTATTATTATACGTTCCGTGATTATTGGAATTATAGGGTATTCTATTACTACCCTTGCACCAGAAGGTAATTATCTACTAATTGGCATTGGAGCATTAATTCATGCTTCTATGATACCAATAGCTAATACTATGTTCCTAACAATTTTACAAACAAGAGTACCGCAGGAAACTCAAGGAAGAGTATTTTCAATTGTGGCTAGTATTGCCGCAGCAGTTACACCACTTGGAATGATAATTTCTGGACCGTTAGCGGAAGTTTTTGGGATAGTTCTGCTTTTTATCATTACATTATATTTACAATTCGTAATTCTCGTTGTTACGTGGTATTTTACAGATATTAAAAACATTATAAAAGAACATACTTTTGATGAAATGATAGAAAGGCAGGAAGAAATAGACCTTTCTTCAGGATAGATTGAATCATAATTGGTAAATATTGATTTAATGGGTTTTAAATAAATTTTAATTCATAGCAAAATTCTTCAACAAGAACCTTAAATAACAATTTGCTCTATATAACCACAAGATTATTACAATGACGAAAGGAATAATATTATCAGGTGGTTGGGGTACTCGTTTACGCCCACTAACTTGTATAATTC
This sequence comes from Promethearchaeota archaeon, assembly GCA_019057775.1. Next base: position 43,960 of record JAHLWT010000089.1, read on the forward strand.
CCAAAAGTTTAATTCCTGTAGTGAATAAACC
>JAHLWT010000090.1 GCA_019057775.1 Promethearchaeota archaeon
CTATGGATTACATAATAATTGAAAACGAGAATATCGGTCAAATTAAAGCTAAATTACTGGTTGACAAAAATCCTAAAACTTGTAAGGCAATTTGGGAAAGCCTCCCTTTTGAATTGAACTTATCTAGGTGGGGTGAAGAATTATATGGGGAAATCCCCGTCTCAATCGATGAGGAAAATTCGCAAGTTGATTGTGAAGTTGGAGATGTTGGATATTGGCCTGATGGGAAAGGATTCTGCATTTTCTTTGGTCCTACTCCCGCTAGTAAGGACAATAAACCAAAGGCAGCATCTCCAGTGAACATCTTTGCCAGATTAGAAGGCGATGCTAAGATATTCAATCAATTTTCTTCATTCAATGGAAATGTATGTAAAGGATAATAGCTATTTGCCCTAAATTCAATAAATAACAAATAAATAAAAATGTGAAGACCTATTCATGCGACACAACTAGATCAAGATAAAAAGTTTGATAAACGCCTAATAATCATTTTCATGATTCAATTTACGGAAGTTTTAGGATTTAGTAGTGTGATGCCTATCATTCCATTTTTAGGGTTATCTTTAGGTTTGGAACTATTCAATCAATTCACATCTTTTACAGGGATTACAATAAAAGAAGATTAATCAGTTCTAGTAAATTTAAAGAACGCAAACCTAAAATGATAAATGAATAACATCTCTTCTTTTCTTTTAATTTTTATTGCTTATCCATAATAGGGACATGTAGTTACATAATTATCTATTTTACCCCCATAAGAAGGGCAAGATAATTGGCTTTTTTTATCTTCTTTTTCTGGAAGTTTTACTCTAACTCTATATTTAAAAATTTTAATTTGTGAATATTCTGATAAAAACCTCCTCCTTTACTAAAATTAAGTTTATATTGATATTAAATAAGGAATTCAGACCAGCTATTATTTTCATAATAATAGACTTTAACATTATCATGAGATTTTTCAATTTTCATAATAGAACCATGAGGAAACTTATACACTGCTAACTTATGCAAAACTATTTTGTTTATATACTCCCTAATTATATTTCCTATAATGCTTCTGTTCACACCCAAATGCCCTACTATTAAAATATTACTATTACCCAGTTGTTCTAATTCTTTTGTAAAAGGTCTCGTTCTCTCAAAAAGTTCAGAATAGTTTTCCCATGGTGGAATCTTTTTACCAATCTCTCCATTCTCCTTAGCAATTTGTAGAGATCTATTATAACAATCTGAAAAATCAATATCCTCAGGGATTTTACAATTGAAACGATTATTCTTTCTTTCATTAAATATTAGTTTCGTTTTTGGATAATCTGATTCCCATTGGATCTGTGATAATCCCGCCAAAAAAGAAAGCGAAATTTCCCTTATTCTATTATCCATGTGAGGTTTTAACTTCGGATGAAACTCAAGAATTTTTTCTAGAGTTTGCTTTGTTCTCCTTAAAGGAGTATAAAAAGAGTAATCAAAATTGATTTCTTTTAAAATCCTTGCTATTTTTTCAGCCTCCTTAAATCCCTCTTTTGTAAGGAGGTTCCCTTCCCCATTTGAATGTGATTGAATTCGATTTTCCTTATTCCAAAAGGTTTGACCATGCCTTAAAATATATATAGTCTGATTCATAATTAGTATGAAAAATATTTTTATAAAAAAAGGTCTAGCTTAATTTAAAGATTTTATGGAATAACTTTGAAAATCACTTTAGGGGGGTTAATAGGACCTTTAGTAGATATTTTAATTGCTTCCCTCAATTGTTTAAGTGTAGATTTAATTAAATTTTCGTCGTTTGAGTAAATTCTTGCATAGGTCTCTCCCGTTTTAACTTTATCCCCTATTTTTTTTATCAAATATATACCTGTTGTATAATCTTTTTTGGGAGATTTTGGATCTGTTTTATCTATAATTAATTCTTTAGTTAAGTTATCAATTATTTTTGCATTAATCTCTTTAATGTAACCTTCACTGGTACTTTTAAGTTCTGTTAATGTGGCAAGTTCAATGAGATCTGGATTTTCTATCAATTTATCAACCCCTCCTTGCTGCCTAATAATTTCCTTAAATTTTTCTATCACAGTACGATCTCTTATCAATGTTTGAATTTTTTTAATCCCTTCTTTGACTGAATTTACAGTATTATTGAAATATAAAAAATTTGCAGCAATATTTAAACATAATTGAACTATATCACTTTTTTCATGAAGCGAACCTTTTAATACATCAATTATTTCCTTTACGGCTAAATTCATGCCAAAAGCTTTACCCTGAGGTTGGAATTCATTACTTACTACACACACTGTATCAATACCAATTATCTTTCCAACTTCTACGAATAAATTCCCCAATCTAATGCCATCTTCAACGTCATCCACATTTCCTCCTGGACCAACCTTAATATCCACAATTACAGAACTACATCCCATCGCATATTTTTTACTTAAAATACTACTGACTAAAAGGCAAGGTGCCTTCATACCCTCAGGTTTATCTAATTTATCACGAATAATTTTCCTTAAGGTATAGATACGCTTATCTGCAGGACAAATTTCTCGAGTTGGCTCAATATAACATATCCCCACATTATTTAAATTCTCTTTAAGCTCATTAATACTAAAGTCGGTTCTAAGATTTCCAAAAGCTTTAAGAATATCAACGGTACCACATGTTGTTGCCAAAGAAGCACTTGAAAGTTTAGGAATGCAAAAATCAAAACATGATAAAATCGTTGAAATGATGATTGGAGTTTTTGTTAAGATACCCCCAGTACTTGGATCATCTATTATTTTTTTTTTAAATTCTTCTAGTTGGATTATAGTTCCAGACTCTGCCATAGCCTTTGTCAAAAACGCTGTTTCAGCAACATCTAAACCATATTCCGCAAAAAGACAGATATATTTAATCATTTCAGAGTTAATAATAAAACCGCTCATGAAATCTTTTATTAAATCATTAAACATCTTAGATTTTAATGGTTTTCTATTTATTTTCATTTGCTCAAACATCGAATAATCGTTCTTTTTATGAGCAATGAAGCAAGTATTAAGACAGCTCTTCCATTGCAAATAATCTGTTTGGACTGGATTTATGTGACGTAGAGAATCTATACATAACGCTTTTATTCCTATTAACAATTCTTGAAATCTGTTATCTTCTTTATTTATTTTTACATTACTGAGAAATAGAGGAATATTATTCATTAAATCTTCCCGAGATATAAGATCGTCTTTTATATCATTGTTATCGCATACGTGGATAAAAACATAAGTAATAGATAATAAAAAACATAAATATTTTATTTGATTTTCATTAAAGGTAATCAATATTTCCTTAATATCAGTCTTAATGCTTAACTGATTTTTCCTAAAATAATATTTTAACCATGTAAAGTAATAATTATCAACACAAATATATTCTTCTTCTGTTAATTCTTTAACTACAGAGTTTTTTTTAATCTCAACTATTAATTTACCAAAATCGAGAGCAATAGGAGCTAAACCTTTTACGTAAGTTTTTTCATGATCAATGAAAACTAATTTCTCAGGTTCGTGAATATGCATTATTAAAACATTTCTTGCATTTAAATCTCCAAAAATATGACCCATATGATAGAAAAATTCGGCATTTAGAATTTCATTTCTTATTTTTCCAATAACACTTTTGTCATCAAATATTATTTTACCATCCTCTGTTTTTCCTTTCTCCTCAACTCTGATAAAATCAATCATCTCTTCTGTAAATTCCTTCTTATCTTTCAGAACAAATAGTTTTTGTAAAAATAATAATGTTGTCTTATATTTTTCCTTGTTTAAGACAAGATTTTTATAGATATTTAATTTCTTAAGCGAAGCATCTGTAGAACGTTCAAATGGATCTCCTTGTTGAGGACTATAATAAAGTTTCATAATTTTATTCGCTAAATTGTATAAAATTTTATGAATATTCACGGGATTTGCGTCAAGGTACACTCCTTCGAGAGTGTTTGGAATTTTTTTACCTTTTCTAAACTGTTCTAAAATTGGAACATCTCGTGTAAATTCATAAGAATGCTTGAATTTCATTAAAAATCCTTTAAAATTATCATCTATACTTTTATATTCCTCAATCTTTGCAGCTGTACTATATTCTCCAAAATCTAAAGTCTCTTCCATTACTTTTATTTTTGAAATTTCCCTTTCTATATCGTCTTGACTTTTATCCTCTACACCAACCTTAATAACATATAGAAGCGGATTTGAGAAAATTGCTTCTTCTGAATAATGCTCCCCTCGTTTGATATATAATAATAAAAGAAAATATGTATCAGTTTGAGAATAACCTGATGTGCTTCTAAGGCATACGAAAATAGGATAAAACCAATTAACATCTTCAAATTTTTTTAACTTTTGTAGTATAATTTGTCGAACAACTTTTTTTTTATATGAATTTAAATCCTTTTCGACTTTTGGCTCTGAACCAAAGACTAAAATTCTATCTAATAAGATTTCATCTGTGTAGTAATAAGGAGTTTTATTTTTCTCCTTAAAAATATCTTCTTTTTTGACTTCTTCTTGCTTCTCTTGATTATTTTTATTTTCTAACACTCCCCAGATATTAAAAACTTTTTCTGTTAACCATCTATAATACATTTGAAAAGGGAAATGAAATTTAAGCTTAAGGATCATACTTTGGTTGGAACAATTTTTATGAATTAAATATTTTTCAGTTTTTATGTTTTCAGTTTCATTATATCTAGCAAACGGTGAATTATCAGTAGGTCTATACGAAAAAAACTTTTTACAATCATCACAATAGCCCTCATATTTTGCAATTGCGATTACTCTATAATTAATTAACATTAGGATATCCTGTATTTCTGGGTGGCATAAATCCTTTTCAATAATGTAAACATCTGTTAATATTTGATTCTCAAGATTATCTTTAATCCCTTCAAAACTTGTTGTCTGTGCATAATCATTCCGGAAATCAATTAATATTTGTTCAATCTCCTCCCTTGCTTCTTCTAGTTTCTTTTTAGAGGGTTCGAATTCATCCTCAATAAATGCATATAAGGGTATAATTTTATTTTCTTTAATTTTTCTTATGTATTGTTTAGGTATTTTCTCATATAAAGCTAATAATTCACTTAAACTAAGATAGTTTGGGTCGTTTAAAAACTTGTCAAAATCAGTAAAATGGGAATATTTTATACTTAATCTTGATTTTGAAAGTGAATTAATTCCATCATAAATACATTGCAATGCGTATTTTTTGATTTCTGAACTGGAGTATTCAATTTCTGGATTAGAGTTGTATTCAGTCCATAGAAACATCGGCATATATAACATTTTTTTACTAGCGAATTCAGCGATATAACATTTTTTAGGTCTTGGTAAATCTAAATAATCTTTGTATTTCTTTTTTAAGATTTGATAATAAACATGGCCAAAGACAATAACCCCACGATTATCGGATGTGGGTGTAATAATATTATTAGGATGGTGTTTCGATTTTAAATCTGATAAATCCCCTGTTGGATAATTTGATTTACACCAAGATATACCATATAATTTCTTATCATTAATAAAATTAAAAATCGATTCAATTTTGGATATCTTTTTATGTTTATATGTTATATTTTTATGAATTTCTTGATTAGAATATCTAAAATAAATTTTTAATTCATAAGTAAATCTTTTTTTTTTAATATCCTCCAAATTGAACATAAATTTATGTTTTTTCAACAGTCTTAAAAGACATATAAAAACTATTGGATTTATTTTAACATGTAAATTTCCATTTTTTGGGAGATGTCTTATAAGCTGAAAATCCATGGATTTAAAAGATTCAAGATTTTCAAAATCATTAAATATTAATTCAATTTCATGAGCATAAATTTGATTTTCAAATCTTTTTTTTGAATATTTCATTATTAAAGAAGTAGAGTCTTTTCCTCTTTTAAATGGGAACATTAATATAAAAGCCAAATTTGTTACTTCATCAAATATTTTTTTTTCGAGATATTTTTTTACACCTTCCTGAGTGTAATATATTTCAAAATTTCCATTTCCATGGCTTCTTATTTTCTCTATTATATGCCTAAATTGAAAAAAAGTAGTTTTATATATTAATGTACTACTCTTTTCCGTCATTTTAAAAATTGATCCGATAATCTTAATATTATCAGTATTTTTAGAAAAGTTTAGTGGAGCATGATATATATTAAGGAAATTTCTTCCAAAATGTAATGGTGGTGCTCCCACTGAAAGAGAATAAGAATTTAATGCAAGTTTTATAGATTCTGGATAGGTTTCAGCAAGATATGGCGCAGACTCTGAAGGAAAATGAACGATTATTCTAGGGATTAAAGTGAATTTGGAAGTTATTATATTTGATTCTCCATATATGTTGTAGCCCCACCAACTATTAGATTCTTTCATTGAACTTGTCAATAAGGGACTTAAATCATTTTCCATCTCTAACCTTGCTTTACTCATTGCTAAACCTGAAGGTTCATTTAATATAAGCAGTTTTTCAAAAAATTTTAATGCTAACTCATGACCTCGTTGGGGATCTGGAAAACCAACTGGAAAAGCAAATGCTCTTTTATCTGGACTTCCATGTTTTAGAAAAAATTTAAGAGGAGGTTGCCAACGCTCAAAATTAAGATCTAATTCTAACGATTTTAATTGAAGATCTGTACAGGTATTAATAAAGAGCAGTTTTATTTTCTGTTTTTTAAATATAGAATTCATTTTATCACTTAACCAGGTCAATGTAAAGTCATCATCTAATTGAATTGATATCCCGCCTTCCTTATCCTCGTTAGTTCCATAAAGATAAACAATTTTACTCTTGTACAATGTGTTCCAGTTTTTAGACATATAATCAATGAAACAGTTATGTTTATGAAGAAGATCAATAAGAATTTTATCTTGGTTTTTACAGTTTTTATATATATCTGGTGCTAAAGAATCATAATTAGAAAATGGTTCAAAAAATATCTTTAGATTTTCAGGTTCTACTCCCGATTTTAAAAAAACTCGCGCTAAATCGCAAAATAATGGCGATTTATTATAATTAATTCTAGTCTCATCAAGTTCAGATAAAGGGACAACATTATATTTAGTATCACTTATATATTGGAAAGCATTATTTCCTAAAACAAGAAAGACAGATAAATCTTTTTCATCTTCATCTTCTAATTCATCTTCAAATTTTTCTTCGGATGGGACAATCTGTACAAAGGGAATTTTCGATTCATACACTTTTTCGATTATTCCCGGTATTAATAACAAATCGTTCGAAGCAATATATAACTCTTTATTGATAATTTTTAATAATGTTATTAGATAATCAGGATCAACCCCATATGATAAAGGTTTTAAAACTTCATTGAGAATTGATCTAAGATCATAACAAAGCTTTAAAATAGAATCGTTTTTTTCTATGGCTTTGAATATTTTGGATTCGTAATTTATAAACCGACTTAAACTACTTGGCTTAAGAATTCGAGGTAAATTAAAATCAAAATCAAAAAAACACCCAATTAACCATTTATCTTGCAGCGTTATTAAATTTGATAAGTTTTGAACTATCTTCTTTTTTTTGTTTTCAAAATCTTGGATAGTAGGGTCATCTTGTTCTGAGTCTATCTTGCCTTTTGAGATAAGTATATCCCTTAAATTATGTTCAAAATTATAGTAGATATATTCCCAAAGATCTTGCCATATTTTTGGGATGTTGAATAAATATATACCTTTTGCCATGAAAATAAATAAATGTGACAAATTTATATATTTTTCGTGAAAATAGTAGTTTTTTTATCATATAAATTACATTTTTTATTCGTTTTACTAAAAAAAGCTTGTTACGAAAAAATGGGTAAAACAAAAACCTTAAATAGTCAGAAATCTAATATTTAGATATGATTATAAATGAAAGTGATGCGAAATTAATCTCTAAAATCTTAGGTATTACAAACGATATAAAAAATATTCTTCTTCTTGAAGCAATTTATCAAAGAAAAAGTATTAAAAAATTCTGTGAAAAGACAGACTTTCCAAGATCTACAGTTCAATCTCATCTAAAAATTCTGACAGAGAACTATTTTATTGAAAAAGGTGATACTCATTATTTTCTTACTAAATATGGATTTAGTTTTCTACATCAACTCAGAAAATATAAAGATTTAGTACTTCCAACCTATAAAAAAATGATAGATGTTAAAGACGAAATTAATACCTTAAAACAAGTTCCAATTGAGATTAGACCTCATCTTTCAATGAAAATTGATGGAAACACAAAAAATATACTTCGCCACTTAGAAACACTAAAAGATTATGAAAGATCTTTGGAAGAGAAAATTCAAAAAGGTTTTGAATCACTGTGACTGAACCAGATTGGATACAAGAAAAACTTCAACCTTCTGATATACCTTGGCCACTTGTTCGTGAAAAAGCGGTTTTAATCCTTATGGCGTTACAAAATGATTTTATTCTTCCGGATGGCAAACTTGCAATTCCTGAAGCATATGAACAGAGATCTAAAATAAAGAATATGCTAAATGAATGTCGAAAAATCAATCTTCCGATAATACATGTAAGACAGGTGTTTAAGCCTAATGTAAATCTTACTCCAAGATTATTCGAGATGATACCTCCATTAGCCATTGGAGGGTTAAGAGAAGGTTCAAAAGGTGCTGAGATTTATAGCAAGTTTTTGCCCTTGTCAACCGAGCCTGTCATCGAAAAAATGGTTTTCAGTGGATTTCATGACACACAGCTTGGAAAAGCAATATTAAGTTTAAAGAGAGATACCATTATTTTAATCGGAACAGTCACAAACGTTTGTATATTATCCACAGCGTTCGGTGGATTTTTTAGAGGTTTCAAAATTTTAGTTGTTGAAGATTTATGTAGTTCTTGGGATAAAGAACTTCACCATGCTTCAATCAAAATCATTCAAAGTGTTGTTGGCAGAGTAATGTCTTCAGAAAAAGTATTAGAAGTATTAAAAAAAGGTAATGAGTAGATTAAAATATGCCATGGAAACAAATTGTTGTTAGGAAAGATAGTCCTATTAGGATGTATAGCATAGATCCCGTTGGGGCTAATGAAGCTCTTAATCTCTTTGAACATCCCGCTCTTAAAGAGGTGGTTTTTAACAAAAGGATTGCTGATTATCATGGTGGGTATCATGTTGACTTAATGCAAGTTTTTGGATTAATTAAGGCTTTAATTATTTCATCCAAGACATATCCTTCATTTTTTCAGAAAATTGCAGAAAAATATGAAAAACTTGCAATTGATTGGCTTAAATTTGCTGATGATTTATCGAAGGAAGATTATTCTTCTTTATCTAAGGAACAAATAGAAGAAAAGTGTGAGACTTTCTTTAAAATGTACAAGGAATATACTCCAATTATGTATGTTCCTTTTGCTGTAGAATTAAGCTATAAAGAGGAATATCCTGTGTTCTTAAAGAAAGCCGCTGATAAATTTAAGGATGTTTTAGAGAAAAAGAAGGATGATAGTAAATTTAAGGAATTATTTCAAAAATCTGGAATATTAGATGCTGATGATGATATTTCGCTGATGGCTTCTATTAAGCAGATAATTGAAATACCTACAGGGAAAACATTCTCAGAAGAGAAAAAAGAAAGTCAACTAAAGATTGCGGAAGCTATTTCTAAATTTGATATTAATTTAGAATCTGCTCCAAATAATATTGATGTTATTAAAGAGAGTTCTATTAAGGAGAAATTAAATAAATCCTACAGTTCCTTCAAATGGTTAAAACAATGGGGATACCCACCTTTCTTTGATCCTTATACTGAAAAAGAGTATATGCAAGAAGTTTGGAGAATGATTCCAAATGCTACTCAACAATTAAATGAAATGACTGAAGCTAGGGCTAACTTATTAGCACTTAGAGATGTATTATTAGAGTCGATGGAGCTTAATGAGCAAGATAAAGCACTTGTTAATGATATATCTCAATATAATTTCTTTAGAACTTGGCGTATGGAAGTGTTAATTAAAGCACAATATTTATCTGTGAAATTTTTAAGACATATTGGTAGTCTTTTTAATCTAAAAACTAATGATATATTCTTTATGACACCTCCGGAAATTATGGAATTGATTCGGAAAGGAACTCTACCTGAAGATCTTTCAGAGAGAAGAGAATTATGGGTGTTACAAAGAGAACCTGAAGACTCAATTGTATATTCTGGAGATGATGGAAGGTATATGTTTGAGAAATTCATCTCTGTAATGGATTTCAGAGAAAATGGAAAGAGTATTTATATTCCTGATTCTAGTTACGTAGGGGGAAAAGGTGCAGCGTTATTCAAGTTAGTAGAAGGTAAATTTGAGATTCCCCCTTTCTTTGTAATAACTGGTGAAGCATTCTCGCTTTATGTGAACCAAACTGAAACCAAAGAAAAGATAAAAGAAATAAAGGAAATACTTAGTAAAGGTTCAATTTCAAAAGCTGATTTTAAAAAAATTGCGAAATTAAATGATACCATATTTTCTAAAGGAAAAATTCCCAAATCAGTAGAAGATGGTATTAAAGAATCTCTAAATTTTATTATGGGTGAAAGTTTCGCTGTGCGAAGCTCAGCGACAATAGAAGATTCAGAGAAACTTAGTTGGGCTGGTAGATTTATTACGGAGACTTTTGTCTCTAAAAATAATATAATATTATCCTTAAGGAATGTATGGAGAAGTCTATATTCACCTATGGTGCTAAGATATGCGATAAAGAATAAAGTTGATTTAACAGGTGTAAAATTGCCGGTTATAGTTCAAACTATGATTAATCCTAAGTATTCTGGTGTTGTTAATACGAGTTTTTCACCAGACAAAATAAATTTATTGGAACTCGAATTAATTTATGGTGAGGGCGAAGGTTTAGTCTCTGGGTTAATATCTCCATCCACACTCATTTTAGATAAAAGTTCTCTAAAAATTGAAAAAAAGATCTCTCACATACAAACTAAAGCAGTTTCCAAGAGCAAAATTATAGATATTGATGAGAAAGTACCAGCTATAGAAAAATTAAATCAAGAAATGTTGAAGATAATTGTTGAAACTTCATTAAAAATTGAGAATTATTTTGGTAAACCTCAAGACATAGAATTTTGTATTGATTCTGAAGATAAATTATGGATTTTACAATCTCGACCTATTACAGGAATGGATGTGGTTGCTGTTGGTGTAGGAGATGCCGCTCAGTTGACTGGTACTATCTTAGCAAGGGGTTTATGTGGGAAAGTTAGGAATATAGTCCAAGGTATTGCGCGTGTTTTAAGTTCCCCTACTGAAGGAGAAAAGTTTAATGATGGTGAGATTTTAGTTACTAGGGCAGTAACACCAGAATGGGACAGTATATTATATAGAGCGAGTGGTATTATAACTAATGAGGGCGGTTCTACTTGCCATGCCGTACGCGTTGCTAACGAACAGGGTTATGTTGCTGTTGTTGGTACAAAATCAGCCACTTCATCAATCAAGGATGGAGCTCAAATATCTATTGATACAATATCAGATCCGTTTGAAGGAATTGTTAGAGAGAAAAAATAATGGTTCAAGAAATAGAATTTAAATCCAGAGGACTAATTTTAAAAGGGCGTATTGGAGGCCTTTTGGATCAAGGGAGTGGGGTAATATTGCTCCATGGATTAACAAATAATATAGATGATTGCCCAAATCTTCGAGATACTGAAGAGATTCTCTGGGAGAATAATATATCAACTCTTTCTTTTGATTTTTTTGGGAGTGGTAAGAGTCCTGGGAAAATGCGAGAGAAAACCATTTTAATTATGCTAGAGAATGTAAATGATGCAATAGATTTTTTCAAAACTAATTATAATATAAAAAGAATGGGTTTATGGGGAAGAAGTGTTGGGGGATCTCTATCGATTCTTGCTTATGAAAAAGAAAATATTCAATCTGTAGTACTATTGTCTACTTCAGTTTCTTTAACACGAGATTTTTCGAGATTTGAGGAGATTGCTAAAAAGCAGGCAAAAATGGAGAAGGAAGGAGGATCTCTTGCTGGCACTGGGAATTATAAAGGCTCCTTTAAACTTAATTTAGAATTTTTTAATGAACTGCCCGAAATAGATCAAAAAATCGCGCAGAACCTCCCTTTAATGAAAAATGTTTTGGTTCTTGCTACAGATCCTGATAATAAGGTTCCTTTAGATAATGCAGAAAAAATAAAGGAGATTTTACGAGATAATTGTAAATTAAAAGTTTTTTACAATACTAATCATGCATATAATGGTGTTGAAAAAGAAGCTGTTGATTTAATAAAAGAGTGGTTTGTGAAGACTCTATTATAATTTTTTTATTGATTTATTGTCATCTACCAAATTTTATATATGGTTTCCTTATAGGTGTTTCTACCTTCCAATAGATAATCTAGCATAGACTCAAACCCTTTTTAATCACATTAACGATTTTTAATACTTGAAAAAAAAGTTGACGAAAAAAAGGTAAAAAACTTTTAAAATAAATCGTATACCTATATAGAAAAATGAACTAAATTATTCCAAATTCGCCCTATTATTGCGAAAATCGTTTCAAATATGGTTTAAAGAAGAATAAAGCATTAATTAGAGAATAAATTATTTCTATTTTATGCCAAGCGCCTTACAAATATCCTTACCAAAATCTGTTAATTCATAATATGAATATTTTCTAC
>JAHLWT010000091.1 GCA_019057775.1 Promethearchaeota archaeon
GATACAGGGCAGATATCCTGATTGAGGAATACCTTCAGAAAATTGAAGCAAAAATGAATAAGGAAATAATAAAAGCCTCAAAGAGATTTGGAGATATTTTTAACGAAAAGCTGTTCCGGGAAACCAATCCACGGGTTAAACAAAACCAGGCAAAAGTTAATACAATTCAAAAACGGTATGTTGCAGCATTGGAAACTGATGATTTGAAAGAGATCCGCCAGATTATTTTGGATTGTGAAATTGCTGATCCTGTATCCGGTTCGAGAAACTGGTCTGATGTTCGTCAGTTTAACCTGATGTTTGAAACAAAATTCGGATCAGTTAGCCAGGAAGCTAATTCCATTTACCTTCGACCTGAAACCGCCCAGGGAATATTTGTAAACTTTCTGAATGTACAGAAATCGGGTAGAATGAAAATACCTTTTGGTATAGCTCAGGTAGGAAAAGCTTTCAGGAATGAAATTATAGCACGGCAGTTCATTTTTAGGATGAGGGAATTTGAACAAATGGAAATGCAATTTTTTGTGAAGCCGGGAGATGAAATAGAATGGTATGAATACTGGAAAGAAAAGCGAATGAAATGGTTTAAGGCCCTTGGAATCGACGAAAATAAAATACGCTTCCATGAACATGACAAGTTAGCACACTATGCCAATGCCGCAGTAGATATTGAATTTGACTTCCCTATCGGGTTCAAGGAAATAGAAGGAATTCACTCCCGTACCGACTTTGATTTGGCTCAACACCAGAAATTTTCTGGTAAAAAACTGCAGTATTTTGATACTGAAACAAAAGAAAGCTTTGTGCCATTTGTGGTGGAAACATCCATAGGTCTTGACCGGACGTTTCTAATGATCCTTTCAAACGGTTATTCAGAAGAAAAAGCGCCGAACGCGGAAGGACAACTGGAAGACAGGGTGGTTTTGAAAATCCCCCCAGCCCTGGCACCGGTTAAACTTGCAGTATTACCCCTGGTAAGGAAGGATGGATTGCCTGAAATTGCCAGGAAAATCGTAAAAGAATTAAAATTTGATTTCAATTGTCAATATGAGGAGAAGGATTCAATCGGCAGGCGATACAGGCGTCAGGATGCCATTGGAACTCCTTATTGTATTACCATTGATCATCAAACTGTGAATGATAATACAGTAACCATCAGATACAGAGATTCGATGAAACAAGACCGCGTCAAGATTGAAAAACTGAGAGAAATACTTAGCGAGAAAGTTAATATGCGAAAGCTTCTGGAAAAAATCGATTAATTCAAAAATCCAATTAATTACCATGTCCCTCAAACGGGTATTGATCATAACCTATTACTGGCCTCCCAGCGGAGGTGCCGGAGTACAACGCTGGTTGAAATTTGCAAAATACCTGCCCGGTACAGGATGGGAGCCTATTATTTACACCCCTAAGAATCCAGAAAGCCCTGTTGAAGATTTGTCTCTTTTAAAAGATATACCAGAAGGCATAACTATTCTTAAAAGAAGAATATGGGAACCATATTCTTGGTATAAACGATTTATCGGGCAAAAAAATGATCAGAAAATAAAAACCGGATTTCTTTCTGAAAAGGAAAAGCCCAAATTCAGAGAAAACTTGTCGGTCTGGATAAGAGGAAATCTATTCATACCTGATGCCAGGAGATTCTGGATTAAACCTTCTATAAGATTCCTCTTCAAATATTTACGTGACAACCCTTTAGATGTTATTGTTTCCACCGGGCCACCCCATAGCATGCATTTAATTGCCTTAGGACTCAAGCATAAACTTGGTATTCCCTGGATAGCCGATTTTCGGGATCCATGGACCGATATCGACTTTTACGACAAGTTGAAATTAAGTCGCCGGGCCGACAGGAAACACTCTTATATGGAAAGGGAGGTACTCACCACCGCAGACATGGTTACTACCGTAAGCTGGGATTGGTCCGACAAACTTCGGTCCAAAGGAGCTCAAAATATCCAGGTCATTACCAACGGATTTGATGAAGACGATTTCAGACAAAGCTATCCGGTTGCGGCAAATCAATTTATTGTGACACATTTTGGTTCAATCAATGCAGACCGTAATCCTTCCTCTTTCTGGAAAGCTGTCGGAAAGCTTTGCCTGGTAGATCAAGAATTTAAAAATCGTTTACTGATCAGGTTGATCGGCCATGTTGATAATTCTGTATTAAGGGATGTTCGGGGAAACGGCATTGAACCCCTTGTGGAGGCTATCAGATCGGTTCCTCATGGTGAGATGGAATATTACCTAAAAACCTCTGCACTTCTCCTTCTGCCATTGAATAACACTTTCAACGCCCGGGGAATAATTCCCGGAAAAATATTTGAATATCTTGCAGCAAAAAGGCCTATTCTTGCCATAGGACCTACTGATGGGGACACTGCAAAAATTCTTAACTATACCAACGCGGGCAGGATTTCCAGGTTCGAAGATAGTACCGGACTAAAAACCAACATACTTGCTATATATCACGATTACAAAAAAGGGAATTTAAAGTTCAACACAACTGATATCTCAAAATACTCCAGGAAGAATTTAACGAAAGAACTTGTTAAATTACTTAATGAATCAATTAATTGAAAAAATAATCTCACTTATCGGTGCAGATCCCAATTTCATTAAAATAGCCCCCTTACATAAGGTCTTTAAGAAATTTTCAGACGCTATAAATCATAAGATTTGTCATCCAGAGCAACATTTCGATAAACATATGTTAAAAATCTTTTTTGAGAAGCTTGATCTTCTAAAGCCATAATTCTATCTTGGAATCGGAGGGGGTACACAAATTGTTCAAACTGCCCGGTCACGGAATCCGGAAACTTTTTGGAAGGTGATTTCCGATTTATTAAAAACGTATTCAAAATTCAGTGAATATTTAATTATTAAATTGGGTGGCAAAGTAGATTTTTCCGTTCAGGAATCCATTCATAAATATGGATTGGATAATCATGTCAGGATCATTAGCTATTTACCACATAAGCAGGCATTACTGATTGAAAAAACCTCCAGTATATTACCGCTTTCTATAAACCAGACAGAAAATGCAAAAGGTATATTAACCGGTAAAATTTTTGAGTACCTTAATGCCAATCGCCCCATCCTGGCAATTGGTCCGGTAAATGGGGACGCAGCCGAAATTTTAAAAGAAACCGGAACAGGTGTGATATCCGGCTACCTTGATGAGAACAGCCTGAAAGAGAATATTTATCATTATTTTAAATTATTTTGTAAAAATGAGCTGATTGCCAATCCTAAGGGAATTGATAAATATTCAAATAAAAATTTAAC
>JAHLWT010000092.1 GCA_019057775.1 Promethearchaeota archaeon
CGCTTTTGATAAAACTGGGACCCTCACTGAAGGTAATTTAAAAGTCTTTGAAATTATCGAGTATGCTTTAGAGAAAGAGGAAATTATAAAAATCGCTGCCAGTTTAGAAGCACTCTCAGAGCATCCAATTGGGAAAGCCGTGGTTTCGCAAGCAAAAGAAATGAATTTACCTCTATACCCGGTGGAATCGTTTAAAATCGTAAAAGGGAGGGGTATAAAGGGAGAAATTCAAGGAGAATTGTACCATGTTGGGAGTAAGAAATATTTTGAAGACTTAAAATATGACTTCACAGGAGAAGTATTAAATGAAGTTGAATTGGCTGGAACAATTCCGATATTATTGGGAAAGAATTCAACCATTTTAGGAATTATCACAATTAGAGATGTCCTTAGAATATCTGCTCCTTTATTAGTAGATGGATTAAAAAAAAGAGGTTATAAAACTGCGATGATTTCTGGCGATAATCAGCAAGTTTGTGATACAATTGGAGCGTGTCTAGATCTAGATTCTTCTTATGGTGAGCTACTACCAGATCAAAAATTAGAGGAAATAAAAGATTTAAAGAAAAAGTATAAAGGAGTTGCCATGGTGGGTGATGGAATAAATGATGCTCCTGCCCTTGCCATATCAGATCTTGGAATTGCAATTGGTGCTTCGGCCACGGACTTAACTTTAGAAACAGCAGATGTAATTATAATGAACGATGATTTGAAGAAAATATTGACATTTTTTGATATTGCAAAGAAGACCAATAGAATCATAAGGCAGAACATCTGGACCTCAATTATTGTCAAAGTAACTTTTGCGATTTTAACTGTTGTTGGCTTAATGACTCTGTGGTTAGCGGTGGGTGTGGGCGATATGGGCGTATCTCTCCTGATATTGCTGAATGGTTTAACAATCTTTAGATACAAGCTCCAATATAAAGAAATCTCAATGGAAGAGATAGAAAGTCAAGCAAAAACCCTTATATGTGAACATTGTGAAACAAAAGAGATTATCCCACAACATCACGGACGAGATATGGTTCAAAGAGGAGATAAACTTATCTGTTGGAAAAATATCATAAGTAGCGAAGAATTAGAAACTTGTGATGAAGAATTACCTCTTCACTGTACATATTGTACGAATAAATTGGAGCTCCGATAAGAAATCAATTTTAATAATTACTTGATATTAATAATAAGGAAGAAATTTTTATTAAAAATATATTTTTAATAAGCTGAGTTCTCTTTATCTTTATTTATATACTCTTGCCTAAGAAAATATCCTATCGGTGGTTTTTCAATTCCCATTTTTGTACACCAATATGAAATACCATCATCAGTAATCGAGATTCCAAATCTTTCTTCATGAATTTCTGCAATTCTTTTTAAAGGATACTTCCACACCATATCCTTTAACTCTTCTTTTGTAAACTTAAATTTCTTTGCTCCCGAAAACCTCTCTATTGCTCTTTTTCTCCTTTCTTCTGTGCTTTGAAATCTAATTCTTTTTCGCGGTAAACTCTCTTCATAATTATCTAACATTTCATTAAACAAATCAGCACCCAAATGTAATTTATATGATTTTTTAATTTCACCTGATTTTGATTTATAAGTAGTAATTCCTGGTTTATAATCAAGTTTAAAAATACTTTTAATATCTTCTATATATAAACGACTACTTGAACTTATTCTGGTCGTTCCTTGTTTTCCATCCCCATCAAAATAACCCAGTAGAAAAGCTAGTTTTAACTCACGATTTCCTAAATCGGGGAATCTTATTATATCAGATTTCCTTCCTATTGTAAATCCGTTAAGCCTCATATTTTCGCCAAATAAATTATTCGAAAATCTTACACGAAATAAACGAATTACACTTATATTATTTGAAATTTCATCTTGAATTAATCTTTTATAATATTTTACACGGTTAGGTTCAAAACTAATTGCTTTTATATAGTTTTTTAATAATAAACCATCTTTTACATTAAGCTCTATGCTAATTACGAGGTTACCTTGTTTGTTTCTGTATAATGAACCATCGGCAAATAACAAACCGAATAAATACGCCTTTTCCTTTGTGTCAATATATTTAAAATAATTTAGATTTAAATTCGGATGGTAATTGTGGATGAAATAGTTTTTTGGGGGGATATTATTTGCAGATTTATATTTTTCCATTAAGTACTTTATTCTACTTATATTCTCTAATTTAAGTTCTAACTGAACTTGATAATTTTCAAGTAATTCGAGTGTAAGAACATAATCCGGATTTTTCCTACTTACCTCTAGAACCCATTTTATATGTCCTTCTCTTTGACCTAAAATAATACTTAATTCCTGATTACTTATTTCCTTCGATAATCTAAAAGAAATCTCTTTTTTTAAATCTCTTATAAAATGGAGTGTTGAAAAAGCTTTTGGCTCTATTCTATTATTATTACTCATTTTAAAGAATAAATAGAATTAATAGATTATATTTGAAATAAAGAGATATATCTTTTAAATCAGTACAATAATAAAAATTACTAATTTATGTCCAAGTTAGCAGTATTCAAATAGAAGAAACATAATTCAATATAAAATAAGAAATGTTAATTTATTGAATTAAATCTAAAGATCACTTAATTTGTCAGAGAAAACCATTAGAAAGTGACGATTTAGAGCCTTGTGAAGAAGAGCTTATTCAAAAAATAAAGAAAAATCTTATGGTAGTGGCCAAGGATTATAAGGACGCCATAATACTCTTTCAGAAACATCGCGCTCTTGAGATTTCTTTTTTCTTTTCTTGGTTATTTTATTTTTTACTTTTTTCCCATAAAGTTTTTTACGAACTTGGATCGTTGGAACCGACTTTTTTATAACTATTCTTTAACACCTTCTCTTTTAAGTGGTTATGCTAAGAATGTTGTTGCGAAATAAAAATACTAAGTCTCAATCAATTTTCTATTATTTATGACATTGAAATATAGTTTTAAATGCGGGAAGGGGGATTCGAACCCCCGAAGACCTTTGTCACTGGATTCTGAGTCCAGCGCCGTAGACCAGACTTGGCAATTCCCGCGTTCAAACAATGATTAAATCTTATAATTATACCTAAATTTAAAGATTAAAAAATATAATTGTATGAAATTTTTATATGTTGTGAACTTTTTACCTTCTTTTAGCCTTTTATTGCTATTTTAGATTGCGAAAAATCCTAAGGTTCATATATAATTTTATTGAGAGAGAAATTTTTTAATATGATCAGAATTATTTTCCACATTTG
>JAHLWT010000093.1 GCA_019057775.1 Promethearchaeota archaeon
GGTTTGGAGGGGGAGGCTTTCGAGGCTGTGGCTATCGAGGAGTCTCATTTGGTGGTCGAGGAGGTTATGGGAGACCAAGTGGGAGACCATTTGGAAGAACGGGTGCCTCTCGAGTAGCATCTAGATCCCCAAGCGGACCTTATTCTCATAGAGGGTATAGACCACACCGTAGATATTATCGACCCATGTGGTGGTACCATCGACCTTGGTATTACCGTTGGTGGTATAATCCAATGTGGGCAGGGCACTATTATCGTCCTTGGTATTATTCTCCGGTATATGTTGGCGGAGGTGTTGTACTATTAATCGCCCTAGCTCTAGTTATACTTCCAATAGCAGGTGTTGCCTTCATGTTCCCATTTAGCGATGCAGATGAGAATGGTATTGTGTCATATCGTTCCACAGAGACATTGAATTATAATGAATTCTGGTATGAATATGAGTATATTGAACAGGGTAATGACATAACAATTAATACTGTCCAATCTTCACTAGCTGATATCAATTTTGGTATTTGGGATCATTCCTTTGAATCTTTACCCACGATTTCATTACTAACAACTGAAATCGGCCCAATCTCTCTACAGAGTGATGAATATAAGTATTTATGGTTTTTCTTAAGACCAGGGTCATCAATAAATTATGACTTTAACTCATCTGGACTGGTAGATTTTTTCATAGGTGATGGTAATGATCTTTACTCATGGAATCAAGGAGGGTCACCATCTTTTTATAAAGATGTGCCAAACACTATTGGTAACACAGGATCTCTCGCAATCACAAACGCAGATGACTATTATGTGGTTTGGTATAATGACGGTGGTTCTAATATTGATGTGGATTTTACTGTAAATTTTACAGAGAGCGGTGTTGTAGATTTCACCGAAGCGGATCTTTATTTTATTGAAACTAAAGATATCCCTCAGCAATCATTTACAGTACCCAATTCAGGAAATTGGTATTTCTTCATCTATTTTGATCCAATGAATTCTCCCGATGACTCTACTACCATTACTTTTGATGTGAGTTATGAAACTGGAAAATCTTCTATTGATAGATGGTCTGATATTCGATGGGTTTTAATTATAGTCTTGAGTGTGGTTATAATATTGTTGGTTGCTGCATTGATAGCAAGAAAAGGTCAGAAGAAACTGAAACTAAAATCACCCACAAAAACTACAGCACAAACTTCACCTTATAAGACTTCTCCTTATAAAACAGCGCCCAGTAAAATTATTATTAAAGAAACTCCAGAGAAAGTGAAAAAATGTAAACGATGTAAGGCACCAATAAAACCTGAAACTAAATTCTGTTCTAACTGTGGCGGAAAAATTGAAGGGAGAACATTAGGTAAGTCCTCAGTAACCACACCTGCTAAAGCAAAAGCTTGTTCTCTATGTGGGAGCAAACTTTCAGGCACAGAAAAATTTTGCAAATGGTGCGGTACTAAGATAGAAAATCAGAAATAAATTATTTTACCCTTTTTTTTTATATCTTAATTTTGTATTTTCAATTTAAAGATTTTCCACTAATTGTATACCACATTTTTCACAAAAATCCTGCTCATTGCTTTTTATTCGCTCTCCACAATTTTTACAATGAGTAAGTTTTTCTCGTTTTTTTAATTGTGCTTCTCTAATCTCAGTTGCTTTACTCCTTTCTTTAAATTTCAAGTATCCATCTTTAGGTTTTATCTCTTTTTCAATTGCTTCAATAGTATCTTCTAACCATACCAAAAATATATATTTCTCAGTCTCTTCAATTGTTCTAAATGCTTTGTAATCTATAGTTTTTTTATTAGGCACATCACTGAATCTAGTATTTCCGATCTCAATAAAAGTATTATAAAACATAATTCCATCATAAATGAGCTTTTTAACTTCTTTATTTTTTTCTACCTCAAAAGCTAATTCAAATCCAGATGCCCCCTCTTCAATCATAGTTAAAATTTTTTTTAGAAAATTTAACTGTTCTTCTAAAGTTTTCTTTTCATTCTGTTTAGGTCTCATTTTATTCGTTTCTTCTATAATTCCTTTATTGGTAAAGTTAGTTTTATATAATCTTTGTACATGTATTTTATGATGAAGCTTTTTCAGTTCAGTCCCAAATCTAAATCTCATTTCTCTTTATTACTATTTTATACAATATATTTTACAATTAAAAACTCTTGTCAAAGATCTTGAACTTCAATTCAATTAATTGAAAGATCCTTAGGGCTAAGTAAGTAATTAAAATATAAATATTTACTTGATCTCACTTGCTAATGTATACATTCACTCTAAAAAAGCACGAATATAACGTAAAAAATCCTAAGTACATAAAATAAAAATATATATCAAAAATCTAATTATTATCTTTTAATTTTTCGGTAAAAAAAGCTAATTTTCTTCCTTTGAGGGTTTAACTCCCCCATTAGCTTTAAAATTTGAATAAATTCCTTTAACTTCACCAAGACCAACAGTCATAATCGTATGATTTAAATGTCTCCTTTCAAAATTCTTTATATCTAACTGATTTATGGGATTATCTGGATGAATTATCATGTATTGCTTGCATTTTACACAAGCACGACAACGAACTATCATTTTTTCTATATAGTATGCAATTTCCTAATATTATAATAAAAATCTAATTATTTCAAATTTTTGTTTTTAATTCAAAAAATGTTTCAAGTTTATGCTTTTAATTCAAAAATGTTCTAATCTAATACAACGAACAAAAAAAATCTTACATTCAAAAAAGAAAAAATTTAATGTATTTCAAATCTCCATAAGATTTGGAATTGTAGATATGAATTTTTCCTTTAAAATTGCGATGTCAAGCTCAAAATCTTGATTTCTCAATCCTCTTATCTCAATTTTCTGATCAAGAATCAAACTACCTATTTTCTGAGCCGAGATATTATATTTTCTGGCTATATCAAGGATCTCACCATAATTTTTTGGATCTGTCTCAATAATAAATCGACCATAAGACTCACTGAATAAAAATTCATAATCTCTTATATTCTCGTTGTAGCAATCTGTAAAATCCAGATCCGCACCAATGTTATTTTTAAAGCACATTTCTGCTATAGTAATTATCAAGCCGCCCTTATTTACATCATGATTAGCTTTGACAATTTTATTCTCATATAATTCAGAAAGAAAATCCCAAGTAGCTTTTATTTTTTCTTCATGAACTTTAGGGGGTGTTCCTCCTTCAAGATCATATATAACAGAGTGGTATTCAGACCCTCCTAATTCTGCTTCTGTGTCTCCAATTAAAATAATATTGTTTCCTACTTGTTTAAATGGTAAAGTGATTATGTTTTCTTGACCTTCAATTATTCCCACAATCATAATTTGGGGGGTAGCTTTTATGGCAGTATTAGTTACTTCATCTTCATTATAAAACGACACATTTCCTCCAACTATTGGAATTCTTAAGGTTCTACAAAAATCGTTCATACCATCAACAGCTTTAGAAAAATACCAAAACGATTCTGGTATTTCAGGATTTCCAAAATTACAACAATTGACCATAGCCAATGGTTTTGCGCCATTTGCTATGATATTTCCACATTCTTCAACCAATCCACCTTTTGTACCCTCATATGGATCTAAGAAACAGTGTTTCGAATTTACACCAACACTTGCGGCTATAAATTTATCTGTTCCTATAATTCTTAAAACACCAGAATCTCCTTCTCCACATTTAACAACGGATCTAATTCCCACTTCATAGTCATACTGCCTATAAACCCATTCTTTACTACAAATATTTTCTGAGGCTATTAGTGTATAAATAATTTCGTCTAAATTTAATTTCGGTTCTGGGGTTTTTTGCTTTAATAACTCATCTAAATAGTCCGGTCTTTTTTCTTCCCGCTTAACCATCGGAGATTCAGATAAAGCTTTTGATGGGATGTTAACTACAAGATTTTCATTATCATAAACTTTCAGAATTTTAGAATCATCAGTTTTTCCTATTACAGCAAAGTTTACTTCAAATTTTTCAAATATCTCAATAACAGTATCTAAACCTTCTGGTTTCACGATAAACGTCATACGTTCTTGTGACTCTGAGAGCATTATTTCATAGGGATTCATTCCAGGTTCCCTTGTAAAAACTTTTTTAAGATCTATAGTTGCTCCCGTATTTCCATCCCCTGTTAATTCACTCGTAGCACATGTCAACCCTCCTCCTCCGAGATCTTTTAAACCTCTGACATATCCTGTCTTTATTGCTTCTAATGTTGCTTCAATAATCATTTTTTTAGTAAAAGGATCTCCAATTTGAACTGCTGGCCTATCTGCTTCAGACATTTCTGTTAAACTACGTGACGCAAAAGTTACCCCATGAATTCCATCTTTTCCAGTAGATCCGCCCATTAGAATTACATAATCGCCAGGATTATAAGCTTTACTCGGGGCATGTCTAAAATCCTCTATTGATCCAAGTCCAATACAAGCTACATTAACTAAACAGTTACTTTCAAAACTGTCGTCAAATTCTACTTCACCCCCTATCGTAGGGATTCCTGTGCAATTACCATAATCAGCAATACCTTTTACGACATATTTAAATAACCATTGAGAATGTGGATTGTTTTTTAATTTACCAAATCTTAATGGATCCAACAGAGCTATTGGTCGCACTCCCATACAGAGTATATCTCTGATGATTCCGCCGATACCTGTAGCAGCTCCGTGATAAGGTTCAATCGCTGATGGATGATTATGAGACTCTATTCGGAATGCTAATGCATATCCATCCCCAATGTCGATTACTCCAGCATCTTCACCAGGACCAGCCAACACATAGTCATAATTTTCCTCAGCATCCTCGAATAACTTCAATTTTGGACGTGATGACTTATAGGAACAGTGCTCTGACCACATCACTTCGTAGGCACCGAGTTCAGTAATAGTTGGTTCTCTATTTAATTTTCTTTTAATCTCTTCAAATTCCTCATTAGTCATTTCAATATCCACTTCTTCCCCATCTAGAATAACTTTTGTCATTAAGAGATCCTCCGTTTTATAAATTCAACCATAGATTCAAATATTATCTTCCCATGATCTGTTCTCTTGGGGCTTAAAATAGGTTCTGAAGCGCGTTCTGGATGGGGCATTAACCCAATGCAATTTTGTTCTAAATTACAAATTCCTGCAATATTATCTAGGGAACCATTAGGATTTGCACCTTCTGTGAGGTCGCCTTGTTCTGTTGAGTATCTAAATACAATTTGATCATTTGCTTCTAAGTCCTTTAAATTATCAGCATAATAACGACCTTCACCATGAGCAATTGGGACATCAATAACATCACCTAAATTCAATTTATTCGTAAATGCGGTTTTATTATTCTCAACTTTAAGATTAATCCATTTACAAATGAATTGGAGGGATTCGTTTTGAAGTAAAGCCCCTGGAAGAAATTCAGCCTCAGTTAAAATCTGGAAACCATTGCAAATTCCTATAATTGGTCTTCCGTCTTTAAGCATAATTCTTGCTTCTTCAATTGCAGGACTATGAGCCGCAATAATACCAGCTCTTAAATAATCACCGAAGGAAAAACCTCCTGGTAAAACCACTCCATCGTATTTAGATTCCTTAAAATGATTGTGCCATACTAAATCTGCTTTCACTTTAGTCACATTATTTAAAACATGGATCGCGTCTAAATTACAGTTACTCGCAGGAAAGTCTATAACGGCAATTCTTATACTCATGATTTTGTTACTTTTAATATAGTTAAATTTTGAGTAACAGGATTAAAAATTCGAAGTTCATTACACATTTTATCTACAGTTTCTTTTGCTTCAATTTCTCCAGCAGCTTTTAAGTAAATTCGTAAGTATTGCCCGGACCGAACTTTAGTTACCATATCATATCCTTTTTTTGCTAAAAGATCTTTTTGAATGGTTTGTCCTACGGGATCTTTAGCTGCTGGCTTATTTTCTAGAACTACTTCCACTATATAATCTAGGAGTGCCATTTATTAAAAAAAAGTTGTATATACTTTTATTAATTCTTATTAACTTAAAAATAATGCGCATAGACAATAATGATCATAAGCGTTATTTCATCAATGAATTCAGAGAACTTAATTAAATTTAATTAGTACATTTTTAAAATAAAAAAGATGATGGCAAGGAAATACATTGAATCCTATTGAGAACATAAAACAAGGATAAGCATAGTTAAGGGAATGTCTATATTACACATACCATAAACTATTAACTACAGCTAACACTAGAGCTAAAAGTCCAAACATTAATGCATATTGACTATGTTTAGGTAAAACATTTGATTTAAATTCAGAAGTTTCTTCTCCTTCATAACTTTTAACATCACGTATAAGATAAACAAATGAAAGAAGAAAAAGGCTAAGATCTAAAAATAAAAAAATAATATCAATCATAATGTAATTAAATACTGGAATTCATTCTTTAAAAATTTATAAACTCTATAGATAACTTGCTTCTTTCAAACTTTCATTAATTCGTTTATTAACGTCTGAAACCTCTGCTTTAAAAGATAATCCTGTAATTTTTTCATAGCTTCTCATATACCTCTTTGCTAATTCTATTTTAATATCTTCTGAAATTGGGGGTATTGTTTCATTAGGTTTAATATTGGGGAAAATCTCGGGGTATGTTTCCATAAGCCATCCTCGAAATATCTCTTTATCTAAAATTTCAGGTTCTTCATCATTCGCAAATCTTTCTTCATAGGTTTCGAGTATCCAAAATCTGGATGAATCTTGAGTATGGATCTCGTCAATCACAATTAATTCCCCATCTTTTAAACCAAATTCATATTTAGTGTCAACCATGATTAACCCCTTCTTCAAACAATACTCCTGGCCATATTTAAACAATTTAAAGGCTATTTCTTCCATTTCTTCATATAGTTCCTTATCCACTATTTTTTCATCTATGATTTTTTCTCTAGAAATGTAGATATCATGCCCTGATTCTGCTTTGGTTGATGGTGTCATTAAAGATTCTTCAAGCTTTTGATTTTTTTTCATTCCATTAGGAAGTTTTATGCCTGAAGTATGTTCACCTTTCACATAATTACGCCATGCAGTTCCAGTAATATAAGCTCTAACAATCATCTCAATCGGAAGAGTTTGGCATTGATGGACAACCGCAACGTTGGGATCTGGAATTTCAATAATATGGTTTTTTACTATATTTTTTGTTTTATCAAACCAAAAAGCCGAAACTTGATTTAGCATTTGACCCTTAAATGGTATCGTAGTTATTACTCTATCGAAAGCAGAAAGTCTATCTGTAGCAATAATTATTCTTATATCATCCTGAATGTAATTATCTCTAACTTTTCCTCGATATAATTCTCCCAAATTTGCAATATTTGTTTCATTTAGGGTGTAATCTAACTGTCTTCTGATTATATCTTCAATATTCATGGTTGCCATAATGAAAAATAATTGATTGAACCATAAAAATCCTTATTATTAATAAAAAAATAAAATTCACTTCTTAAAATAAACTCCGCTATTAAATTCATCTAAAGTATATTTAGCTCTATTCTTTTCCATTTTATTTATGAAAATCTCGGTTAAATCTAAACCTAGAGCATTTATAAGACTTATTAAGTATATGAATACATCAGAAATTTCATCAGAAATATTACGTAAAAGTTTCTTATCACTCATTATGTCTTCTTTCTTAAAGTCTTTAAAAAGCAATAATTGAGATAACTCTCCACTTTCACAATGCAATGCTTGGACCAAGTTTTTTGGAGTATGATATTTTGTCCAATTCCGTTCTACAATGAAATGGTCAACTTCTTTTTTAAAAAATGAAATGGGAGTATCTTGATCACCATTATAATGAATATCATTCATAATTAGTAGATTTTATGTGTTTCTAGAGATTTCTTAGGTATTAATTGCTTAAAATTACTAATAAATGTGCATATTAATTCATTAACTACCTCTTTTCTCTGACTTGGGAGGAAATGACCTCCCATATCTATAATTTCAAGGGTAGAGTTTGGGATCATTTTATGTAATTCTTCAGACATTTGTGCTGGAGCGAAATTATCTAATCTTCCACCTATAATTAGAGTAGGACACTTGATACTCGATGGATCGTATTCATTTATTTCACTTATCATACTAAAGATTTGCTCTTCAATCTTCATATACAACTCATCTTTAGTTAATTTTATCCCAGCTAGAGAATCCGATAAAGCAGTTATTATAAATGGGATTGTTTTATCTAAGATTTTTTCAACTGAGTTTGCTACAACATCTAAGAAATTCATTCGAATATCATATGGGAGTAAATTGTAAAAGATATTTCTGATAACATTGTCAATCATTATAAATCCTGAATTTAATAGAATAAGGAATTTTATATTATCTTGGTGTTTCATTGTAAATAATTGAGCAATCATTCCTCCTACCAAAGAGTGACCTATAATTCCGCATTCTTCATAAACATCTAAGAATGCTAAGAGATCTTCTAAATCTCGAATAATTTCA
The DNA here is from genome assembly GCA_019057775.1 of Promethearchaeota archaeon. The sequence goes on from JAHLWT010000093.1 coordinate 8,506, forward strand.
TGCCTAAGATTTCCTGCTATGTCTAATTGTTTAGGGTGATCACTTCTTCCATGCCCTAATGCATCAAATGCGATAATTCGATAATTTTCTTTAAGAATTTTAATTTGTGATTTAAAAAAAGAAGCTGAAGAGGCGAAACCATGAAGTAGAATAATGGTACATTTCTTAGAATCGGGATTTATGTTCTCGTAATAAAGATTATAACCCTCTTGATTCTTGAAATAAGGCATGTGAGATGTAATTTGTGTAATTTCTTATAAATTTTGAAATGTGCCGTTCCAAAAATACTTTTCTAAATTAAAAATTAATAAGATAGGTGGCGTTTACACTAAAAAATTTACAATATTTGAAGTTCTTTTAATGTAAAATATTGAATATTTTTCAAGAATAATTAATGCTAAAAAAAATTATTCAAAAATATGGAATTTTTTGTACAACACTTAGATGAATAGGGGCTCTAAATTACTTTGTTTCTTGGTATAATATCAATTTTTATGGATTTATTGAGCTTCTGTAATATTAAAACTAGAAAATACAATAAAAAAAAAATTATAGATTTTTTGTAATTCTTTTTTTCTCATATAGTTCTAATAAGGGTGGCATAAAAATTCTATTTAACTTTTTATAAATCTTTACGTTTTGTTTAATGGGATCTTTGCTGTCAATAAATCTCACCATGTTGGTGACTGCTCTTTCAAGATTATCATATTTTTTTATACCCCAGAAACCTAATATAGCCGCACCCAATGCTGCACCATCCTTTACTTCAGGTATTAGAATTTTTTTTGCTGTTACATCTGCGAGAATTTGTGCCCATAATGAACTATTCATTGCTCCTCCATCGACTTTAACTTCTGAAACTTTTGCACCACCCATTGCCTCTAGCATTTGGAGATACATTTGAGCACTTAAAGCAGCAGACTCCATAATTGCACGGATCATATGTGCTCTAGTATGATTCCATCCTATACCATGAATTGCACCTTTTCTGAACATGTATAGAGGTAGAATAAGTAAACCCTCACTTCCAGGCTGTACAGTCGACGCTTCATTTGTTAATATATCATACACGTTTACCTGTTTCTCAATACTTTCTTTAATTTGTAATTGAGAGAAATTATCTTTAAACCACTTCATAGCTGTTCCGGTTCCTGGCATCGTAGCTTCAAGGTTCCATTTTCCTCTTATAGGTGTTGGTATGGAAAATATAGGGATATTTCCAGCCGGTTTTATAGGGTTATCAACAACATAATCAATGAAAGTTCCCGTTCCCATTGTAATTTTTGCTTGACCAGTTTCAATAACTCCTAATCCTAAAGCAGAACATTGTTGATCTCCGCTTCCCATAATTACTGGAATGTTATGTGGTAGATTCAATTCTTTAGCAGCATCACCAGTAAGCTCACCAATAACTTCTCCTGGGAAAGTTAAATCAGGCCATAAATCTAATGGAGTCCCGTATTCCTCTGCTAAATTCCCATCCCATTTTAATGTTTTTAAATTGAGAATCCCCCAATATCCATTGGTAGGATCTGTTACAAGCACATCGCATAATTTGTTTAGCATATATGTATCTACAAATGCAATTTTTGATATTTTTTCAAATATCTCAGGTTTGTTTTTTTTCATCCATAAGATTTTTGGCATTGCTCTTCTGAAGGCACCTTGTTCGTCAACCCAATCTTTAGCAGTTGATTCTTCTCTCTCATCCATCCATGTTAATGCAGGGTGTAAAATATTTCGATTTTTATCCAGAAATGTCACTGTTTGTCTAAGAGAAGCTGCGCAAATCCCAACTATATTATTAGCATTGACTTTTCGAGAAACTATATTACAAGTCTTTTTAACAGCATTCCACCAAATTATTGGGTCTTGTTCTGAAATCCCTACAGGCTGTTTTACAACAGGATATTCCTCATAAGCACGGGCAATTTCTTTACCGTTAATATCAAAAATTATCGTCCTTGCCCCAGTTGTCCCAACATCAAAAACACATAAAAATTCTGTCATATAATCACGTTTTTATATTTTTTAATTGATCATTTAAACTCTTGATTTTATAGCAATTTTAATAATAATTCAGATATATCTAGTATTTTATATTTTTCTTTTTCTCGTTCTTCCAAACCATAAGCTAAACCTAATTCACAGAGGGGACATGCCGAAACAATGTGATTTACACCAGTTTCTTTTAGCTCATTCATTCTCATTTTTGCCTCCTTTATAGCCATCTCCCGATCTGCCCAATGAGCCATTCCACTCCACCCACAGCAATGTACATATTCTTTATTAAAACGAGGTTCAACTACTTCCAAATTAGTTATATTTTTGAGAATAAATCTAATGGAGGTTATGTCATTTAAATTTCTTGCTAGGAGACATGGATCATGTATAGTTATTTTTTTAAATCCATTAGAAAACTCCTTTTTAATTTCTAATTTTTTACTTTGGATTAGTTCTTTAATATATTCAGTGGTATGAAGTACATCTGCCTCGATTTTAATATCTAATTGTTGATACCTATTTTTCAATGTTAAAACACAACCAGGACAATCGGAGATCACAGTTTTTGCTCCAGTACTTTCAATAAGTTCCTTATTTTTTTCAGCGAATTTTTTCCCTGTTTCTAAATCTCTTATATTAAAGGTTGGACCACCACAACACACTTTTCTATCCAAATTAGTTGAAAACTTAACTCCCGCTTTTTTCAAGATTTCCATATTTGCCTTAATCACGTTAGGAAACTTCATAGATTCACAACCAATATAATAAAATACATCATCAGATCCATCAGATTCTATATTTTCAATTCCTTTCTCTTTGTATGTTTCATATATATTGTATCCTTCAATTGTGTTTGATTCATTCAACTTTTTAATTTGTTCTTTACAAAAATCTGGCATATACCCTTTTGCATTAATGTCTTCTCGTACAGACTCAAGTAATGAAACGACTGAAAAATCAAATGGGCACCAAACCTTACATAATTCTTCATTAGTACATTTATACATTAAATTCACGAATTCCGAATCAGAATAATCGATTTTACCAATTGTTAGATAATATCCTATTCTTGACTTATAAGAAGGACTCATTGTTTCTTTTTGAGATACTTGTAGTGTTCCACAATCGAACCTACACATGTTTGGACAAAGCATACAATTCACTAAGTTCTTAACATCAGCTTTATAATCCCCTTCTGGAAAAAAGTTCTTATTACGCATTCGAAAATTTTTCATAAACACTTTTTTAACATCGCGATCCATTTTTTGAATGATTGGACCCATCCATTTATATTTCTTTAAAATTTCACTCACTTAATTCATCACCTCTTTCTTTCCAAGGACTTTCATAAATTTTCCCAGGATTTAAAATATTATTGGGGTCAAGTAGTTTCTTTATATTTTTTAAAGTATCAAAAGACTTACCCCATTCTACTGGCATCCACTTAGATCTATTGATTCCAACGCCGTGATGGTGTCCAAAAGAACCACCGCAATCTTCTACCGTCTTAATGACTGTATTCCACACTTCTTGATAAAACTCAAGATTAGTTTTTTCTTTTGGAGGAATTCCAGCAAAAGTAAAATAAAATCCTACTCCATTAGTATAAAAATGTGACACATGGGCAGTTATCATTACAATGCCTTTCACTTTTTTTGTAGCTTCTACTACAGAATGATACATGTCTGCCGCCTTATCCCACAAAAATCCAATTTCAATAGTATCGAAGACCATCTTAAAAGTTGGCGTTGATGATGTATCTGTTACTTTAAACCTAGTTTCAAACCAGTGTTCAACTGGTTCTTTGCCACATTCAACGCCATTATTCTTCTCGCATGTCTCTTTTGTAATTAACTCTTCAAGATCGACGAGTCTTCCAATACCTTCACAAATAAATACAACCATAACCTTATCTTTAGCTTTTTCTA
>JAHLWT010000094.1 GCA_019057775.1 Promethearchaeota archaeon
TGAGTTACAAGTATTCAAGGGACATGAAAGACGGATTGAGTCAGTAGCCTTTTCCCCTGATGGCAAGACAATATTGACTGGTTCATTTGATGACACTGCCCGCTTATGGGATTTGGAAGGAAATGAGCTGCAAGTATTCAAAGGACATGAATACTGGATTGAGTCAGTAGCCTTTTCCTCTGATGGCAAGACAATATTGACTGGTTCATATGATAACACTGCCCGGTTATGGGATTTGGAAGGAAATTTATTGCAAGTTTTTAAAGGTCTTGAAGTTCCGATTGAGTCAGTAGCCTTTTCCCCTGATGGTAAGACAATACTGACAGGTTCACGTGATAAAACTGCCCGTTTATGGGGTTTGGAAGGAAATGAGCTGCAAGTATTCAAAGGACATGAAGATATAGTTTCATCAGTAGCCTTTTCCCCTGATTGCCAAACAATATTGACTGGTTCATTGGATGAAACAGCCCGTTTATGGGATGTCAAACCATCTTTAGAAGAATTTCAAAAAAATAATGAATATGAAAAATTACATTTAAAGCATAAAATAAAATATGGAATCTTGGTTTATAAGGATGTGTATAAATTAAAAGATGAGGATAAGCTTTATGAAGCTGCTGATTACTATAATGAAACTTCTGGTAATTTGAAAAAAGATAAAAGAGTTGAATATCTCAATAATGCTTTAAATCTTTATAATAAACTATTATCAAAACAAAAGAATGTAAAATATTTCACCGGATTATTAGATGTATATATAGCCATTTATAATATAGAACCCAGTAATGAAAAATCAATAATAAGGATAAGTGAAATTTATAATGAATTACTTAATATTAATGATTATAATGAACTTCTTGAAGGTGCTTTTTATTTCTATAATAATTTCAGGCAAAACAAAGAAATTTCACTAAAATTAAAATTCCATGACAAAGCTTTGCAATTGTACAGTAAGATTTTGACTATAAATAATGTAGATGAACAGACAAAATCAGATATTGCACAAAATTGCAGTAATTTTTCTTACTTATTAATATTGGAAAAAGAGTTTAAGGATGCATTGAGGGCTGTACAAATTGCTAAAGAAGCCGATGAAACAAATGAATACACTTACACAAATTTACCTTTGGCTTATCTTCTCAATGAAGAATTTAACAAAGCAAAAGAAATTTATTTAAAATGGATGGATAAACCATTTCAAAGTGAAGAGGATTATGCAACTTTTAGAGAAGTTTTCTTAGTAGATTTAGCAGATTTAGAGGAAAATGGAATAACCCATCCCGATTTTGAGAAAATAAGGAGACTACTGGAACAATAAAAAATTACCACACAAAATGAAATACTAATATTGTTTTATATGTTTAACTTCTAAACTAATTGGACAAATTTGCTCATAAAATTAATAGATACTTTTCACGTTTTAATAGAAACTGTCTCTTAGTTTCTAGGCCAAATTTGTCCAGATTGGTTTGAAGATTTACAAGTTTGACAATATTTTTCATTGTCCGGTGATAACGAGAAAATAACCGGATTGCGTTAATTTACCCTATATATGCAATCGCGCCCTCTCGCCCTACTTGTCCGCCATAGCTCAGACTGAAAAGCTTTAGCAAAGGCGGAATGTCTTCACCTCTTACTTTTAATTAGTCAATCCTTAATAAGTTAATTTTTCATTAGATAAAAAAAATCAATGCAAGTTTTTTCTGTGGAAATACCTTTTCAAAAACAGAAAAAATTATAATCAATAATAACTTTTAGGTATAAAAAGTATCTCTTAACTTTATGCCTGATTTAGTTCTACTTTAGCTGACGACATACAACCATATAATGATAAAGTGAATGACCTGATAGTAGCTTTAAACATGTATAGTGAATAAGACTCCCTTTTATGGAGTACATTAATCGTTTGTAAACAGGGACATTCGCAAAATTGGTAATTAAATGTTTAACTAAATTTATTTCTTGTGAAAAGACTTAACATTTTGGTCATATTTTCATTATTAGCTGCCATTCTGATGCTCCCTTCATGTGCAATTAATCCGGTATCTGGCAAAAGACAGTTGATGTTCATGTCGGAAGAACAGGAAGTCAAACTTGGAAGTGAATATGATCCTCAGGTCATAGCCACTTTTGGCGAATATATAAATGAGCCATTGCTTGCTTTAATTGAGGAAAAGGGCAACGAAATGGGACTGATTTCGCATCGTCCCAAGCTTAAATACCACTTCAGGATTTTGGATTCGCCGGTAATTAATGCATTCGCGGTTCCCGGGGGATACATTTACCTGACTCGTGGCATTTTGGCTCAATTTAACAACGAAGCAGAAATGCTCGGTGTTCTTGGTCACGAGATAGGCCACATTACCGCTCGTCACTCGGCCAGCCAGCAAAGCAAACAACATCTTGGTCAACTGCTTTTAGTAGGTGGGATGATTGCATCGGAAGAATTCCAGAAGTATGGTAAATATGCCATGCAGAGCATGCAATTGCTGTTTTTGAGTTTCAGCCGTGAAAATGAACGGGAAGCCGATCAGCTGGGGGTTGAATACACGTCAAAAATCGGATATGACGCTCACAAAATGGCAGATTTTTATCAGGTGCTGGTAAAAATGAACTTGGCAAGCGACCATTCCGGAATTCCTACGTTCCTGTCAACACATCCCGATCCCGGTGATCGCTATAATTCTGTAAACCAGGATGCAACAAAATGGCAGGATAATCTGGATTTTTCCCCGTGGAAGGTAAACACGAATAGTTATCTGCACTTGATTGACGGTATGGTTTTCGGCGAAGACCCCCAGCAGGGTTATGTGGAAGGAGATATATTTTATCACCCGGAACTTAAATTTAAATTTTCGGTTCCTTCAGGATGGGTATTGGAAAACTCGCCGATTCAAGTCAGAATGTCCCCACCAGATGGAAAAGCTTTGATGATCTTTACCATTGCGCAACAAAAAACATTGGATGATGCCGCAAAAGTTACCTTACAGCAGTTGCAGCTAAATCTTTTGGAAAGTAAAAAAACAACCGTTAACGGGATGCTGGCTATTTCAGCGCTGTCCAACCAGACATCACAAGACCAGTCAACAGGTCAGCAACAAACCATTAAGGTTTTGTCTTATTTTATTGACGACAACGGCACTTACTATGTTTTTCATGGCATATCTGCTGAAACCGATTTCAATAATTACTCGCGTATATTCGAACCAACCATGGTGAATTTTGATAAACTGACTGAACCCTCGAAATTAAACGTACAGCCCAAAAAGATCAGGATAAAAAAGGTACAGCATGCAGGAACACTTGCCGATGTTTTCCGGTCTTTTGGTATTCAGCAGCAACAAATGGAGGAATTCACTTTTCTGAATAATATGGAACTTACGGATCAGGTACCGGCCGGAGCATTGATAAAAATTGTAGAAGATTAAATTTTCTTTGGACAGGTTAGTTTTAGGTTAGGTTTTAAAGTTGGGCAATAAGATTAACCAGAGATTTTACAGTATTTTCAGTGTGGAAATTTTGGGGTACTAACTCTATTTATCAATACTTCGGTTTTTGGGGAAGCTTTCATTGGTATGTTTTTATATCTGAATAGAATGGTTAATCAAACCAAGATATATCCATTATTTATATAACCCTTCGGTCTATTTTAAACGATCTCCCCGGAGGCAATGGTTTACTATATCATGGTAGTAAAAATGGCTAAATGGAGTAATTAAAATAGGGTTTTATTCTAATCCGTATTTTTATAAGGTTGTGCAACGGCTACCATTGTTAGGCATTGATGGTAGATATTCAACGCATTAGAAACCCAAACCTTATTCCTATATTATAGAATCTTTCTGTCCAGAGACCGATTAAATTATCTTCCGGCCTATATGTTGGGAATATATTCATGTCGAAAATTGGTTCGAATATTATCCCAAACCTATTATTAATATCATATTCTATTCCAACTGCCACGAGAGCTGATAGATTAAATCTGCGTCCACTAAAATCTTCTTTCAGTTGTTTGTAATTGTAACGTTCATAATTAGTCTCTTGAGAGCCATCATTATAGTTTACTTCTTGAAAACCTGCAATAGCAATATAGAAATCAGTCATGAAACCTAATCTTGTATAATAACTAAAATAATGTCCCTTAAAGATTGTGTAATTAAGTGTAAATGGAATGTCAATGTAATAGTGATTAGTTTTTGAAGACCATTCTTTAGGATATTTGCCATATTCAGCAATTATTAAAGCTTTTATTGAATCACCAAAACTCCAATGATGATGATTAGCTGAACCTTTATTAGAAAAATTCATTCCTGACTCTAAAGAGAACTTGCTGCCTATTTGCATCCGAAAAAACACACCTGTTGTCCAACCTAATTTAAAGTGGTCTGTAAAATATTCTGCGTCTTCATAATCAGACGGGATATTAAAATGTGCACGATCGGAGAGGTGAGGATTAAAACTTAAGCCAAACGAGAATTTTGAAGTATAATCCTGACTGAAGATATTAAGCGAAATTGTACAGATTAATAATACAGATGCTAGAAATTTCATGATTCATAATGTTTATGAATATCTATTTACCATTTATGCCTAACTTGTATGTATCGGAATTTATTCTCCGCCTCCCGATAGTTATCGGGATTGAACTTTGAACTTTCAGATCTACTGTTTTTCAATTAGTTTACAAAGGTATGTTCTAATTTACAAAGTTCTGTTCTTAATTCCCTTTTTAAATCAATTTGCGAAGCTAAGTTCTTTAAAGTACAAATTTACCTCATATTCTTAAATTATCCAATCGGATTTCTTATGTTCATTAGATTTTTTCTGCTTACATAAGTATTCACCCCGTTGGATTTATTGATTTATCATACGGGGTAAATCTATGTTGTTTTACTGCTTGTATACCCCAGTAGTTCTTGTATTATTGTGCGTCGTCATCTAAATCCGAACTTTTTCGGGTAAAAAAAAGGTGTGGTTTCACATAAAAGTACACAATTTATCAGCACCATTTTATGCTGCGAAATTGAGTTTTTTGTTTAAATACTCCTCTTTTCTTTTTTTATTGATTGTTTTATTGATCATTATAGTGTCTATGGCACTCGAACCTCATCACTAAATTGGCTTGATATTACTGGAATTCGTAAGAATTATATGGTAATAGTTGACGTATTAGTTGATAAAAACAGCAAATAGATGGAGTAATTGGATGTATATAGGGTAGTATAAACTCCCAGGGGGTACATTGTTGCCGTTAAAGTATAAAATTGGTTATTAATGCTTTCCAATATGGTTGAAATTTCATTTGGTGTGGTTTGTGCTTTGCAGTGCATGAATCTAATCGGGCTTGATTTACCCGTGCCACGGTTTTAGAGTTGGTAGTTGCACCGCTTTTCCTGTTTCTATTTAACCCCGGGTTCTCCCGATAGCAATCGGGACGGGGCTATTGTTGTTATACCCTTACAGGGTTATTGATAAGCTATAAAAGGAAAAGCCAAATTGGCCTGTAAATAGGATTAATATTGGGATTTTATCCAAGACTTTAGGGCATTCCTCAATTCAATTTACATTAGATTCATACGCTGATATTATTGATGAAATGGTTTTGAAAGATATCAAAATGGTAAAACACATATTGTCTGGAAAGGAATAGTAAAATTTTATAAAGCGAATGTAAGATGCGCCAATATTTTAGATTATTGGCATATCTTACATTTGTAATTTAATCCAAATTTTCATATATTTGGCATATCTTACAAAAATTAAATAACCATTCAATATGAAATCAGATATAGAACGAGCTATTGAATATTTCCTTATGAGAGGATATTTTACAGCCGAAGAGTTATGGCATTTCTGGAGAAAAAGAGACCATGACTTAAATCGTAATGCCTTTTATAGAAGGGTGAACAGATTAAAGGAAGATAAATATTTAAATGAAATATATAGAAACGTTTACACATTTTCAGACAAACCAAATTTCGAACCTCAGAAAGAAAAAATTCTAAAGAAAATTGTTAGCACTTTTGAAAAGGAGTATTCTGAAATCAACTATTGTATTTGGCAAACTTCTTGGCTCCATGAGTTCATGATTCATCAACCTGTTCGCCAGTTCACGATTTTTGAAACAGAAAAGGATGTAGTTGAATCTGTTTTCTTTTTATTGAAGTCTCCAAAATGGCAAGTATTCATTAAAACTGATAACACCACAATTGACTATTTATTCATGGAGGATAAAGAGGTTATAGTAGTGAAATCCATGATATCCAGGTCTCCAACAATAACTCAGGAACAAATTAAAATACCTTCTCTTGAAAAAATTCTCATAGATGTATTTTGTGACTCAGGCCTCTTTCGCACATACTCAGGCCAGGAATTATCTAATATTTACAGATATGCCCAGAAAAAGTACCATATTAACTATACAAGACTTCTATATTATGCAAAGAGAAGAAATAAGAAAAACGAGGTATTAGAGTTCGTACTTCAATTTGCCGATGATTCACTTAAAGAGATATTGAATGATAACAAATGAATCCTTCACAAAGGAATGGATTGAATCCTTTCGACAACAGGAAGAGTATAGAAAAATTGACCCAGCACTCCTGGAAAAGATGATACATGCTTTAGCTCTTGTTGAAAAGCTTGCTCAACATGATTTTGAATTCATCTTTAAAGGAGGTACCAGTTTAATTCTTTTACTCAAAAAACCTTTTCGATTCTCGGTTGATGTAGACATTATAACTCCTGTTGAAAAGAGTGAATTGGAAAAAGTATTGAATGAGGTAATAGAGAATTCTCATTTTACTTCCTGGTCAATTGGAGGGATAATGGAATTTCATGATCTTTGGAATTGGGATTATTTGACCTGCAATAATGATCTTTGGAAAAAAGGTGTTTGATTCATACCTGGATGATGATTTTGTGGAAAATGTTGTGAATGAGATTAATTGTAGATATGAAAAGGTTACTAGAGAAAGTAATTCCCTAAGTCATTATAGTGTGGTCGTTGAGAAGGGGCAGGAATAGCTGCTTAGCGGCTTGTGCTTTGCGGTGCATGGATTTGATATGCATTGATTTGGGTTGGGCAGTTGCACCGCTTTTCCTGCTGCTGTATCTTACCCCGGGTTCTCCCGATAGCAATCGGGACGGGGCTATTGTAGTTAGACCCTTTCAGGGTCATTATTTACTTTACGTGTCGAGTTTATTTTTTGCAGTGTAGGCGTATGATCTACACTGATTAATGTTTGTAGTTGTACTGGAGATTTAACCCCGACAGGGTTCAAAACCCTGTTGGGGTTTATAATTACCAAGTCAGGCTTCAGTTCGTGCGCTAGCTGCATTTATCCGCTCAGGGTCGTTATTAAGCTATAAAAGGAAAACCCGTCGGACCGACTCAAGCCGGGAGAGTAATCTCCCCCAAGCAATTGTAATCGTATATCAGGCTTGAAAATTTATCTTTTTCCTCCCATGTATTTGAGCAGTAAAAAATGGGACGTTTTTTGAATACATTTTTCTCTATCATTAGATAAGATAAAGCATAGTAAATCTCTTTTAAATTTAGTTATTAATAGTCCACTTTGGTTTGACGACGAACAAATTAGGACGAGAACCGGGTCTGCAAAATAGTTGTTGAGATGGTCAGAAAGTTGGCAATAATATTCTACATGATAATCAGGTATAAAAGAAATTTTGATCCTGCTGCTTTAGTAAATGCTAAAAATTAACAAGTGAGATAACTTTTAGTCAAGATTCAGTCGAGTGACCAGAATTGCAGAACCTATTTTGCAGGTTCATATTTCAATAATCTTACAGATGTTTTTGTCAGTATTGACATAGGAATAGTCATACTCATTTGACCTGATATAGCCGTAGTTCCTTCAAAGAAATTCTCAGACGAAAACTCAACCAAAATACCTTCATTAAAGGCGAACCAAATATGTTCAACGGTTTCTCCCTCGCCTTCGGTGGTAGATTTTCCATATGGTGTTTCATTAGTTGAAGTTACAGAATAGTTCGTTTCTTTTTTCAAATACAGACAGGTGTATTCGTGTTTAGTTTCAATACTTATAATAGTGATCAGTGATTCTGATTCGGTAGAAGATTCTCCCGGTATCAGTTCCTTGATCTCTGTAAAACCTTCAGCATTTTCTTCTGTCCATGAATCACCAGGTGTAACAGATTTATCCGGTAAGGATGCGAAACGAGGAGCATATAACGATACAGGATCAATACTATCTCCACCGACCATTACTCCTTCTACCCTTGGAGAGCTTAAGCTGTCAATAGAAGAAATATCGGATATAACACCATTATCGTAAATCTTTACCCGAATACGTTTCCCCTGTATATTATCGAAATCCATTTTTGTATTGAACATATCGGAATGAATGGATGAACCAATCGTATCAATAGTAAGCACAAAATGGATCAGGCTATCCACTTTTTCAGTTAACAAGGTATAGGTATATTTTTTGTCGTTTTGAATTTCCATTGAGCGTCCCATCTGCTCTATGTTACTTACGGCATTCTCAACAACTTCATACTGGTAAAGATCACCATCCTGAGATTTGTAGTTCAACTGGTATTTTTTCTGTTTTTCCTGGGCAAGTGTTCCACTGTTTAGAAAAAAACTTACCCAAAATAACAGTGAAATAGCAAAACTCATGAATGCTAAGCGATTGTTTTTTTTATTGTACATGATTATCTACTTTTTATAATTTTTATAAATCGTCTTTTTCTGTTTTATTAAACTCTGGCGGTTTTTCCATTTCTGCCAATATCCAGGCTATTTTAAATGTGAGTTTACTGATTTGAACCGCACCTTCAGGATGACATTTTTCCCAGGTATCAGTCGGTTTATGATAGTCTTCATGTAAGCCAGTATTAAAAAAAATTACCGGAATATTTTTTCGGTAAAACGATAGATGGTCGCTGCCTCCGAATCCTTTTCTTTCCTTTATCTCTAACCCAATCCTTTTGTTGGCTTGCTTTAAGATTAGTTCAAAATCATTACTAGAGTCAAGTCCCGAAACCTGAACCCGGCTTGAGTCATTTCTCCCGATCATATCCAAGTTGATATAGGCAATGGTTTTATCAAGGAGTACTTCCGGATCTGAGCCTGTATAATAGCGTGAACCGAATAATCCTTTTTCTTCTCCGGCCCATGCGCAGAAGATAATGCTTCGTTTAGGTCTTTTACCGGCAACGCAGAAAGCTTTGGCAATGTTCATTAGACCTACGGTTCCGGATGCATTGTCATCCGCACCAGTATAAACAATTGTATCATTTCTTACTCCCACATGATCGTAATGGGCCCCGATAATAACATATTCCTGTTTCTGTAGCGGATCTCTGCCTTCCAATAATCCGATCACATTTTGAGTTTGATACTTTTCAGGTTTAAGAGTGGTTTGCATATTAACAGCTATTTCCGGTATTTCAAACGAATGTGGCTGAAGTGTGGTATCAATACCTGTCTGAAGTTCAGCCATTGTTTTCCCTGTCTGAGAAAAAATAGTTTCAGCCAGTTTTTTCCCTATCCGCATAATGACAATCTTATTTTCCTTTTTCTCACCAAGAGATAAAGGAATGGCATTCTCAGGTGCCGCTTTCATCAGGCTTGGCCAGGGATTCGGTGGTCTTCTGAAACGATGGTTTGGATCGGTTACCACTAGCATTCCCACAGCGCCATGGCCTCTGGCGTTAATCGCTTTCTCATACAGTTTGCTGTGATCTGTCATTGCCTTTCCTTCAAATATGCTGGAAGAATCCTTCTCTTGGGGCTCATGGGTAAAAACCAGTACAATTTTACCTCTCACATCAATGTTTGAGTAATCATCATAGTTATACTCCGGCGCCGTTATACCGTATCCGGCAAAAACAACCGGTGTGGTAATAGAGGTATTGGCAGTTAAATAGACCGGAACAAAGTCGTCTTTCAATTTGAATTCTTTCTCCTCATCGCCGGTTATTAATGTTAATGTGTTAGGCTGGGACAACCTGTTTCTTAACAAATTAAAATATTGAAAATAGTTTTCATTATCCCCAACAGGCGTAAGGCCGTATTGTTCAAAATACCGGGCAATATAGGTAGCACAGGTATCCAGCTCCGAAGACGGTGTGTCTCTCCCTTTTTTATTTTCGTCTGAGAGGTACTTCATATGGGTTATAAATTCCACATTGGTAATTGATTTAAGACCTTTCTTTGGAAACGACCATTGGCCATACAAGGGTATGGAAATGAATAATAAGGCGATGAAAAAAGAACGGATTCTTATCATAGTGCACTTCCTTCCAAAATAATTTATTAATATCCAATGTTTCAAAAACATATTTTTAGTCAATTCGTAAATGATGTTGATTTGACTTGTAAATTGTGATAGCATACAGCTGTAAATGGGTGTTGAATTAGTATTTGAAATAGATCAGGATTAAAACTCATGTTACAAACTTAAGTAATTATGAATTAATTAAGCAAGAATTACACGAGTAAATTTCAATCACATTGTTAACAAAATTGTTAATTTGGACAAATAAATTTTTGTCCATAAAAACATTTCTTTATATCAATCACAACATATACTTTTCCGGAAAAACTTGGTTTATTGTTCAAACCATAATTAAACCGCGCAAAATAAATTTTGTTATCTTTTCCGGAAAATTTTGAGTTTATAAGTAGAAAGGAATTTTATTCCAATAAATGGTCACTGCTTCCATAAAGGTGGCAAGTCTCTAATTGCTTCTCATATGACTAATAATTTTTAATATTGAATTTGCTTAAACTCACTTTTATAAGTAAGGTTTCTTTTAAATAACTCTCCCTCAAATAATTTGAAATCGTATCCTTCCCTGTATCTTCCTGGTAAAAAATCGGACGTTTATTTGATCGCAGACGAATATAATTTCTCTATATGAATATCAAAAGTATCTCTTAACTTTATGTCTGATTTAGTTCCACTTCATTTGAAGATTTATAGTAATTGTTGAATATTATAGTTAAATTGTCCAGATAAGTTTAATTAAAATATGGCATCAACACTTAATCAGTCTCAGGCAATGCTCCGAAATATATCAGGGGAATCTCAAATATAGTAAAAATGTGGTATCTTTGGATGTCAAATAATATTGTATTCAGATGAAACAAATAATTACAGTATTGACGGGAGTATTCTTAGCAACCTCTGTTTTTGCCCAGAACAGGGTGGTCCATGGAAAGCTGACTGTATTTAACACCTATCCAATTCAGAATGTTGAAGTTACTGCAAAAAAGGCCAAAACAGCTATAACGTCTGATTCGCTCGGACAATTCTCTATTGTATGCTTTGAGAACGATATCATCAAAATAAAGCCAAAGACCTTTTGGCCAGTCAACAAAAAGATTGGGCCGGATACAGACTTTCTACTTATTAACCTGCTTTTTATTGATACCAAATCGAACAGGGAACTGGCTGTCGGATATGGTTATATCAATGAAGAGGATCTTATTTATGCGGTCAATCATCTTGAACAGGAGAATAATGACTTTTGCAATTACGCAAATATTTTCGACCTGATTAGGGGCCGGTTCTCCGGGGTAATGGTGAGAGGTGGAAACATCTATATTAGGGGAAGCGGTTCTTTTAGTGGCCAAACGCAGGCCCTTTATATAGTCAATGCGGTAGCTACCAGCAGCATCGATTGGATCCAACCTTGCCAGATCAAGTCAATCGATATACTAAAAGATAGCAATGCCGCTATTTACGGGACCCGGGGAGGCAACGGCGTGGTGCTTATAGAAACCAGGCGTTAAGCATAAACGGATCCATTCAGCAATAACATCTGGGACGTTGGTTTGATTATTATGAATATTCTTTTTACATTATATTATTCTTATCATAGTTGCACGATCCTCAATCCAATGAAATCTCAATTGATCCCATCTACCGTCATCATCAAAGTCCATATATTGCAATAGTACACTCAAAGAGAAAGTTTTTACATTATCAGTAGCTATGCAGGTAAATAATTGAGTTGAACTCCTAATTTCACTATCAAGGTATCCTGACTCTTCATCCATCTTATACTGTATTCTTATAGAATTCATCAATGCAATAA
Organism: Promethearchaeota archaeon; assembly: GCA_019057775.1. The sequence continues at coordinate 12,094 of JAHLWT010000094.1, forward strand.
CCTTGTTCAATCAATGCTTAGTTAGTATGAAATCTCCATTTCGATCAATTTCCCAATTATCAGATGTATCACAATTTATTGTTTCATCCAGGAATAGCCGCTTAGCGGTTGGTGCTTTGCGGTGCATGAATCTAATTGGGTGTGATTTATCCGTGACACGGTTCTAACCGTGCCACGGTTTTAGAGTTGGGAGCTGCACCGCTTTTCCGGTTTTTATTTAACCCCGGGCGCTCCCGATACCCGCAAGCTAACGGGGATGGGGACCAGGCTATTTTTGTTAGACCCATTCAGGGGCGGGTTTAATCAATAAAAAGGAAAAACCGCGGACCCGCGCA
>JAHLWT010000095.1 GCA_019057775.1 Promethearchaeota archaeon
CCTCTGCCTCACCAAATCCACCTGTTAAAGGAGATTTTGCTCCAACACTGTTTCTACCTGTTCCGGGTATAGCAAATCCTGTTAAAGGACCAGTAGCAAAGATAAGTTTATTTTCAGGACCTAAAGGGTTAATACCTGCTTCTAATTCCTTTAAAAGGTAATAGGCTACAAAGCCTTCTCCACCAATATATCTTCTGCAAAATATCTCATCTAAATTTTCAATTGAGATTTTTTCATTTGATAAATTAACTCTCAAAATATTTCCATTATATCCATTTACCATATGAAACCCATATTTTTTAATTTATTTCAATAATATATAGTTAAATTCCATCTTACTTATATAACTTATTTCATTGAATCTCAAGAATAGCTCTTCCAACTATTTTTCCCTGTTCAAGTTCCTCTAAAACTTCATTTATCTCGGAGAGTTTCCCGATCCTTCCTACATGAGTTCTTACCTTACCATCTGCAGCTAACTGAATCAATTCTCTCATTTCTTCGATATTTCCAACTATAGATCCCGTGATATGAAGCCCTCTTAATATAAAACCAAATGGATTTACCGAAAATGAACCTTCACTTAAAGCGGGTAATCCTACAGCTACTAATACTCCTCCACGCCTAAGTAATTTTAAACCGAGTTCAAAACCAGCTACTTTTGATGCAAATACTATACTTGCACTTACTCCCTTAATTACTCCCAATTTAAATTGTTTCCTCACTGTTTTTATCGCTTCATTTGCATCTACAGCAAGATCTACGCCCATTTTTTTTATGAATTCTAATTTTTCAGGACCGATATCAACTCCAATAACTTTATATCCAAGGGCTTTTGCTATCTGAATTCCATAATGACCAAGACCGCCTGCAGCACCAATAATGGCAATAGTTTTCCCTGCATGAATCCCGAAATTCGAAAGCTTTTTGATAGCGCTATACGCTGTTAAACCAGCACAAGCTAGTGGTACATCATTATTTCCGATTTCATCTGGTAGTTTTACTAGAGCCTTTGCCCATACAACAAAATATTCACCAAATACTCCTTGTAGCTGCTTCCGGTGTGCACATAGCATAGGTTTACCCGCAAGACAATATTCACATGCACCACACCAATAATTTCCCGCAGTTCCTCCTAAACCTAGTATAACTCTGTCTCCAATCTTAACAAATTCCTCAGATCCAGGACCTAATTCTTCTACTATTCCTATAGCTTCATGTCCCATTGGAAATGGTGTTGGAAGTTTTATCCAATCATTTTTCATCATATGTATATCTGAATGACATACGCCCACGGTAGAGATTTTTACCAAAACATCTTCATGTCCTGGAGTAGGTTTTGGTACGTCTTTAATGTTAATTTTTCCTATTTCTTCAACTATAGCGGCTCGCATTATATTTTTCCTTTCTCTTCTTATTAGATCTATAAAATATTGAATTTTTTAATAATATTATTCTATATGATTAATCTTTTCTTAAGTTAGTCTTCTAAAAAGAAACTATAAAACAAGAGATTAAAGGTGAAGAAAAATTTCCGATAAAGTCATGTCAAGAGTAGAAAGATTTTAAATAATTTGAGGACATTATCTTTAATTACTATTATTTATTCAAAACTTATAAAAAGAGTTAATTAAAATGGTATTAGAAGCCGAACCGGATAAAATTCCATTTTTTAAACAGTATTTTTCTGTAATCATATTAGCTGCGAACATCATTGTATATATTTGGCAATTCTTAGATCCAACAGGTCAAATTCATATCGAGGCTGCTTTTGTTCCCTCAGAATTTTTTGCTGGAGAAAAATTATGGACATTGGTTAGCTCCATGTTTATGCACGGAGACATCATGCATATAGTTATGAACATGTGGTTTTTCTTTGTAATTACTGATAACTGTGAACACGCAATGGGTCATGGATTGTATTTAATTACATATTTTGTCTCAGGGATATGTGGTAGTTTGCTTCATGCATTGAGTACAGTAATAATTCCAGTATGGGGTCTAATATTGGCAGATATACCCTCTTTAGGTGCTTCTGGGGCAATATTTGGACTTATGGGAGTATATCTCATCCTATATCCTGGTAATAAATTTTTTCTTCCAACTTCAATAACTATGCGAAAAGTAAGTGCAGGTTACTTTATAATAACATACTTCATAGCTGAATTAACTTACGCAATTTACTCGCTTGCAGATCCATTTGGTATGGGATCTACTGCCCATTTTGCTCATGTGGGCGGTTTTATTGCAGGAGCAATTATCGCGGGAATATTTAAAGGAGTGAAAGGTACATCCTACAAAAATAAAAAGAAGTAAATAAATAATCTAATAATCTATTATTTTATTTTCATTTTTTTTATAAAATTTTTTCTATAATGTGGTATTTTGAAAATCATTATTATAAGTACATTATTATAAGTACAGAAACTATAATCAAAAAGAAAAATGTCTACTAATATCGTCGTTATCGGAATGGGATACGTAGGGATTCCAATGGCTGCATTGCTAGCAGATGTTGATGATTTCTTCGTCACAGGGATTCAACGCAAATCTCTTAGATCTGGATGGAAAATAGATTGGCTGAACCAAGGGAAAAATCCATTTGAAGGAGAAGAACCAGGTCTCGATGATCTAATTGCAAGAGTAGTTAAGAATGGGAAATTTAAAGTAACTGATCAATATGATGTGCTCGATAAGGCAGATTTTATTCTAATTGATGTTCAAACCCCCGTAGATGATAAGAAAATCCCTAGATATGCATCCCTTAATGACGTTTCTAAATTAATAGCTCCTCGGATGAAAAAGGGAGTTACAGTGATTTTAGAATCTACAGTCGCCCCAGGTACCACCGATAATATAGTTCAACCAATCTTAGAAGAAGGAAGTAACATGAAACGAGGGGAAGATTTCTTTTTAGTCTTTTCATTTGAACGAGTAATGCCAGGAAAGTTAATAGAATATATCACAGATTTTCCAAGGGTAATTGGAGGAGGTTGTGATAAGGGAAATGAGAATGCAAAATATTTATACGGTAAGGTAGTGAAAAAAGAGATCCAAGTCACTGATACATTAACGGCAGAATTAACAAAATGTATTGAAAATACCTACAGAGATGTTAATATCGCATTTGCAAATGAGATGGCTTTACTAACAGAGGATTTTAATAGAAATATCTTCGAAATCGTTAAATTAATAAATTACAGGCATGATAGGATGATGCATTATCCTGGATCTGGAGTAGGTGGACATTGTTTAACGAAAGATCCCCACCTTCTTGTATATGGACATCGTACTTACACGGAAAATAAGTATGAATCGAAGATTTTGTTAAAATCAAGAGAACTAAATGACTTTATGCCAGAACACATGGTGGAGTTGATGGAAGATGCCCTAAAAGAAGCGAAGAAGCATGACAATATTAAGATCGCTCTTATGGGTGTTTCCTATAAGGCTGATTGTGATGATACAAGGAATACTCCCTCAGAAAAAATAGTCTCTATATTAAAAAATAGATACCATTCACATAATATTGCATACATTGCCCATGACCCATGGGTTCGAGAGAAGAATTATAAAGAAACAGAATTAACAGATGATTTTAATATTGCTGTTTCAAACGCGGATGTATTAATTTTCGCTACTAATCATAAGGAGTATTATTCAATAGATCTGGATGAATTAAAGAAGAAATTAAGAACTCCTATTATAATCGATGGCAGAAATATATTTGACAAAAAGGAATTGCTAAAAAAAGGATTTATCTACCGCAAAGTTGGAGAAGGTTCTAAAATTTAGATACTCTGTAAGTAATAGAAAAAAGTAGAAATTAAGTCTTTATTTATCTCCAGGTTCTTGCAGAACCTCTAATTAAATCCTATCATTTAATGATTTAATCGTTTGAGATTTTATTTATCTTGATATGCTTTTTGTTCTTTAATTTTTTGGAGTTTCCTTGCTCTTCTAAACCACATATTTATCATTGATCAACTTGTATTATAACAATCATCGTCAATTTTAATATCTAAATAGTCTTCTTGATTTGCCATTTTTGATTAACCTTTATTTTTCTAATCTTCTCAAAAGGAAGAAGAGATTAAAGAGTGATCTTTATATAAAATAAGCTTACTAATGAGAGTAGTAATTTTTAATATGAATTTTACAGTATTTCCTAATTTTTGATAAGAACTTATTTTCTTTTAATCTTATGTTAAATCTCGAATCTTTTGCGTGATCCATAGAAAGAGATCCTAAAATTTAATGATCTACTCCTTGAGATTTTCTAATTTGAGTTTTTTTAAATTTTCTTCTTTGAAATCGTTTTTTAATATTTTTTACACAATCTATGAAACCATCCATAATACTTCAACCAGAAGTACAATAGAAATCATTATAAGGTAAATCAGTGGTTTCATCAGACATCCTGTTTTTCCATTCTGACATATTATTGAAATAGTTTAGACTTTTTTAGATAAAAGAACAAACGAGGAAATATATATATTTTTATTATCGAGAATAATTTTACAATAGATTTTTAATAACCAAATCTAACATTTATTTAAATTTCAAATTTTCATATGATGTGATTAAAGTGATATTACAAACGGATTATTGGGAAATAATTAGAGGTTTTTTCGACTGGGTTGGAGAATCAGCAGCAATTATGATGGTTCTCTCTGGCGCAATGGCTATTACTTGGCTTGGTTATGAAAGGAAGCGCAGAGGATCATTTACTAAAAGAAAAGTAGAAGTTGATTTTGGTATTACTACTTTTTTACGTGTTATTTCTTATTTGGGATTAATTCTTGGTATCTTCGTTGTCTGGTCCGGTGTGATAAGTTTAATTTTAGATATACCCCCGAGTTTTGAATATCGAGATGTTACTGAGGATGCTGCTAATCATTTCACGAGTATATTTTTAATTGTAATCGGTATTGCGATGTTATTCTTTCCTATAAAAGATCTCCCTCTAGCCAGCATTATAGGTCTTTTAGTAGCGACAGGTACCGTCATTGTAATTGCGTTACTCGTACCAGATTGGGCTGTTGGATTGATTGCGAACGTTGTTGATCCAAAATGGTTATTAGTGATAATATTTATCATTGTGACAGTCGTAGTGATAATTGCAGTAAAATTTTACATTGGAATATTCAAAACCATATCAAAAGTCTTATCTTGGCCTCCTATAGCTTTAGTTGTCGTAATATTTTGCTTAGTCCAGGGATTTGCATTGTGGATATGGGGCGTTAGTATTTTTGGTCTAAATCTCCTATAATAATAATTTTTTTCTTTTAAGATTCAAAAATTTAGTTTTGTTCATAATTTTAATAAATATTAATGATTTATTTAGGATAAAAAATCGGATATTGAAAATCATGGCAGGAATAAAAAATGAACTCTCTGAATTGAGGTATAGCATGAATAAATTAACAGAAGAATTACATGTAACTAATATTACAATTAAGGAATCTTTACAAATGACCTCTCAAACAATCAGAGAAATGAGTAAAGCATTGGAAGCGACAATGAAAACGATGTCAGATTTAACTATCCAGATGAATATTAGAGAAACAATCTTGAAGAGTCTTGGGATTGATGGAATGATCCCAGATTTTTTGAAGAAAAAGAAGAAACGCTAGACCTTTTGTTCTTTCTTTAACTTTTTCATAACTATAAAAGCAACCAATAAAGAAATTAGATACATAAGTGTGATTAAAAACCAGAATGTAGTTTCATTGGGATTATTTAAAACTGCTGCATCGATTGTTTTATATATAAAAAAAAGGCTAAATAGTGCCAACAACGTAAGTCTTGAATTTAGTTTTTCCATAATTGATAATAAACTTATATTTATCATTAAAGTAATATAATACTTAGAATTAAAAGTATAATAAGAATAAAAGAAATATTATTTGAATTGAAAAATGTCGACAACTAAAACCCCACCAATTTGTTTTACATGTGGGAAAAACTGCGAAGATACAATGGATAGAACACATTATTGTATATGTGATATCGCTATTTGTCATAATTGCATTAATTCTATTAAAAAAAATGAAACATCTTGGATTTGTCCTAAGTGTAAGGCTGAAAATGATATAGAACAAAGCAAACTTTTCCGATTAAAATGATATTTTGAATTGAAATATATGAGAGAGCAACTGAAGGCAACCTTTTAATGATATAATAAATGGCCGATGATGAAAAAAAATTGATAATGAATCCAAAAAATGATTAAATGAAGAGGAAGTCTGAGTGCCAGTAAATATTATATCAAAAGTAGTAGAACTCGATAACTGTAGCAAGGAAGATCTTGTAAAAAGTTTTTATAATCCACAATTTTGGGTAAAGATAAATCCTGCTAAAAGTATGGAGGCAGAATTTATTTCTCCTAACGTTTTATTCACTAAAATCACAGATGAGATCATGAAAATTCCGGTAGAAATGGAAGGAGAATTAGTTTTACAAGATAAAGGAGAACAATCAGGAGGAAAAGGTCGATTAATTGAACTCAATATTCGAAATAATAAGGATATTAGAGAATTAGAGGGAAATATGAGAGTAAAAGCAATAACTCCAACAAAATGTAAAATAGGTGTGTTCATCCATAGTTTCAAACTTGAGAGTGGATTTCTTAATTTAATTGGGAGAAATGTGGCTGAACTTACATTGAGGAATAAAATAACTGATATGTTGAGAAAATTAGAACGTGGGCTGAAAACCAATTCATTAAAAGATTTTTTAATGATGTAAAATCTTTTTTCGAGATGCAAGATATTATTTAAGATACTAAATTAATATATATTAAAGATTTGAGCAAGCAAGGGTATAAAGATGAACATATGGGTGATGGAGTCTGACTCGGGGATTACATTAGTTTATAAACCCTTTATGGATTTTCCGATTAATGAGGATCTAGTTTCAGGATTATTAACAGCGCTTAATCAATTCACTATTGTAGAATTCAAACAAGGAATAGATTCTATTGAAATGGGGGGTTTACGATGGGTTTATATACAAGATAAAGAAACAAATCTGTTATTTATTGGAGCAGATTCAAGAGCTGTTAGAGGTGATATTTTAAGAGCACGATTAGATATAATAAGAGTTACATTTATTCAACAATATGCAAGCGAAAAAAACCGCTGGCAAGGTAAATGGGCAGGAAATGTCGAAATATATAAACCATTTGAAAAAGTAATAGATGAATTTTATACACAATGGCAACAAGCAGAGCGAATTGGGCACATTGCAGAATTCTTTGATATCTTAGGAATTTTTCAACAGGTTTTAAACTTAGCTATGAATGTAGTTGAAGGTCATTTATCTAAAAAAAAAAAAGTAGTTGTTTATAAAAAAATAGAGAAGATGTTCGAAAATTATACAGAGTCAGATGTTGTTAAGGAAAATCCAGAATTAAGGAATATCACTTTTGAAAGAGAAATAGGTTTTAATATCACCGGTATAGATCCAATGATATGTAATATACATGTAGCGGAAAAGCAAATTATAAATTTAATCAGACGAGTAGTAGAAATAATTAAAAATGTTGAAGGTTATTTCCCGAGTTTAAAATTTTTCATCGAAGATAATATTTTTGATTATCTCATTTCAAATTTTAATCTCCTGAATGATTTAAATTTATTTATGTTTTTACTCAAATTGTTCTTAATAAAATGAACCTATTATTCCAATTTCTTAAAAATAAAGGTTAAAAACGAAGGATTAATTCACTGTATAAAATTGATTACTTCTTTTGTCTTAAAATTAAAATTAACTAATTTTAATTAGATTTATTAGAAGCTAATTACTAAATTTTATTAACTAATTTCTAGTATTTTATTAGAAAAACACTATGGAACCTATACTACTTATAATAATTCTCATTATATTCATTCTAATTATTGTGAGTTATTCTAAATCTAACGTAGATTTTGTCGCAATTTCCCTATTAGGCTGTTTTATTGCCGCAACAATTACGGGTTTAGTAAAGGGAATAGGGATTAATACTTTTATTGGTTTTATTGAATGGAGAGCAATCATAATCATATTAAGTATGAGTATTATTACTAAAATAGCTCAAGATTCTAATCTTTTAGAATTCCTTGCTGTAAAACTCTTTAAATTATCAAAAGGGAATAGAAGAACTTTTTTTTGGCTCCTTTGTATAATGACTACTTTTTTAGCAGCAGTTATCAGCGATGTTGTTGTTGTATTAATTCTTGCTCCAATAGTTATTCGATTATGTCATTTTTTAAAAATTAGAGCTGGAACCTATTTATTGGGCATGACAATATGTATTAATATCGGCTCCATTATCACACCCTTCTCAAGTGGAGAAAACATCATTATCTCTACAGCCTTCAAACTAAATACCATTTACTTCATTCAGTTTTATTGGATATTTTCATTTATTTTGTTGTTTTGTACGATTTTTTTACTTGACAGATTTATCCTGAGTAAAGAACCAAAAATTGAAGAGGCGCAGAAGACATTTGTATTAGATCTAATAGATACAGAAATTATGATTAAAAACAAAAAAATGTTTTATTTTAACGGTATTGCCATAATCATAACAATTATATTATTTGGTATTCTCCCTTTACTTTTTTTAACTGCCATGATTGCCACTTTAATTTTGGTACTATTTAATAGGGGTTATACGGGAAAATCTATGAGCGATCTTTTAAAGGATGTTGAGTGGGAAATCTTGTTCTTCTTCATTTCATTGTATGTAGTCGTTGGATGTCTTATAGAGGCGGGATTTGGAGAGCTTTTTGAAATGATACCCTTTGGAGGTTTAAGTCCTTTTGTTTTGTCCTTTATTATCCTAATAATAATCAGTTTTATCTCTGGCGTTGTTGCGAATACTCCTACTGCGTTAATTTTTATCCCTATTATAACAACATTAATAGATCCAGAGATGGGTTTTGGATTCTCATCAGTTCCACTATTTTTTTCGCTTATAATCGGTATCAATCTTGGCGGAAATTTCCTACCTTCGGGAGCGGCTTGCGATATGATGACTCTGAAAATTGCACGAGATTCAGGTGTAGAAAATTTTAACTATACGCGCTTATTAAAAACAGGATCTTCGTTTGCCTTAATTCACATTGGAATATCAATATTGTACTTACTGATCTTAGTTCCACTCTTTGGATAAGAATATATAGTAAAAAAAAGTAAAGAGAAAATATTAAAGATAAAATTCAATATTTAGTGAAAATACCTTATAACCATCCTCGTAACTTCATGGCATTTATTACTCTTTCAAGAGCAATAATATAAGCACCCATTCTATTATGTGTATTAAATTTTTGTGATTGCTCGACAGTAGAACGATATGCTCTTGTCATAACTCTGTTTAATGCTTCAAATACTTCCTTCTCTGTCCAGAAATAGCGATAATATCCTTGAACCATTTCGAAGTAGGAAACTGTAACTCCACCAGCATTACATAATAAATCGGGGATAACGTGGGTTCCTTTCTCAAAGAGAGTCTGATCAGCATCAGGAGTCGTTGGACCATTAGCAAGTTCAGCGATTATTTTAGCATTGACATTTTCAACGTTTTCTCGAGTAATTACATTTTCAAGAGCTGCTGGTATTAAAACGTCACATTCTAATTCTAATAATTCTTCATTTGTAATCTGTTTTGTGCCATCTAATCCAATTACTGATCTTGTTTTTTCTTTATGAATAGCAGCTTCATGGGAGTTTATTCCATTTTCATTATAGACTCCCCCTCTTGAATCTGAAACAGCAATTATTTTGCAATTAAACGTGTCTTGTAAAATTTTCGCAACCCAAGAGCCAGCGTTACCATAACCTTGTACGACTATTTTTGCTCCATTCAAATTCAATCCTAAATCTTCTGCTGCTTCTCGAATACAATACACCCCACCTTGGGCTGTAGCAATTGATCTTCCTGCACTCCCGCCTAATGGTAAAGGTTTACCAGTAATAACTGAAGGAGAATGTTTCCGAACTATAACCTCATACTCATCAAGCATGTAAGCCATAATCTGAGGATTAGTATACACATCCGGGGCAGGTACATCTACATTTGGTCCTAGCACATCGGCAAGTTTTCGAATATAATTTCGTGCTAATTTCTCAATTTCATTATTACTCATTTCTTTAGGATTGCAAATAATACCTCCTTTTGCACCCCCTAAGGGAATATCTACACAAGCACATTTCCATGTCATCCACGCAGATAAAGCTTTTACCAAGGATGCACTTTCTTCAGGATGCCATCTAATCCCACCTTTCATTGGACCTCTTGCAGAGTTATATTGACTTCTAAAACCTCTAAATGTCCTCAAGGATCCATTGTCCATTTTCATGGTAATTTTTATTTCAACAAATCTCTCAGGTTGGCTTAGAGCATTATAAATTTGGGTATCATAACCACTAATTTTACATGCATCATAAAGCTGTTTTTGGCTTATTTTAAAGGGATCTAAGATTTCGCTCATATTTGATCACTTTTCTTTTAATTTTTTTTTATTAATTTTTTATTAGTCATCATCCATTGAATGAATATTTTTCATTTTTAGTACTAAATTGGACTGATTTTCTGAATATAATTTTGATTTTTTTAATTTAATATAGTTCAATCAAAGAAATAAGAGATAAAAGGGTTTTTATGTGGGAATGAGTTGGGTAATAATACAAATATTGTTTCGAGACAGATTGATATTCTCTGTTCTTTTGATTTTTATAAGGGCTTTAATCTGTAATTTTACATTTTAATTATCAATTAATGCTAGTTTATTCTTCAAATACTCGTGTATTGCTCGAGCAGCTTTTTTTCCTGCACCCATAGCTGATATTACGGTGGCAGAACCTGAAACTATATCTCCTCCTGCATAGATCCCTTCTAAACTAGTTTTACTATTTTCATCCGTTTCAATATAACCCCATTTATTAAGTTTTAAGTCTGGAAGTGATTTAGTTAAAACAGGATTGGCTAGAGCTCCAATTGCTATTATGACCGTGTCAGCTTCTATAATAAAATTAGAGTTCTCGATTGGGATTGGTCTACGTCGTCCAGATTCGTCAGGCTCTCCTAATCGCATTTTTATGACTTTAACCTGTTTTAAATTATCCTTATCATCTCCTATAAATCTTATAGGATTCGTCAAGAACATGAATTCAATTTCTTCTTCAACTGCGTGATTGTATTCTTCTATCCTTGCCGGCATCTCTAATTCTGACCTTCTATACACAACTATTACTCGTTTAGCACCCAAGCGTTTAGCAACTCTTGCTGAATCTAGAGCCGTGTTCCCTCCACCTATAACTAAAACAACTTCCCCAATCTTTATGGGTGTATCATATTCGGGAAATTTATAAGCTTTCATTAGATTTGCTCTTGTAAGGAATTCATTTGCAGTCAAAACACCGTTTAGATTTAAACCTTGCATTTTTGGAAACATAGGAAGACCTGCCCCTACTCCAATGAAAAATGCTTTGTATCCCATCTCTTTTAAATCTTGTAATGTTAAGGATTTCCCAATAATCGTATTATATTGTACCTTAACATCAAGCATTTTTAATGTTTCAATTTCATCTTTGACTATCTCTTTAGGGAGTCTAAACTCCGGGATTCCATACGATAACACTCCTCCTCCCGCATGGAAAGCTTCAAAAATTGTAACATCATAACCCCTTTTAGCAAGTTCTCCAGCACAAGTTAAACCTGCTGGTCCAGAACCAATAACAGCAATTTTAATATTATTGGGAAGTTTACATTCTGGACATTCTTTAAGTTGATTTTCTCTTTCCCAATCTGCAATAAATCTTTCTAAATAACCTATCGCAATAGGTTCTTCTAAACTATTTAGTAAACAAAATTTCTCGCATTGAATTTCTTGAGGACATACTCTCCCACATATCGCAGGTAACAAATTAGAATCCTTCATGACTCGAAGGGCATCAATTAATTTTCCTTGTTTTAATAATTTTAAAAATTGCGGAATGTCTATATTTACAGGACACCCCGATATACAATGAGGCATTCCACATTGTAAACACCTATTAGCTTCCAATTTTATCATTTCTAAAGTTAATCCCTCGGACACCTCTTGAAAATTAGAGATCCTTACATGGGGATCTTGTTCAATCATTTTAGGCCTATAAGTCTCCTTATAGATCTTTTGTTTAGATTTTGCAATTCGATTTAAAATCCGAAAACTTTTACTATCCTCTTTTATTTCTTTTTTTTCAATTAATTTAAGATCTAAAGCTTTTTGAAATAAATTTGCACCTTTTTCAGTTCTAATTATTACTGTGGACCATCCCGGTTCAGATCCTATAGAAC